>JAGAUV010000022.1 GCA_017620635.1 Muribaculaceae bacterium | reverse complement strand
GCACCACCCTCGCCGAAGCAATAATTGGAGTCAGGATCGACGCGCCCCTCGCGGTTTATGGCCACCATGTCGAGGCGGCGGCTGTCAACATCCTTGCCTCGCTCCAACACGACTGGCTTAAGGCCAAGCTCTATAAGCTCGAGTGCCGCAAAAAGGCCGGCCGGACCTGCTCCTACCACTATTACCGGCTTCGATTCCGCCACATTGCCGTATTCGACAGACTCTATCGCCACTGCATCTTCATCTATCGTGTCGACATGCACTTTTACCTGTAGGTTTACCGCCACCTTACGCTGACGGGCATCGATAGACCGGCGTGTTATATCCACACGCGCTATTCGGGCAGGAGCTATGCGAAGACGGCCGGCACACTCCGACACAAGACGGCTTTCGATAGCCGCTGTCGCCGGGTCGACACGCAGATCAAGAATTTCGACCATAATTTTTCATTGAGTTAAGTTTAGCGGCGATCTTACGGTTCATTATCACGACCGTGACAGCGGCCAGGACAAAAGCTATAAGGTCGCTCGAGCACATTGCAATCCACACGCCGTCTACGCCGTAGCGCGGTGGTAGAATCCAGAGAAGCGGCAACAGGAATATGAGCTGTCGGGTCAGCGAGAGGAATATCGACAGCTTGGGCATGCCTATCGACTGAAAATAATTCTGTATCACTATCTGTGAGCCGACAAGCGGATAGAAGAGGAAAAATATTCTGAAGCCGTCGCGGGCTATCGCTATCATCGAGGCGTCGATAGTGAACATCTCGCTTATCTTATCGGGGATGATTTCGGTTGCGAGCCATCCCACGAGCGATATGAGTGATGCTATTATGATGCCCTTCTTCAAGGTCTCGCGTATTCTCGCCCAGCTTGCCGCGCCGTAATTGTAGCCGAGTATGGGCTGCATACCCTGTGTGATGCCGAAGATGATCATTACAAAGAACATCGACGTTCGGTTGATGATACCGTAGGCTCCCACGGCGAGATTACCGTCGGCGCCGGCACTGTCGAGCAGGGCCTTGTTGATAAACACCACCACAAGGCAGGCGCAGCAGTTCATCAGGAAGGGCGACATGCCTATGGCGTACACCTTACGTACCACCGACATATCGATCCGCCATGAGCTGCGCGTAAAGTGTATCTCGCTCTTGCACGAGATAAAATGAGCAAGAACCCACACGAAAGCGGCCGTCTGACCCAGTACCGTAGCGACAGCGGCGCCGGCAATACCCCAGTCGAACACAAAGATAAACAGCGGCGCGGCCACGATATTGACTGCCACCGACAGCAAGGCCGAGATCATGGCCTTGCGCGGATAGCCGGTGGCTCGCATCAGGTTGTTGAGCCCGAGGAAGACATATGCTATCGGTGTGCCGGCAAGGATGATGTACATAAACTCACGGGCATAGGGTATGGTCTCGGCGGTGGCGCCGAAGAAATACAATATCGGGTCGAGCCACACCAGACCCACTGTCATGATCATTACTGCATGGATAAGGCACAGCACGGTCACATTGCCCACCACGCGCGAGGCCTTGGCCATATTGCCCTGGCCCAGAAATATCGACGAGATGGTGGAGCCGCCTACGGCAACGAGCACGCAGAATGCCACCACAAGGTTCATTAGCGGAAATGTGATGGCGAGGCCGGTAATGGCCATAGCTCCGACGCCGCGACCGATAAATATACTGTCGACAATATTATAGAGCGACGTGGCAAGGCTCGCTATGATCGCCGGAAGCGAATATTGAAGCAATAGCTTTCCTATCGGCCTGTTGCCGAGGCCATCTGTGCTTGCCGTCGAAATAAGATGTGATTCTTTATTTGCCGCCATAATAAAAAACAGTTGTTCCGTAAACAAAAAACCGCCGCGACAACATCGAGACGGTTTATTTTGTTGCGGAGGCAGGACTCGAACCTACGACCTTTGGGTTATGAGCCCAACGAGCTACCACTGCTCCACTCCGCGCTGTTTTGATGCTGCAAAATTAGTAACTATAGTCGAACCGCGCAAGAGCATTAATAATATTTAACACACCTCACACGCTCTAAGACCCCACTCAAATATCAAGATTATGCAAATTTACGAATATATCCCGATTTTATGATGTAATTTTGCCGTCAGAAACAAGACAGCGATGAAAGAAATTATATGCCCCAAGTGCGGCACCACATTTAAAGTCGATGAAAGCGACTATGCTGCCATCGTGGCGCAGGTGCGAAACACCGAATTTGAGAAAGAGATAAACCGCCGCATTGCCGAAGTCGAACAGAAGCACAAAGCCGACGAAAGAGCGAACGCCCTCAGCGCCGAGCGCAACTTCGACAGGCGACTTGCCGACAAAGACCGTGAAGCGTCGACAATGCGACAGGAAATCGAACGTCTCAAAGCGCTCATTGACAACTATAACAACGAGAAAAAAGCCGAACTCGAGGCCATCAGGGCCCGGCATCAGGTCGATATACTCAACGAGCGCAATTCATGCAGCGAGGAGCTGAACAGGCGGCAGCAGACCATTATCGAGCTCAATTCACAGCTGAAGGCCGACCACGCCGCCGCAAGGACGCGCGAACAGGAACTAATCAACCGTCACAACATGCAGCTGGCCGACAAACAGCAGGAAATCGACAGGCTCAAAGACTATAAGCTGAGACTGTCTACAAAAATGATAGGCGAGAGCCTCGAGACTCACTGCTCCACCCAGTTCATGCAGATGCAGAGCTACGGTCTGTTTCCTTATGCCGAGTTCGGAAAGGACAACGACGCTCGCCTCGGGTCTAAAGGCGACTTCATTTTCCGCGACTTTGTCGACGGCACCGAATACATCTCAATTATGTTCGAGATGAAAAACGAGGCCGACGCCACAGCTGTCAAGCACCGCAACACCGACTTCCTCGAAAAGCTCGACAAGGACCGCCGCAACAAAGGCTGCGAGTACGCCGTACTGGTAACAATGCTCGAGCAGAACAACGAGGTGTACGACAACGGTATTGTGGACATGTCGCACCTCTACTCCAAAATGTACGTGATACGCCCTCAGTTCTTCATTCCGCTCATGCGCATACTCACCGAGGCGGCGAAGAAGAACCTCGATGAGATTATCTCGCTCAAGGAAGAGCTGGCCGTATCTCGCGAACAGTCGGTAGATCTGGCCAGATTTGAAGAAAAGTTACTGAAATTCCGCACCGGATTCGAACGAAATGTAGCCGCCGCGCGTTCAAAATACGAAGCTGCCATTACAGGCATCGACAAGATCATCGACGATCTCGAAAAACAGATTAAGGCTCTCAGAGCCGTACAGGCCAACTTCCAGACCTCCGAAGAGAAACTTCTTAAAGCCGACGAGACTGTAGAGAAAGACCTGACTATTAAGAAACTTACATATGGCAACCCTGGCATGAAGGCTCGTTTCGAGCAGGCTCGTAAGGATTCCGGCATATCTGAATGACAAAATGGACATCAAAGACAGTATACTCGACACTATAGGCTCCACTCCGATGGTACGGCTCAGCCGCATCAACAATGTGGCGGATGTAAACATATTCGCAAAGGTCGAAGGATTCAACCCTACAGGAAGTATCAAGGACCGCATAGCCCTCAAGATGATAGAGGATGCCGAGGCGGCCGGACGGCTACGCAAAGGCATGACCATCATCGAACCGACATCGGGCAACACCGGCATAGGACTCGCCATGCTCGGTGTGATCAAAGGATACGACGTCGAGATTGTGATGTCGGCCGGCGTGTCGGAAGAGCGGCGTACTATAATACGCAGCTACGGCGCCAAAGTGACTCTGACGCCTGCCGATCAGGGCACCGACGGCGCCATTCGCCTCGCTCACAGACTTGTGGATGAAAATCCGGGCAAATACTTCATGCCCGACCAGTTCGGCAACGCCTCAAACTATCAGGCGCACTACGAAAACACCGCGCTCGAGATATGGGCACAGACTGGCGGCAAGATCGATTTTCTTGTGTGCGCGCTCGGCACTTCAGGCACAATAATGGGTATCTCGAGATTCCTCAAGGCCCTCAAGCCCGAAATCAAGATCGTATGCGCACACCCGGTAAAAGGGCATTATATCCAGGGACTCAAAAACATGGAAGAGGCCATTGTGCCTGAAATATACGACCCCTCAAAGATCGATATTCAGGAAATGGTGTCGAGCGAAGAGGCCATCGACATGGCCCGGCAGCTGATAAGGACAGAAGGCATCTTCGCCGGAATGAGTTCGGGCGCGGCAATGCTCGCCGCTCTTCGCACGGCCCAATCGGCACCGAAAGGGTCAAATATAGTCGTGGTCTTCCCCGACCGTGCCGAGAAATATCTGTCTACAATAATGTTCGAGCCGTTCAGGACTAAAGAAATCTGAAATCGTCGGCATCGTTGGCGGCAGGGAAACCGGCACGGTAATCGTCCTGTTTCTTGCGGCTCAGATCAGCCACCACGAAAGGCCCTGACTGATTGCCTGCAGGCATGCCGCGGCCGTCGAAAATCTGTGTGAGCCCGTCATAAGTGCCGTATACATCGCTGCCGCCGCGGTCTGCCGCCACCACACAGCACTGGTTCTCAATCGCACGTGCAATAGCCAGATGTGTGAAGGCATAGCCCCGGGCCTGGGGCCAGTTGGCAGGCACGAGCAGTATATCGTACTCGTTGCGGTGGCATCTGCACCACACGGGGAAACGAAGGTCATAGCATATGATCATCGACACATTCCAGCCGCGGAAACGGACAACAGGCATACGCTCCTCTCCGGCTGTCAGTATCCTGGCCTCGGCGCTGACCGAAAAGAGATGACGCTTGTCATAGAAGGCTGTGTCGCCGTTGGGTTCTACGAAAAAACCTCGGTTGTACAGCTTCCCGTCCTCCGAAGCGAGGAAACTGCCTGCGACAGCCATCGAATGGCGCCGGGCAAGTTCTCGGATAAATGTCATGGTCGGCCCGTTCACAGCCTCGGCAAGCTCGTTCATGGCATCGTAGTCGTCGGCATAGCCGGTCGAGAAAAGCTCAGGGAGCACCAGTATGTCAGTGCCGGCCGGCAGCGACCCACATGCTCGGGCTACAGCGTCGCAGTTGATCTTCTTCTCGCCCCACTCTATGTCGAGAGGCAGGGCGGCGATGCGGATATAATCGGTAAATGTATTCATTCGGCTGTGAATTTGTCGGGATGTATGCCTTTGTAGGGGCTGTAGAAATCTTTGATACGGCGCATGTCGGCGTCGATATCGTCGGTAGGCTCGAAGGTGTGCTCTATCATGATACGGCGCGTCGGAGCATCTATGACACCGAGCACTATACGCACGCCGGCCTGCCGGGCTATACGGAGGAAGCCCGTATGCCACTGGCTCGTGCGGCTGCGCGTTCCCTCGGGCGTGATGGCAATGGTTAGCCGGTCGGTGCTGTCGAACTTCTCCACGACAGTCTCCGTTACCGATCTCGCGCCTTTACGCCGACGGGGCACGGCAATACCACCTATAGCACGGAAAAAGCATCCTAAGGGCCAGAAAAACCATGTGTCTTTCATCAGGAAGCCGGCCTTGCGGCCTACCGAGGTATAAGCCAGCTCGCCGAGGATAAAGTCCCAGTTGCTCGTGTGTGGCGCCACACAGACGATACATTTCGGGTAGTCGGGCACCGTTACCGATACCCTCCACCCGAAAAGACGCAGTATTGCTGCCGACAGATTACTCATTTACAGCTTTTTTGAGGCTCTGTCGAACTTCGTCGGGGAGCGCCCGGTTCATGTCTTTTACCAGTTCGGCGACATCCTTGTCGAACTGACCGACAAGAGCCTTGTAGGCACGGCGGAAATATTTGCGGCGTGCGGCGGTGTACTCGCCCTTTGTGGCAAAGTCGGCTTCCGAACGGTCGAAGGCTATGCCTAAACGGCTGATTGTAGTTGTCTGCAGCACTGCGCAGTCCATGACGATCTTCTCCACATCCTTCTTGTCGATCTGGGAGAAGTGCTCGCCTACGATTACCATATCGAGTGCGATGTTACCGCAGGTGTTGCGTATAAACTTTTTGAGGTCGCGTTTGTTTGCCATATTCTTGACGGTATTAAATGTTAGTCAGTTTATCGAATCGAGATGTTTCCTGAGCGCCGGCAGCGTCGGCGGTATGATTGTCGGATTACGTTTTACCGACATGAAGCGCGCCAGCTGATGAGGGATATCCACCGACACGCCTGTTATGCGGCTTATGGTGTCGTGCTGTTTCGCCGGGTGGCCGGTGGCGAATACTACCCTCGGGGCCGGGCCGTTGTGCACGGCGGCCGCCGAGGCATAGGCCACGGCGCCGTGTGTGTCGATCACATATCCTTTCTGCTCTCGCAGCTTTACGATTGTCGACGCTATCACATCGTCGGCAATACCCTCGGGAGCGATGATATCACGGCGCATGGCCTCGAGATCGCCACCGTAGAGATGAAGCAGACGGGGCCAGCCCGACGGATACGACATGTCGATCGAGGGCGCGAGCGTGCGCAGCGGTTTGCACCGCCGGCCATCGCCGTCGACAAGGAGCGGAGCAAGCTGGTTGTTGGCCGCCGTACCGCCGACTATCGGACCGGTAGGACAGCCGAGGCGCTTGGCCATTGCAGACGCCACGATATTGCTTATGTTGCCGGCCGGCATGGCGTACATGGCCTGCTCGGCATAGTCGACACCGAGAGCCTTGAGACGGGCATAGGCATAGAGCGTGAATGTGATCTGCGGTATCAGACGCGCTATATTGATCGAGTTGGCGCCGGTAAGATGGAAGTCGGAGAGCGACTGATCGGCGATAGCCTTCTGCACAAGGCGCTTGCAGTCTTCCACAGTGCCCACGATTTCTATGGGATGTATGTTCTCGCCAAGAGCTGTGAGCTGAGCGGCCTGCCACCTCGACAGCTGGCCTTTGGGATAGAGCACCGACACGCTGATACCCTCGATATTGAAGAGACCGTTCGCCGCTGCCGCGCCGGTGTTGCCGGTGGTTGCCACAAGCACATTGCGGCGTCGGGAGCCTTTTCCGTCGATATACTTCATGAGACGGGCCATGAAACGGGCGCCATAGTCCTTGAATGTCAGCGTGGGGCCGTGGAAGAGCTCGAGCACATAACAGTTGTCGCCAAGGTCTACCATCTGTATATCGAAAGAGAAGGAACTGTCTACTATCTCCTTGAGGGCGGCACTGTCGATGTCCTCGCCGAAATAAGAGTTGGCCACAACATAAGCTATGTCGCGGAAGCTCATTTCTCCTATATTGTTGAAGAAAGCTTTTGGTATACGCGGCAGCTCGGACGGCATGAAAAGTCCGCCATCGGCCGCCACGCATCGGTTGATGGCCTCGATGAGACCTACCGGTTCTGAATGTGAATTTGTACTTACGTATCGCATCTATCAGTAGAACGCGAGTTTATTCAAAATGTTTTGGTTATGAGACAAAAAATCAGAAGAGCGACAGCTGAGCGTCCGAATCGGGTTTGTGAGGCTTCCGGGGAGGCTCGGAGTAGCCGAATTCATTGTCGGCGGAACGCAAGGGAGCCACATTGGGGCCGGGCTCGGAAACGAACCAGTCGGGGCACTCGAAATCATCCTCAATGGCGGCCATCTCTGTGGCCACAGAGTCTATCATATTCTCGGCGCGGCGCTCGGCACGGCCCGATGCTTCCTCATAGCCGAAGAGGTTGGGACTCTCGGCCGCGGCAAGCTGCTCTTTGACAACAGACAACTCGTCGCGCAGGCGTTTGTTCGAAGTCTTGAGCTTTTCGATGCGTTCGTCGCGTTTGCGTATCACTTCTTCCACCTGGGCGAACTGACGCTGCATATTGTCTACCTCCTCGAGCAGTGTACGTGCTTTGGCGAGCTCGGTCTCGGCAGTCTCACGCGCTTCTTTCTCCTGCGCATAATCCTTCTGCATGTCGTTGTACATGGCCTGCATCAGTTCGGCCTGCTGTTTGAGGTCGCTTACATTCTGAGTGAGCTCGGCACGGGTCTCCTCGGCCTGCCGGTTTATCTCGGCGATCTTGTCCTCATACTCCTTGACCATGGCCTCCGGCACTTCGGCCGGCGCATTCTGCGCCAGACGGGCCTTCAGCTCTTCGATCTCTTTCGACATCTCGTCTACCACACCGGGCTGTATGTCGGCCACCTTGAGCTTGTTGAGGAGGCTTTTGTTTTCGAGCTCGAACTGCTCGCGCTCAGCCTCGAGCCGCTGCACCTGAGCCTCGAGATCTGTAACCCTGTCGGCCATTGCACGGCGACGGCGGTCGGCACTGAGCTGCTGCTCGCGTATCGAGGAGCGCTGCTGCTCGAGGTGCTGCATCTCCGAGCGCAGTTGCTCGGCATCGCGTCTGGAAGCCTCCACCGACTGACGGAGTTTAGCCTCGGCATATTTGTGTGATTCGATCAACAGACTGTCGAGATATGCATCGACCGACTTATCGATAGATTCTGCCAGAATGCGCTGCTGAGCAACCGGGTCGACGCTTTTGCCGAGGAAATCGGGCAATGCCTGATTGAATACGGCCACCACGCCCTCGAAAATCCTGGCTTTCATCTCAGCGGAAGCGACAGGGGCGGCAGGCATGTTTACCGGTGTTTCCGTCGCGTGTGAATCATTGCCGGTGTGTATCTGCACATCATCATCCGATATGTTTTCGTCGCGTTCGTATATGGTGTCGTCATCGCCGAAGCCGAATGCCCGCTTGAATGCTGATATAAAGCTCATTGTATGGTATTGTCTGAATTGTTATCGATATAAGGTTTTGCTACTGTTCCCAGGCCCGAGCGGCCGTTTACGGCTATCGGAAGCGCCCGGTCGAATGTGACTATTCTCACGGTGCCGTCGTCGTAGACCGCCTCCTGACTGTCGAGATAGGAACTGTCGAACAATCCTTCTCCGGCACCGGCGTCTACGGTAAAGTAGGCTACGCCGAACGAAGTAAGGTTCTGAAAGAAATGTGTGCCCTGGCTGGGCTCTATACGGTATCCCGGCAGCGAAGCCTCGGCAATAAGACGCGCTGCGGAAATATCGGTCCAGCGCACAGGTATGCCGAGCGCCGGATCGGAAGATCCCCAGCGGCCGGGGCCGATAAGGACATATCCTTCGCCACGGGCGCTAAATTCATCGTTGATGCGACGTATTATATCTACTGTCGCAGTGTTGTTGAAAGAGTCAAATTTATCGGGACGGACATATACTACGCTCTTCACACCTTCTATCATGCCGTTGCCCATGGCCGTCGTGCTGCGGAGTATAAGTTCATCGTCGGGACGGTCGACCACAGTATCGCTTATCAGGGTCTTCTTGTCCACTATAGGCCTTATCTGCAACCAGTAGAGATGTCCCTTGATGCCGTTTTCGCCGGTTTTAGGCGCGATGTTGGCGGCAAACTCGATCTCGACGGGGCGCTGCATGGCCATCTGACCTTGCTTGAGCATGAAATCGAGAGCTTCGGCCACCGGCAGGGCTTTGTCGCGAAGGATGTTGGAGAAAGTAACGACCCTGCGGCCACGGCCTTCCTCGAAATCCTTGAGCATGCCGTCCATCGGATCGAATGTCGACACCATATAGCGCAGCACTCCCGTATTGGCGAAGTCCTGTACGTTCTTGCGCACGAGGTTGTCGTCCTCGTCGAGCCTCACAGAAAAAGCGTCGGCATTGCCCGGCTCAGCCGGTTTGATGGCAAACAGTTTTGTCTGGGTGTCGCGCAAGGCAAGATCGAGAGTCGAGGTCTGCAGGGCATGGTCGGCATGGAGCGGCGAGAAACGCAGTCCGCGGCCACCGTCGACGATATATTTGCCCAGACCGACAGCTAACTCTACCACGCCGTCCTCGGGCTGCTCGTCGCCGAGGGGGTAATAGTTGAGCGAGCGTCCGACACCCGAGAAGGACGGGAAGTAGTATCCGCCGCGGTCTTCGCCTACGACCTCCTGTATGATCACGGCCATTTTCTCCTGGTCGATCACATTGCTTGTCGCGGTCATATATGTCTTGCTCGCCGAATAGAACACCGAGGCATACACGCCCTTGATGGCATCCTCGAGCCAGCGCAGACGCATCTCCTGGTCGGCGGTATACGGCACCATGTACGTGGCATATATACCGGCAAACGGCTGATAATGCGAGTCTTCGAGAAGGCTCGAGCTGCGCACGGCGAACGGGCGGTCCACCACATCGAACAGCGCGATAAAGTCTTCCTTGAGTCTTTCGGGCAGTCTGGCCGCGAGGAAAGCGTCGAGTATCGTCTGGTCGGAGGCATCGCTCAGCGCGAGAGGATAGAGACCGTTGGTGCTCATGAACTCGTCGAAGACGTCGGTACACAGCACCACCGTACGCGGTATGGATATGGTCACGCCATAGAAATTATCGCATATAGGATTCCTCTTGATGATGGAATCGATAAAAGCCAGGCCACGGCCCTTGCCGCCGAGACTGCCCTGCCCTATACGGGCAAAGTTGGAGTAATGGTCGAAGCGGTCCTTCTTGAACACAGCCACCACGCCGCGGTTTTTCATCTTGCGGTACTTGATGATCAGATCGAAGAAGAGCTGCTTTACGGCCGGCGCCTCCGACAGCGAAGTGAAGTGGTGGCGCTTCACGACATCGGCGATAGGGAAGAGGGCGCGTGAATAGAGCCAGCGCGAGATATCATTGTGTGAGGCATGATAGAGCAATGAGTCCGCAGGTATCTTGAATATGTTTTCCTGCATATCCTTGAGATTGCGGATAGTCATTATAGGGCTCTTGTCGGCCGGGTTGCGTATGATAAAATCGCCGAAGCCGAAATTATCCATGATGGCTTCGCCGAGGTCGACAGGCAGCTTCTTGGAGTTCTTGTCGATGAATGTGCCGCCAAACTCGGTCACGGCATCAGCGTTCGCACTCTCCGACGACTCTATGATAAGCGGCAGATACGGATCCTGCTCGCGGAGCCACTTGGCAAGGCGTATGCCGGCATGACGGTCCTTGACGCCTTCACGGGCAAACGAGACATCGCTGATCACACCGAGCATCTTGCCGCCGTAACGGCTGTAGAGCTCCACCGCTTCCTCATAGTTGCGGGCAAGCATTACCTTGGGGCGTCCGCGCATGCGCAGCATCTGCTCGTGCTGGTTGAGGGCCTCGGTCGAGAAAAGCATCGACTGTTTGAGCAGGAACTTATAGATATGCGGCAGTACCGACGAGTAGAAACGCACAGAGTCCTCCACGAGCATTATCATCTGCACCCCGACATTGGTCACATCGTCGGCATTAAGCTTGTCCTCAAGCAATTTGATGATAGCCAGGAGAAGGTCCATGTTGCCGAGCCACGAGAACACATAGTCGACATGCGAAAGATCCTGCAGGGCCAGACGGCGCGACACCTCCTTGCTGAACGGCGTGAGCACGACTATAGGCACATGCGGATAGATGGTCTTAATCGCCGCCGCGCCGTCGAAAGTATCGGTTATGTCGCTTCCGGGCATGGCTATGATGAGGTCGAAGGGCTTCACTTCGAGCGCCTCGAGCGCCTCGGTCATGGTAGAGACGCGAGTCACTCGGGGAGGCGAGCTAAGGTTGAGAGCTACATATTCATTGTAGAGTTGCTCCTCCACACGGCCGTCTTCCTCCATCATAAAGGCGTCGTAAGGCGAGGCCACGAGCAGCACATTAAAAATACGGTGCTGCATCAAAGCCTGAAAAGACGTTTCCTTCAAGTACATGCGACTAAGCGCTTCCTCATTCATATGCCTTATCTTTTACGCAGCAAATTTAGCAAATTTACTCAAACTCCGCAAGTATATACATATATTAATAGTAGAAGTAGCGCGCTTTTTACCGGCACATGCAAAGAGGCCGGCAAGACGCAAAAACATGTTTAAGGACATATTTCCTTGCTTTTATTGACTTTTTGACTTAAATTCGCACATCGTTGGGAGAATACCGATTTCCCGACTCTGACATCATAGAATATAAATACACTGTAATAATATCCTAAAACCGAAATGAGTTATCTTAAATTCGATAAGAATCTGCTCATAAATCTGGACCAGTCGCTCCCCAAGGAGATGCTCCGCACCAATCAGGCCGGGGCGTATCACTGCACATCGCTGGTGGGATGCAACACCCGAAAGCAACACGGACTGCTGGTAATACCTATAGAGGAGAAAGACTACAAGCCGCACGTATTGCTGTCGAGCCTCGACGAGACCGTCATACAGCACGGCGCGCCTTTCAATCTTGGAATACACCGCTACCACGGCGGCGTGTACAGCCCTGCCGGACACAAGTACATACGCGAGTTCGACTGCGAGGAAGTGCCGCGGATGACATATCGTGTAGGCGGAGTGATACTAACCAAAGAAAAAATCTTCATCAGCCAGGAGAACCGAATCCTGATCCGCTACACACTTCAGGAGGCGCACTCGGCGACGACCCTGCGCTTCAGGCCTTTCCTTGCTTTCCGCGAGGTCAACAGCCTCTGCGTGGCAAACGACGCCCTGAACCGCGAGATCAAGCCCGTCAACAACGGTGTGGCCACATGCCTCTACGACGGCTATCCCACACTCTACATGCAGTTCAACCGCAAGCCCACATGGATAGACGAACCCAACTGGTACAACGGCATAGAGTACGTGAAAGATCTGGAGCGCGGAGTACCCTACTGCGAGGACCTCTGGGTGCCCGGATACTTTGAAATACCTATTAAGAAAGGCGAGTCGATAATATTCTCGGCCGGCGTAAGCCCTATCGACACACGCAAGCTGCACAAGATGTACGAAGCCGAGGTGGCAAGCCGCACACCGCGCTCGTCGTTCTTCAACTGCCTCAAGAACAGCGCCAAGCAATTCTACATACGCCGAGGCGAAGGCACCTACATACTCTCGGGCTTCCCCTGGGGCGTGGTGCTCGCCCGAAACACCTTCATGGCGCTGCCGGGCCTTACCCTCGCCATCGACCACCGCGCCGACTTCGAGGCGATATGCGACACAGCGCTCAAATCGCTGATACGCTTCGCCGACACCGGCCAGCTGTCGAAGCACATCCACGGCATAGATCTCCCCGACATACCACTATGGGCGATATGGGCCATACAGCAATACGCCCGTACAGTCGGAACAGAAGAGTGCCGTAAAAAATATTTCGAGCCGGTGGCACAGCTCGTCGACGACATACTTCGCGGCGGCTACCCCAACCTGTTCGTCGACCCCGACACAGGCCTGCTGAGCACCGACGGCCACCTGCGTCCGGCCTCGTGGATGAACTCCATGCTCAACGGCGCCCCCGTAGTGCGCCGCACAGGCATGCTCGTAGAGTTCAACGCCCTGTGGTACAACGCGCTCATGTTTGCCGCATCGCTCGCCGAAGGCGACGAGGGCCTCGAGAAAGAACGCCGCAAATGGCTCGATGCCGCCGAACTGATGAAGAAACCGTTTATCGACACCTTCCTCAACGAAAGCGGCTACCTCTACGACTTTGTCGACGGCACATATGCCGACCCGTCGGTACGCCCCAACATGGCTATCGCGATAGGCCTCGACTACTCGCCTCTCGACCGCCGACAGCGCAAGGGCGTGCTCGACGTTGTCACACGCGAGCTCCTCACGCCCAAAGGTCTGCGCACACTCTCGCCCAAGAGCTACGGCTATCGTCCCAACTACCTCGGCTCTCCCGACGAACGCGAATTTGCCATGCACAACGGCCCGTCCCGTCCCTGGCTTGCCGGATTCTATGCCGACGCCTATCTGCGCGTGTTCGGCTTAAGCGGTGTGGGCTATCTCGACCGTCTCCTCATCGGATTCGAGGACGAGATGACCGAAGGCTGCATAGCCTCGCTGAGCCAGCTCTACGACGGCAATCCCCCCTACACCGGACGCGGCGCCGTGAGCCATGCCACAAACGTGGCGGAAGTACTGCGAGCCTACCGCACACTCAAGCGCTTCGACCAGAATAATTAATCCCAATCTTATATAAATATCATCACTATGAAAGCATTAATGTTCGGTTGGGAGTTTCCCCCTCACATCTTAGGAGGTCTCGGCACGGCAAGCTATGGCCTTACCCGTGGCATGTGGGAGTGTGGCGATATGGACATAACTTTTGTCATCCCCAAGCCTTTCGGCGACGAGGACAAGAGTTTCGCCAATATCATCGGCACATCACAGGTGCCCGTCGCCTGGAGAGACGTCAACCGCGACTATGTGGAATCGCGCATAGGCAAGGTCATGGACCCCGAGCTCTACTATAAGCTCCGCGACCATATCTACGCCGATTTCAACTACATGCGCACCAACGACCTGGGATGTATAGAGTTCTCGGGCCGATACCCCGACAATATCCTCGAGGAGATAAACAACTACTCGATAACCGCCGGCGTGATCGCACGCACACTCGACTTCGACATAATCCACAGCCACGACTGGCTTACCTACCCTGCCGGCATACACGCCAAGCAAGTGACCGGCAAACCTCTTGTGGTACATGTCCACGCCACCGAGTACGACCGCTCGCGAGGAAAGCCCAACCCCACGGTCTACGGCATCGAACGCGACGGCATGACACATGCCGACCATGTGATAACAGTGAGCAACCTTACCCGGCAGACCGTCATCGACCACTACGGCATCGACCCGGCCAAGGTAACCACCGTACACAACGCCGTGGTGCCTCTGAGTCAGGATCTGCTCGACATCGAGATGCCGCGCGCCACAAAAGAGAAGATAGTGACATTCCTGGGCCGCATCACGATGCAGAAAGGCCCCGAGTACTTCGTTGAAGCCGCCGCCAAGGTGCTGCGCAACTGCAAGAACGTGCGTTTCGTCATGGCCGGCTCAGGCGACATGATGAACAAGATGATCTCACTTGCCGCCGAGCGAGGCATAGCCGACCGATTCCACTTCCCGGGCTTCCAGAAAGGGCGTCAGGTCTATGAGATGCTGAAGGCCAGCGACGTGTACATCATGCCCTCGGTATCCGAGCCCTTCGGCATATCGCCCCTCGAGGCCATGCAGATGGGAGTGCCCTCCATAATATCGAAACAGAGCGGCTGCGCCGAAATCCTCGACAACGTAATAAAGACCGACTACTGGGACATCGACGCCATGGCCGACGCCATACACGCCATCATCTCTTACCCGGCCCTCTACCGCCAGATGCGCGAGGACGGCCTTGCCGAAGTGGCTCAGATAACATGGGACAAGGCAGGCAAAAAGGTTATCGACATTTATAATAAAGTACTGGGTCGCTGATGCAAGACGGCCTCTTCAAACAATATCAACCAATGAAAGCTATTTGTTTTAATTTCGAGATACATCAGCCGTTCCGCCTGAAACGTTACCGTTTCTTCGACATCGGCCGCGACCACTACTATTTCGACGATTTTACCAACGACGATATCGTGACTCGTATCGCTCACAACAGCTACATACCCACTGCCGAGACACTTCTGCGCATGGTGGAGGCCAACCAAGGGCGATTCCGTTGCTCTATAGCGATATCGGGCGTGGCACTGGAGCAATTCGAACACTATGTGCCCGAATTTCTCGACGTGCTCAAGAAACTCGCCGACACGGGATGCGTTGAGTTTGTCGCCCAGCCTTTCGCCTACTCGCTGGCATCGCTCGCCGACCCCGAGGACTTTGCCCAGCAGGTGGCCGACACATGCAGCATACTGCGCAACCGCTTCGGCGTCACTCCCAAAGTGATACGCAACACCGAGCTCATCTACGACGACGACCTGGCTCCCCAGCTCGTTGCCATGGGATTCAAAGGCGCCCTTACCGAAGGCGCCAAGCACATACTCGGCTGGAAATCGCCCAACTACATCTACACCGCCGCATCGGCGCCCAAGCTGCGCCTGCTGCTGCGCAACTCCAAGCTGAGCGACGACATCGCATACCGCTTCAGCGACTCGTCGTGGAACGAATTTCCGCTTACCGCCGACAGATATGTCGACTGGATAGCATCCACACCGCAGGAGGAGCAGATAATCAACATCTACCTCAACATGGAGACCTTCGGCGACCTGCACCCTGCCACCACCGGCATCTTCCAGTTCCTCGAGGCTCTGCCGCGATTCGCCGCCGAACACGGCATCGACTTCCTCACGCCGTCCGAGGCCATCGCCAAGATCAAGCCCGTAGGCGAGCTGAGCGTGATGCACCCCATATCGAGCGCCGCAGAGACACGCGACACCTCGGCATGGCTGGGCAACAGACTGCAGAACGAGGCATTCGAAAAACTCTACTCGGCTTCAGAGCGCGTGCGTCAGTGCCAGAACAGAGCCCTCAAGCGCGACTGGCAATATCTGCAGAGCTGCGACCACTTCTACTATATGGGCAGCCAGGCAGCCTTCAGCCCCTACGAGACCAACTTCGCGGCATTTACCAACTACATGAACGTGCTTGCCGACTTCCTCATGCGCGTCGAAGAAGAGTTCCCCTCGCAGGTCGACAACGAAGAGCTCAACCCCCTGCTGCTGACCATCGCCAACCAGGGCGCCGAAATCGAAGCGTTGAACAAAGAGCTGTCGTCGATGCGCAAGAACATCGAGCAGTACAACATCGAGCACCGCAAGCGCGAGGAAGCATGCGAAGAGCCTAAGCCGGCAAAGGCCAAGGCTAAGAAAGAGACTGCGCCCAAAACCGCAGAAACAAAAAAAGTCGCTCCCAAAAAACGCGCAAGCAAGAAATCAGAATAAACTACAGATGCCTATATGTATCAGAATCAAGCCAAGTCAGACTTGATTCTGATACACATTTTAATCCGGGCCGTCAGATCCGAGCAAATATCCGCCGACAGATCTGCCGCAACACATCAAAACGACTGTAAACAATATGTTACCCCCCAAATATGTGATAACCATAGGCCGCAGCTTCGGCAGCGGCGGACGCGCCCTTGGCCGCCTGATAGCTGACCGCCTCGGCATAGCGTTCTACGACAAGATGCTGCTGGTCAAGGCCGCCGAAAAGGCCGGCTACAATATCGAATATTTCGAGCAGGGCGACGAGCGTGTGCCCAAGATCATGGGAAGCATCATACCCTTCTCTATGGGCTTCTACCCTATGTCGTGGGTAGGCGACACCGCCGGCAGTTCCGACCGGGTGTACAAGGCGCAGTGCGACTTCATGCACGAACTCGCCGAGGGCGAGCCATGTGTCATCGTCGGCCGCAGCGCCGACTATGTGCTGCGCGACGTGCCCAATGTGATCAACATATTCGTGCACGCTCCTATCGACGAATGCGCCAAGCGCATAGTGGAGCGCTGCGACACCAAGACACTCGACGAAGCCCGGTCGCTCGCCGAGCGCACAAACAAACTGCGTGCCAACTTCTACAACTTCTACACCGACAAGCGCTGGGGTGCGGCATCGAGCTACGACCTGTGCCTCGACTCGTCGAAACTTTCGATGGACGAGCTTGCCGATATCGTGATAGACTATATCGGCCGACGCTTCGGAAAATAGTGCGCAGAAGCCCCGATAAGAAATTTTAACGCTGTCGCCGAGGCGTTTTGTGCCTTTCCGTCGGTTTTTTTGGCAATTTTTCACTACTTTTGTAGGCTGAAAAATAGATTTTTACAAAAACACAAATATATATAACTATGAGTTTGAACATCATTGTGCTTGCCAAGCAGGTGCCCGACACCCGCAACGTAGGCAAAGATGCCATGAAGGAAGACGGCACCATCAACCGCGCCGCTCTGCCTGCAATCTTCAATCCCGAAGACCTTAATGCACTCGAGCAGGCCCTCCGACTGAAAGAAACTCATCCCGGCAGCACCGTGACCTTGCTTACCATGGGTCTCCCCCGTGCCGCCGAGATTGTGCGTGAGGCTATGTATCGTGGTGCCGACAAGGGTATCGTTCTTACCGACCGCGCATTAGGCGGCGCCGACACCCTCGCCACTTCTTATTCGCTGGCTCAGGCAGTTAAAAAACACGGAAACTATGACCTCATCCTCGGCGGCCGTCAGGCTATCGACGGCGACACCGCCCAGGTCGGCCCCCAGATCGCCGAGAAGCTCGGTCTGCCCCAGGTTACATACGCAGAAGAAATTATCGACGTCGCCGACGGCAAGATTACCGTAAAGCGCCGTCTCGAGCATGGTGTAGAGACCGTAAAGGCACCTCTGCCCTGCGTCGTTACCGTCAACGGCAGCGCAGCAGAGTGCCGTCCGCGCAACGCCAAACGAGTGATGAAATACAAACGTGCCGCATCGGCAAGCGAAGCCAACGGTCTCAGCGACAGCGCCAAGGCTTTCCTCGCAGCACATCCCGAACTCAACATCGCCGAATGGGGCGCCGCCTACGTCGAAGCCGATCCCGAACAGATCGGTCTCGCCGGTTCGCCCACAAAGGTTAAAGCTATCGAGAATGTAGTCTTCACAGCAAAAGAAAGCAGAAGACTCGAAAACAACGACAGCCAGATCGAAGAGCTCATTCAGGAACTTATTGCCAACCACACCATCGGCTGATGCAGCCCGACCAATCATACATACATATGGCAGATAACAACAACCTTATAGTATACTGCGAATACGACGAAGGCCATGTAGCCGATGTGAGCCTCGAGCTCCTTACAAAAGGTCGCGTACTCGCCGACAAATTAGGCGTCAAACTCGAAGCCCTCGTAATAGGCGACAAGCTCGACGGTGTCGAAGACCAGATTTTCCCCTATGGCGCCGACCGCGTGTACAAAGTAGAAGACAAACGCCTCTACCCCTACACCTCCAATCCCCACGCAGCCGTGCTGATCAATCTCTTCAAGGAGATCAAACCCCAGGTATGCCTCATGGGCGCCACCTGCATCGGCCGTGACCTCGGTCCCCGTGTAAGCTCGTGCCTCCACAGCGGCCTCACAGCCGACTGTACGGCTCTCGAGATCGGCGACCACAAGGATGTCAAGACAGGCAAGGAATATACCGACCTCCTCTATCAGATCCGTCCGGCTTTCGGTGGCAACATCGTAGCCACCATCGTCAACCCCGAGTGCCGTCCGCAGATGGCGACCGTGCGCGAGGGCGTGATGAAGAAAGAGATCTTCGATGCAGCCCACAAAGGCGAGGTAGTGAATCTCGACGCAAAGAAATATGTCGACGACACCGACTTCGCCGTAGAGATCATCGACCGTCAAATCGAGAAATCGAAAGTCAACATCAAGAACGCTCCCATCATCGTGGCCGGCGGCTACGGCGTAGGCAGCAAGGAGAATTTCCAGCTCCTCTTCGACCTGGCCAAGACTCTCGGCGCAGAAGTAGGCGCCTCACGCGCCGCTGTCGATGCCGGCTTTATCGAGCATGAGCGTCAGATCGGCCAGACAGGTGTCACAGTACGACCCAAGCTGTACATAGCATGTGGCATCTCGGGCCAGATACAGCACATCGCAGGCATGCAGGAGAGCTCGATAATCATATCGATCAACAACGACCCCAACGCGCCTATCAACACCATCGCCGACTATGTGATAACAGGCGACATGGAAGAGATCGTGCCCAAACTCATCAAGTATTACAAGAAAAACTCCAAGTAAGCCATGGCTAACTTCTATACAGACAACGCCGATCTCAAGCACCATCTCCACCACCCCCTGATGGAGAAGATCGTAGCGTTACGCGAAAGAAACTTTACCGAAGCTGAAAAATACGACTACGCTCCCACCGACTACAACGACGCGATGGACAACTACGAGCGTGTGCTCGATATCGTAGGCGACATCTGCGGCAACACCATCGCCGGCAACGCAGAGGCTGTAGACCATCAGGGCGCATCGTGCTCCGACGGCCGCGCACACTATGCCGACGCTACTGTCGAGAACCTCGACGTATGCCGCAAGGCCGGCCTGATGGGTATGGCCATGCCCCGTCGTTTCGGCGGCCTGAACTTCCCCATCACACCCTACATCATGGCAGCCGAGATCGTAAGCCGCGCCGACACCGGCTTCGAGAACCTCTGGGGCCTGCAGGACTGCGCCGAAACACTCTATGAGTTCGGCAACGAAGAGCAGCGCCAGAAGTACATACCCCGTGTATGCGAAGGCGAGACCATGTCGATGGACCTTACCGAGCCCGACGCCGGTTCCGACCTCCAGAGCGTGATGCTCAAGGCCACACAGAAGGAAGACGGCACATGGGTGCTCAACGGTGTAAAACGCTTCATTACCAACGGCGACAGCGACATACACCTCGTCCTCGCCCGTAGTGAGGAAGGCACAAAGGACGGCCGCGGCCTCTCTATGTTCATCTACGACAAGCGCAACGGCGGTGTTACCGTACGCCGCATCGAGAACAAGATGGGTATCAAGGGCTCGCCCACATGCGAGCTCGTGTACAAGAACGCTCCCGCCGAGCTTTGCGGCAACCGCCGTCTCGGCCTCATCAAATATGTGATGGCACTCATGAACGGCGCACGCCTCGGCATCGCCGCCCAGAGCGTCGGCGTCAGCGAACTCGCCTACCGCGAGGCACACCAGTACGCCCTCGAACGCCGCCAGTTCGGCAAAGCTATCATCGAGTTCCCGGCCGTAAGCGAGATGCTCGCCACCATGAAGGCCAAACTCGACGCCAGCCGCGCCCTCCTCTACGAATGCTCACGCTTCGTGGACATGTACAAGATCTACGAGGATATCGCACGCGAACGCAGCCTCACAGCCGACGAACGCGCCGAGATGAAGCACTACAGCCGTCTGGCCGACGCCCTCACTCCCCTTGCCAAAGGTCTTGGCAGCGAATACTGCAACCAGAACGCCTACGACTGCATCCAGATCCACGGCGGCTCGGGCTTCATGAAAGATTACGCCTGCGAACGCCTCTACCGCGACGCTCGCATCACATCGATCTATGAAGGCACCACACAGCTCCAGGTTGTAGCCGCTATCCGCTACGTTACCACCGGACTCTATCTCGACATGATGAAGAGCTATGCCGCCGAAGGCTTCAGCGGCGAGCTCGAGCCTCTGGCCGAGCGCCTCGCCGTACTGGCAGGCAAGTATGAGGCTGCCGTGAAGAAGGTAAGCGACGCCAACGACCAGGCTTATCTCGACTTCAACGCCCGTCGCCTTGTAGAAATGGCCGGCGACATCATCATGGCATACCTCCTGCTGGTAAGCGCAAAGACAAACGAAAGCTTTGTCAACACAGTCAAGGTATACACACGCATGATCGACGCAGAAGTAACACGCCACTGCGAGTTTATCGACAACTGCACTACCGCCGATCTCGCAGCCTACGGTATCTGATAAATTATATCATCAGCATAATGAACGGTGCCCCCTCTCGACAGACGGGGCACCGTTTTTTATAAAAAATCTATTATTTCGTCGCTTACGCGCAATTTTTTCTCGCGATAAGTTTGCAAATACAAAATTTGTGTCTAATTTTGCAGACGAAAACATAGCACTCTGCTTAGCGATGACTTTATCCGCTTCATATTATCTTATGTCGGCCACGCCCTTGATGAGCGTGACTATGATGGGTATGATGCGTATGTGCAACCGACGGAGCCGGGTGTGAATATTGACATGCTTATTCAATAGAATCCGGCTCCGTCATGGGGCCGGTTTTTTTATACCCACGATAGAAAACAAAACTATAAACAGATATGGACTACAGCAAACTACGATTCTCTACCCGACAGATACACGCCGGCCTCGACCACACTCCCGAAACCGGCGCCCGTGGCGCGGCTATCTACCCCACCGCCGCCTACCGCTTCAAGACCTGCGACCATGCCGCCCGGCTCTTCGAGCTCAGCGAGGCCGGCAACATATACACCCGTCTGCAGAACCCGACCAACTCGGCCTACGAGGAACGCATCGCGGCGCTCTACGGCGGTGTCGGCGCTCTCGCCGTAGCCTCGGGCATGAGCTCGATACTGATCACTGTCACAGCCCTTGTGGAAAAAAGACAGAACATAGTGGCCTCGCCGTTCCTCTACGGCGGCACGTACAACCAGTTCCGCCACTCGCTGCGCAAGCTCGGCATCGACGTGCGCATAGCCGCCACCGAGTCGGCAGCCGACATCGAAAAGCTTATCGACGACAACACTCGCGCGGTGTACGTAGAAAGCATGGGCAACCCCACATGCAACGTGCCCGATCTCGAGCCTATAGCCGCTGTAGCCCACCGCCACGGGGTGCCGTTTATCGTCGACAACACATTCGGCGCGGCCGGCTATCTGTGCAATCCTTTCGACTGGGGCGCGGATATAATTGTCGACTCGGCAACAAAATGGATCAACGGCCACGGCACCGCCATGGGCGGTATAATAGTCGACGGCGGCAGATTCGACTGGGCCAACGGCAAATTCCTTCAGCTGTCGACACCCGACGAGAGCTATCACGGCCTGGTGTACACTGATGCCTTCGGCCCGGCAGCCTTTATCGCCAAATGCCGCACAGGCGGTCTGCGCGACTTCGGCTGCTGCCCCTCTCCCTTCGACTCCTATCTGATGATGCTTGGTCTGGAGACACTGTCGCTGCGCGTACGCCATGAGGTAGAATCGACGCGCCGGCTTGCCGAATACCTCAAGGCTCATCCCAAGGTCAAGAAAGTCAGCTATGTAGGTTTTGAGGACCATCCGAGCCACGAAACAGCGAAAAAATACTATCGTTTCGGCGCCTCTGCAGTGCTCAACGTAGAGCTCAAAGGCAACATCGACACTACCGTACGCTTTGTCGAAGCCCTCGAGCTCGCCGCCCACATGACCATGATAGGCGACTCGATAACCGTTGTCACACATCCGGCGTCGACCACACACAAACAGCTCAGCGAGGCCGACCTCGAGGCCGCCGGCGTGACACCTACCCTGCTGCGCATATCGCTCGGCCTCGAGGACGTGGAAGACATAATCGACGATTTCGAACAAGCATTCAGCCATGTCGAGTGAACCGGTCATAATACGCAGCCATCAGCCCTTCCGCCTCGAATCGGGCGAGGTGCTGCCCGAACTGACTATAGCCTACCACAGCTACGGAAAGCTCAACGAGGCACGCGACAATGTGGTGTGGGTATGCCATGCCCTTACCGCCAACAGCGATGTGGCCGACTGGTGGCCGCACACCGTGGAAGAAGGCGCTTTTCTCGATCCGGAGAAATGGTATGTGGTATGCGCCAACATCCTCGGGTCGCACTACGGCACCACAGGTCCGCTACACAACAATCCGGCGACGGGGCGGCCATATTACGATAAGTTTCCGCGCTATACGATAGGCGACATCGTGGAGGGCCACCGACTGCTGGCCGGCATGCTCGGCATCAAGGGCATACATGCGCTCGTAGGCAGCTCGGTGGGCGGTTTCCAGGCTCTGGAGTGGATAGCGCGCGAGCCTCAGCGCTTCGACAGGCTCATACTCATAGCCACCGACGCCAAGGCATCGCCATGGACCATAGCCATAGACGAGACGCAGCGCATGGCGATCAAGAGCGACAGCAGCTGGGGCGAGCCACGACCCGACGCCGCACAGGCCGGCCTCGCGGCGGCACGTGCCATAGGGCTGCTGACATACCGCGGACCGGAAGGCTATAATCTGAGCCAGCAGGACAAGGAGAGCGGCGAGACGTTCATGACACACCGCGCCTGCACATACCAGCAGTATCAGGGCGAGAAACTTGTGCGCCGCTACAACGCATACTCCTATGTCGCCATTCTCGATGCCTTCGACACACACGACATCGGGCGCAATCGCGGCGGCGTAGACAAGGTACTCGCAGCCATCCCGTGCCCGACAACGGTCGTCGGCATATCGACCGACATCATCTTTACCCCGGCAGAGATGAAAGAGCTGGCATCGAAGATACCGGGCGCAGAGTACAGAGAGATAACAAGCCCCTTCGGCCACGACGGTTTCCTGGTCGAGCACCGACAACTGAACGAAATACTGACACCCTTCATAAATGGATAATAACAAGATACGAATAGGCCTGTTCGGCTTTGGCGTTGTTGGCCAAGGCATATATCAGGTAATAAAGAAAGCCCCCAACGCTCACGCCGAGATCCGCCGCATATGCGTCCGCGACATCAACAAGCCCCGATCTGTAGAAATACCGGCCGGACTGCTTACCGACAATGCCGACGAGATACTGCATGCCGACGACATCGACCTCATAGTAGAGGTCATCGACAATGCCGAGGCATCCTACAGGATAGTAAGCTCGGCGCTACGCCGCGGCATACCCGTAGTGTCGGGCAACAAGGCCATGATAGCCCGACATCTGCCCGAACTTATCGAGCTTCAGCGCCGGCACGACACCGCCCTGCTCTACGACGCCTCGTCGTGCGGCTCGATACCCGTGATCAGAAACCTCGAGGAGTACTACGACAACGACCTGCTGCTCGAGGTAAAAGGCATACTCAACGGATCGTCGAACTATATACTCTCACGTGTATTCGACCATGGCGAGAGCTACAGCGACGCTCTTGCCAAGGCACAGGCGCTCGGCTTTGCCGAAAGCGATCCGACATTCGATATCGAAGGCTTCGACTCGCTCTTCAAACTCGTAATAATTACCGTTCACGCCCTCGGAGTATATGTCAGCCCCGACGATATCTTTACCTACGGAATATCTTCGATACACGATTCCGACATACGCTATGCACGGGAGAAACGTGTCAAGATCAAGCTCGTGGCGCAAGTGGCCAAGGTGGGCAACGGTTGTTTTACCATGTTTGTGATGCCCGAGTTCGTGCGGTCGAACAAGTATATCTACAGCGTCGACGACGAGTACAACGGCGTGGTTGTCCGCGGCGAATGCTACGACCGTCAGTTCATGTTCGGCAAAGGCGCCGGATCGCTTCCTACTGCCTCGTCGATACTTAGCGACATCATGGCACGCCGCCACGACTACCGCTACGAGTATAAAAAGATGCACTATCTCGACCGTCCGTCATACACCACCGACATAACACTGCGAATCTACGTGCGCTACCGTACCACACCGGTGCTCGACATACTGCCATTCAGCAAGATACACGAGCAATACATATCCGACGACTCGTGCTATGTGATAGGCGACATACTGCTGAGCGAACTCATCGCCCGTCGCCCGCAGCTTGCCGCAAACGACATTTTTATCGCGAATACCTCAACTTTTTTTGAGCATCTCGACTAAAAAGTCAACATATTTGAAAAAACATAGATAGAATGTAACAAAAAAAGCGTAACTTTGAAGGCAGAATTCATATAAACCAACATTAATCATATTTCGAACCCATGAAACCTTACGTACTTGGCATCGATATAGGCGGCACCAACACCGTGTTCGGTATCGTAGATGCCCGTGGCAATGTCATCGCCAGCTCATCTATCAAAACAGGCAAGCATCATAAATTCGAGGACTACCTCGACGAACTCTATACCGAAGCTTCGCGTCTGATCTCCGCAAACGATGCCACCGACAAAATACAGGGTATAGGCATCGGCGCCCCCAACGCCAACTACTACACCGGCCGCATCGACAATGCAGTTAACCTGCCTTGGCCCGACATGCCTCTGGCACAGCTCGTAAGCGAGAAATTCGGCATACCTGTAGCCGTTACCAACGACGCCAACGCAGCCGCTCTCGGCGAAATGACATACGGCGCCGCACGCGGTCTGCGCGACTTCATCATGATCACACTCGGTACCGGCGTAGGCTCGGGTATTGTAATCAACGGCCAGGTGGTATACGGTCACGACGGCTTTGCCGGCGAGCTCGGCCACATGACAGCAAAACGCAACAACGGCCGTCAGTGCAACTGCGGCCGCACCGGCTGTCTCGAGACCTACTGCTCGGCAACAGGCGTAGCACGCACAGCACGCGAGTTCCTCGAGATCCGTCAGGATCCGTCGCTGCTGCGCAACCTCGATATCGACACCATCACATCGAAGGACGTATATGATGCCGCCATCCAGGGCGACGCACTCGCAAAAGAGATCTTCGACTACACCGGCACCATACTTGGCGAGGCAATGGCCGACATGATGGTATTCTCGTCGCCTGCCGCCTTCATCCTCTTCGGCGGTCTTGCAAAGAGCGGCGATCTGATCATGAAGCCCCTCAAGGAAGCCATGGAGCGCAACATGCTTTCAATCTTCAAGGGCAAAGCCAAGGTACTCCTGAGCGAGCTCAAGGAAGCCGATGCCGCAGTACTCGGCGCTTCTGCTCTCGGTTGGGAAGCCAAATAATCCGCATCACAATTTTTATCAGGCAGGAGGTAAGCACGAACAAAGTACTTGTCTCCTGCCTCTTATCTGACAATCCTGAAGTGAAAAAGCAAATCCTAATTACAGCTACCATCGCATTAGCTATAGCAACTATCGGATGCCGTAACAACAACAGCAACACAGAGGCCGCAGCCCCCGAGACAGAGGAAATCGCCTATGCCGACCCCACCATAGTGTTTGAAAACGGCAAGTATTACCTTACCGGCACATCAGCCGAGGACGGGTTCTTCATGCTCGAATCCGACGACCTCGAGACCTGGAAAGAGGTAGACAACGGCCTTGGAGGCAGGATACTCCAGCTCGGCAACGGCACCTACGGCGAACATGCGTTCTGGGCACCTCAGGTCTACAAGGAGAACGGCAAATATTACCTTACCTACTCGGCCCAGGGCAAGATGTGCGTCGCCCAGTGCGACAGCATAGACGGCCTGTACCGCCAGACCGAGCTCCGGCCCATCGACGACTGTGAGGAGATGAACATCGACACATACCTCTTCCGCGACGACGACGGCAAATACTACATGTACCACGCCCGTTATGTGATGCAGGGCGAGGCCGGCGGCAACACCATACAGGTGGCCGAATACGACTTCGACAACAACCGGCTCGTGCCCGGCACCCTCACACTGTGCGCCAAAGTGAGCGAGCCGTGGGAGCTGACCGAGGACGGCAAGAAATTCATCAACCGTACACTCGAAGGACCTACCGTGATAAAGCTCGACGGCAAATACTATCTGTTCTATTCCGCAAACGACTACCAGAGCATCGACTATTCCGTAGGCTATGCCACCTCCGACAATCCTTACGGCCCGTGGACACGCTATGAAGGCAACCCGATCATCCACCGCAGCATCGTAGGCGAGAACGGAGCCGGCCACGGCGACTATTTCGTCGGCAAGGACGGCAGACCGTACTACGTGTATCATGTGCACCACAACGACAGCACGATACATCCGCGCATGGTACGCATAGCTCCGCTGAACATGGAGCTCGATTCAGTGTCGGGCATATACCGTATCAGCGTAGACAGCGACAATATCATCGTCCCCAAGAGAATCAAAAGCGCAGAATAAACCTTAGCACAATGAAAAAACTACTGAACACATTATTGGCCGGCGTGGTACTGCTCCTGCCGTCGTGCGGCACACAGACCGAGAGCATACCGGCCGAAGTGACCATGAGCAAGGATACACTCATGGACAAGATCAAAGGCGGCTGGGCCGGACAGGTCATAGGCGTGTCATACGGCGCCCTGACCGAGTTCAAGTTCCCGGGAGCGATCATCCCCGACAATATGCCTATCGATTATTCGGACGGCTGCATCAAGAATCTCATGATCAACAACGGCGGTCTCTACGACGATATCTACATGGACCTGACCTTCGTGAACGCCTTCGAGCAGCACGGCCTCGACGTATCCGCCGACACAATGGCTCTTGCCTTCGCCAATGCGGAGTACCCACTGTGGCATGCCAACCAGGCTGCACGCTACAATATCCTTCGCGGCATCATGCCCCCCGAGTCGGGCCACTGGATCAACAATCCTCACGCCGACGATATCGACTACCAGATCGAGGCCGACTATGCCGGTCTGATGAGCCCGGGCATGCCCAACACTGCATCGGAGATATCCGACAAGGTAGGCCATATCATGAACTATGGCGACGGCTGGTACGGCGGTGTCTACATCGGCGCCATGTACTCGCTCGCATTCGTAAGTGACGATATCGAGTACATCGTTACCGAAGCGCTCAAGACAATCCCCGAGAAGAGCCACTACTACAGGGTGATCTCGAAAGTAATCGAGACCTACAAGGCCGATCCCAACGACTGGCGTCAGGCCTGGGCGGAGGTAGAGAAAATCTACGCCAACGTGGCCAAGCACTGCCCCGAGGGCATCTATCATACCGTGAATATCGACGCGGCCTACAACAGCGCATACGTGGTTATCGGCCTTCTCTACGGCCACGGCGACTTCGGCAAGACCGTAGATATCTCCACCCGTTGCGGCTCCGACTCAGACTGCAACCCGGCATCAGCCGGCGGTGTGCTCGGCACGATGATAGGCTACAGCAATATACCGGCCTTCTGGCTCGACAATGTGAAGGAAGCCGAGGACATTCCCTTTACCTACACCGACATATCGCTCAACAAGACCTACGACATGAGCTACCGCCAGGCACTGCAGGTAATAGACCTCAACGGCGGTTCGACAGAGGGCGACGATGTGACTATCAAGACACAGCGCCCCGAACCCGTACGCCTTGAGCAATCCTTCGAGGGAGTATACCCCGGTGTACCTATCGAGACGGGCAACAACATCGACCAGTTCTTCGCCCGTCCGGGCCAGGAGACAGCCAAGACAATAGAGTTCGAAGGCACCGGCATATCGCTCTGCGGCGGCATGGGACATCCCAACAATGCCTATGTGGGCGAGTTCGAAGCCATAATCGACGGCCAGCCTGCCGGCAAGTTCACACTGCCTGTCGACTTCCGCACACGCTGCTACGATGTGTACTGGAAGTACGGTCTGCCCAAGGGCAAACACACCATTACCTTCCGTTGGCTCAACCCCGAAGAGGGCGCGCAGATATGGCCGGGCAAGGTAATACCCTACACCGACACACCCTTTGTCCAGGACCTGGGCAGCAAGTAAGTTTTGCCGTAAAGGGATTTTTTCGTAATTTTGACAAGCAAAGCGCTTAACTTTGAAATGGGAACACGCAAACCGATAGAAGATGCAGCTCTGGCCGCGCGACTGCGCGACCCGGACACCGTGCGTGCAGCCTTCGAAGAAGCGATACGCCGCTATACGGAACCCCTTTACTGGCAGATACGCCGCCTTGTACAGAGCCACGACGATGCCAACGACATATTGCAGAACACCTTCATGAAGGCGTGGATGTCGATAGAGAATTTCCGAGGCGACGCCAAGCTCAGTACATGGCTCTACAAAATCGCTATCAACGAAAGTATCAGCTTCCTCGACCGCGAGCGCAAACGCAATCACATGTCGCTCGACGATCAGGAAGCTGCTATGGCGAGCCAGATAGCGTCGGCACCCGACTTCGACGGCGACGAGCTCGCCCGTAAACTGCAGCAGGCAATCACGCTTCTACCTGAGAAACAGAGGATTGTATTCAACATGAAGTACTTCGACGACATGAAGTACGAAGACATGTCGGAGATCTTAGGCACATCAGTAGGCGCACTGAAAGCATCCTACCACCTGGCGACAAAAAAAATAGAGCAATTCTTTGAGGAGCACGATTAAACTTTGAGGCATCTTATCAGTCAAAGAAAGAAAAGCGTAAGACCAATGGCAACGAAAAGTAAAAACATACTCAGCGAAGCCCGAGAATCCGGTTTAGCCCGACCGGACGGCGGCATGCGTGTGCCTGAGGGCTATTTCGACAACTTTGCGGCACAGATGTCGGCCCTCCTTCCCGACCGGCCGGAGCTTCAGGAGGACAAAGCCGAAGAGCGCCCACGTACTTTCTGGGCAGCCGTACGCCCCTACGTGTACATGGCTGCGATGTTTGCCGGCGTATGGTGCATGCTGCAGATGTTCCACATGATGTCGGGCAACAATGACCTGGCGCCGATGGACAGCAACCCGGTGCTGGCACAGGGTCTTTCGACGGACGACTTCATGTACGACTATGTGATCGGCGGAGTATCGTCGCGCGATATCCTGGACGATATGGTAGACGACGGCCTGACCGACGAAGATCTCGACATGAACACCCTCTTTGAAGAATCCTTATACGACAACGAGACCAAGCAAATACTACCCCAATAGTTATGAACACAGTATTTACACGCATATTGCTACTCAGCCTCAGCTTTGTGCTCGCATTCAGCTCGTATGCGCAGCCGGTAGGCAAGGGCGGCCCCGACCGCGACAAATTCTACCAGCAGTTGCGGCCTTATCTGCATGAATTTCTGACCAAGGAACTCGATCTGAGCAAGGAACAGGCCCGAATGTTCTTCCCTATCTACGACCAGATGGACGAGGAAGTGCAGAAAATCGGCAACGAGACACGCGATCTCGAGAAAGAGGTACTTAAAAACAAAGAAGCCACCGATACAGAAATCGAGGCAGCCTCCCAGGCCATATTCGCCCAGAAAGAGAAAGAGGGCAAGATAGAGCTCGAGTATTACGATAAGTTCAAGGAAATACTGCAACCACGCCAGCTGCTGAAGCTCAAATCGGCCGAGCGCCGCTTCACACAAAAGCTGCTACGCCAGCACCGCAAGCTCAGCAAGGGCGACAAACACGAGAAACGTAAATAACCATGCCGGTACGTACACCCACCGAAACCCTGCAGGCCGCAATCAACGCCGGCTGCAGCAAAGCCGCTACGACAGACCGCAGCGGCTTTTCGCGTCTGATAACAGGCAGCATTCTCGCAGGGGCCTACATAGCCCTGGGCGGCGCGCTGTCGCTTGCCATAGGCTCGGGCTTTCCCGAGATCGCCGCTTCCAATCCGGGCATACAGAAATTTCTGTCGGGCCTTGTTTTCCCCGTCGGCCTTATGCTCGTCGTAATACTCGGCGCCGACCTGTTTACGGGCAACAACGCTCTGCTGATGCCGCCGCTGTTCGAACGTCGACTGAGCATAGGCAAGATAGCTGCCAACTGGACAGCCGTATGGTGCTTCAACTTCGTTGGCGCACTCGCCGTGGCATATTTCCTGATATACCTCCCGGGCACACTGTCGTCGGGACCTTATCCCGAGGCCATCGCCAAGCTCGCCACAGCCAAGACAAGCATGAGCTTCCAGGCCGTACTGCTCAAAGGCATAGGGGCCAACTGGTGCGTCTGCCTTGCCGTGTGGCTCGCTCTCAGCGGCCGCCGTCTGGGCGAAAAACTGATGGCATGCGAGGTGCCGGTGTTCGCATTTGTCGCCCTCGGCTTCGAGCACTGCGTGGCCAACATGTTCTTCATCCCCCTCGCCATGATGCAGGGAGCACCGATCTCGATGTACGATCTCTTTATCAGCAATCTACTGCCGGCTACAATAGGCAATATCCTCGGCGGCGCACTTTTTGTGGGCGCCGTGCAGTGGTACCTTTGCCGCCCACGCAACTGATATGGCAAACATACTCACACTCGAAGAAATAAGCAAGAGCTACGGCGACCGTCTGCTGTTCGGCGATGTTACATTCGGAGTAGAACAGGGCGACAAAATCGGCATCGTGGCACGCAACGGCACAGGCAAGACTACACTGCTGCGTATAATCGCCGGCATAGAGTCAGCCGACAGCGGCACAGTGACCTTCCGCAACGGTGTGCGCGTGGGCTATCTGCCCCAGGAGCCCCGGCTCAACGGCAGCACGGTATTCGAGGCGGCACTCGACAATGAATGCGATCACCGAGCCGCCGCCGTGATCAGATACCGCAAGGCCCTTGCGGCAAACAATGAGGAGGAGACACACGAGGCCTACAGCGAGATGGAGAAGCTTGGTGTCTGGGACTATGAGGACCGCCTCCGCCAGACACTGACACAGCTCGGCTTCGACGACCTCGACGCTGATGTAACCAAGCTGTCGGGCGGCCAGCGCAAACGCCTCGCCATAACCCGGCTTGTTATGGCCGAGCCCGACATGCTCATTCTCGACGAGCCCACCAACCACCTCGACATCAACACTATCGAATGGCTCGAGGGCTATCTCAAACGCTCGAAGGCCACACTGCTGATGGTAACGCACGACCGTTATTTCCTCGACCGTGTATGCAACAGCATAATCGAAATCGACGACCGCGAGATTTTTATCGTAAAGGGAAATTACGACATGTACCTGCGCCGTCGCGCCGAACGCATCGAAGCCATGGCCGCCGAGCTTGCGCGAGTACGCAACACACTCAGGCGCGAGCAGGAATGGATGAGCCGGCAGCCTCAGGCACGAGCCGGCAAGGCCAAATTCCGCATCGACAACTTCTACGACCTCAAGGAACGGGCACAGAAACGCCACATCGAAAAGGATGTCAGGCTTGAGAACGGCAGCTCGCGCATAGGTTCAAAAATCTTCGAGGCCGAGGACGTATGCAAGCGCTTCGGCGACAAGGTGATACTCGACCACTTTACCTATACCTTCGCCCGTGGCGAGAAGCTCGGCATAGTGGGAGTCAACGGTGTGGGCAAGTCGACATTCATCAAACTTCTACAGGGCCTCGAGCCGATAGACTCGGGCCGCTGGGACCTCGGGGAGACACTCCGCTTCGGCTACTACAGCCAGGACGGCATACAGCTCAATCCGGGCAAAAAAGTGGTGGATGCCGTAACCGAGCTTGCCGACGACATAGAGCTTAAAGAAGGCATACACCTGTCGCCGATGCAATATCTGCAGCGTTTTCTATTCAGCCCTGCCGACCAGCAGAAATACATACACACACTCAGCGGAGGCGAAAGGTGCCGCCTGCATCTGGCAACCGTGCTGATGCGCCAGCCCAATTTCCTTATTCTCGACGAGCCCACCAACGACCTGGATATCGTTACACTCGGTATACTCGAAGAGTACCTGAGCGAGTTCAAAGGCTGTGTGATAGTGATCAGTCACGACCGTTACTTCCTCGACAATATCGTCGATCATATCTTTGTGATGGAAGGCAATGGCACTATCCGCGATTTCCCGGGCAACTACAGCGACTACCGCAACTATCTCGACACCCTGCCGGCCAAGAGCAAGCCCGGCGAGACAGAAAAGAAAGATACACGCATACGCAGCGAGCGCCCCAACAAAATGACGTTCAAGGAACGCAAGGAGTTCGAATCGCTCGAAGCCGAACTGGCCGAACTGAACAAGGAAAAAGAGACCCTCGAAGCATTCTTCGCGTCGGGAGAAAAGATCGACAGCGACGAGTTCAAGCGCCGCTCGCAACGTTACTCCGAGCTCGGTCCTCTTATCGATGAAAAAGAAATGCGCTGGCTCGAACTATCAGAAAAGCAATGAAAGCAATCCACCTGTTATTACTTCTCTCTATCAGCATCACATCCAATGCCAACGACAGCATCCGTGCGCACCACCTCCGTCCGCTCGAAGTGTTGGGCGTGAAACAGATACCCGACGGCGGCACTACCGTAGAGGCTGTAACGACAATCAGCGGACCTGAAGCGCGCAAATTAGGCATAGAGGCTCCGAAAGGAGTGAGCATAGTAGCGCCTAACTTCTTCATGCCCGACTATGGCTCGAGAATGACATCGTCGATCTATGTCCGCGGCCTCGGCGCGCGTATCGACCAGCCCGTTGTCGGTCTGACGGTAGACAATATCCCCTACCTCAACAAAGACAACTATGACTTCGACGTAACAGATATCGAAAGCATAGAGGTGCTCAGAGGCGCACAGTCGATACTCAACGGACGCAACACGATGGGGGGCCAGATCAATATCCGCACATTGTCGCCCATGAGGGCCAAAGGACTCAGAGCCTCGGCCGAATACGGCACAGCGAACACAGTGAAGGCATCGGCATCGTACTACGGCAAGCTCAGCGAAACACTCGGCATGAGCCTGTCGGGCCAGTACAAACACAGCGACGGCTACTACCGCAACGTCTATAATGGCAGCAAGACCGGTCGCGAAAACAGCGGCTCGCTGCGCTGGAAGACGGCATGGCAACCATTAGACCGCCTGTCGATCAACAACACCGCCGTAGTGACTACCGGCCGACAGCACGGCTATCCATATGCCTCGGCCGAAACCGGCATCATAAGCTATGCCGATACATGCGCCTACAAACGGACATCGTTTGCCGACGCTGTGACTGTGGCATGGGCCGGCAAGCGCGTAGTGGTGACATCGATAAGTTCGGTACAGTATCTCGACGACTGCATGGATCTGGACCAGGACTTCCTTCCCGACGACTATTTCACGCTGCAGCAGGCACGGCGCGAATGGGTAGTGACCGAGGACCTTTTCACGCGAGGGTCGCGAGGCGACTACAGCTGGCTCGGCGGAGTGTACGGCTTCTATAAGAGTACGGACATGGACGCTCCGGTAACATTCAAGGACACCGGCATAAGCCAGCTGATAGAGAAACACCGCAACGAGTACAACCCCGACTACCCTATCCGCTGGGACAGCCGGCGCTTTGTGTTAGGCAGCAATTTCGACATGTCGAGCGGCGGCTTCGCCCTGTACCACGAAAGTACATTCAGAGCCGGTGACTGGCGCATAGAGGCCGGCCTGCGCCTTGATATCGAGAAGACGTCGCTCAAATATCACAGCTTTACCAACACCGGCTACACTACCATGCACATACTGCCCGACGGAGGTGAAGAGGTATACTCGCATACGCCTGTCGATATAGACGACCATGGCGATATCTCGCACACCTATGTAGAGCTTCTGCCTAAATTCACAATCTCACACAGCGGCGACTTCGAGCCATACTTCACATTCTCAAAAGGCTACAAGGCCGGCGGCTACAATACGCAGATGTTCAGCGACGTGCTCCAGCAGCGCATCATGGGCCTCATGGGAATGAGCGAACTGTATTCATTCGACAAGGTGGTGGCCTACAAGCCCGAGAAGAGCTTCAACTATGAGCTCGGCGCCCACTGGCGCATACCGTCGGCGCGCCTCAAAGTAGATGCGGCGCTATTCCTTATCGACTGCCGCAACCAGCAGCTGACAGTCTTCCCCAAAGGTACGACGACAGGACGCATGATGACCAATGCCGGACGCACACGCAGCATGGGCGTGGAGATATCGGGGACGTGGCAAGCATCGGATGATGTAAGCGCCCGAGTGTCGTACGGCTTCACAAACGCTACATTCCGCAAATATAATGACGGCCGAAACGACTATCGCGGCAAACGAGTGCCGTATGCTCCGTCGAACACGCTCTTTGCCCAATTGTCGTGGCGAGCCACGCCGCTGTCGTTCAACGGCATCACACCGACAGCCACTGCGGCAGTGCGCTGCGCCGGCAATATCTACTGGAACGAGACAAATACCGTGAGCCAGCCATTCTACTGCCTGCCCTCGCTCTCCTTAGGTCTCGAGGCCGAACACTGGAGCCTCAGACTCAATGCCGAGAATCTGAGCGACACGCGCTATAACACCTTCTATTTCGTGTCGATAGGCAATGCATTCCTCCAACGCGGCCTGCCACGTATATTATCGGCTTCGCTCAGGGTCAAAATCTGAAGCAAGAATCATGAAGCTATACAAAGCTGTAATTTACCTGATATTGATACTGGTATCAGCTTCGTGTGCGAATGACGAGCATGCCCCGATAATACCGGGGAGCGCCAATGTGTCGGGCACATTGCCTGTAATGTATATCGACACGGAACATAACAGGCCGATAACATCAAAGACGGAGTACATAAACGCCTTTTACCGAATTGAAGGAAGTGCAGACGGCAACTTCGAGGCTATAGGGTCGGCAACAAATCCTGAGCCGATGCAGATACGCGGCAGAGGTCACTCGTCGTGGAAGGGCAACAAGAAACCATACAAGATAAAACTTGAGACAAGCACAGGACTTCTGGGCATGGCAGCCAACAAGCACTGGGCATTGCTAAAACCGTCGGAAAGCTCCATCGCCGGGTTTCAGTTGGGCAAACTGCTTGGAATGGACCGGACTCCGAGCATACGCCCTGTGGAGGTAGTGCTCAACGGAGACTATATAGGTCTGTACTTCCTGACAGAGACCATACGCATAGGCAAAAACCGCGTGGATATCTATAAGCAGGAAGACGGCGAGACGAACGCAGATCTTATCAGCGGCGGCTGGCTTGTAGAGATCGACAACTACACAGATGAAAGCCAGATAGTAGTACCAGAGAACGGCTCGTGGCTGATGAATATAAGATACCATTCCCCCAAAGATCTGTCGCCGATACAGAGTACGTGGCTCAAAACCGAGTTCAAGGCCATTAATTCAGCCATATATTCAAACTCGACCGACTGGGAAAGATATATCGATGTCGAGAGCATGGCACGTTTCTTCATACTCCAGGAGGTAATGGACAATCCGGACGGCTTCCACGGCAGTTTCTATCTCCATAAAGATCTCGGGGAAGGGTGCAAATGGGTTGCCGGTCCGGCATGGGATCTGAGCTGTTATTTCCGTAAAAAGACGGACTACACTTTCCGACTGCCTGTACACTACCAAATCACACCGCACTGGATAGGCAAACTGATAGAGTACGGCGATTTCTGCCGTAGCGTGAATGAGGTATGGAGCGAGGTCTATCCCGGCCGTCTGAATGAGATCTACAATTATATAGACGAGACGATATCGCCACTCGAGGCGGCATGGGCCAACGACTGCACGCGCTGGGGCGAAGATCCCACACAAAGCGCCGGAGTGAGGGCTGAAAGAATAAAAAAATATCTACGGTCGAACATGGAATGGCTTGATCGCAATCTACCGAAGGGGAAGAAATAGGTCTCGAATACCATTATCCCTGTTACACCCGATATCTGTCAACAGCACTGATTCAGGCACTATACAAAGCGACAAATTCCCATGTGTCTGTAAAGCTAAATTTAAAATTTTTATGTTCGCATTTTGCGCAGTCAAACATTTTACCTAACTTTGCGGTTGATATTTTAATAAGATAATCAACCATGAGTGTATTAACGTCCTCAAAAATCAACCACCTTCTCTCCGAGAGTCCTCCCGGCGGACTTTTATTTGCAGGTTGGCTAAGGAAGGAGGGTTATTCTTCACAGCTATTAAAGAAATATCGTGATTCAGGTTGGTTTGAAAGTCTGGCTCGCGGCGTAATGTATCGACGCCACGATAAGCTTTCCGCATTGACGGCAGTTTACTGTTACAACCATCAGACGGGTAATAAAGTGCGTGTCGCCGCACATTCCGCACTCGAACTTATGGGTTTCAACCATTATGTCCCTATGGGTAAACCCCGACTTATGGTCGCCTTTGAATCATGCAAGGTAGAAGATTGGGTAAGAAGTGAGAAGTACGATATGACAATAGTGCCGTTTCATACAGGAATCTTCAAAAAACCATTGACGCAATTCTACGAGAGAAACAACTATACACTTATAATATCCTCTCCGGAGCAAGCATTTCTGGAGTGTCTACACCTTGTACCTGACCATTATAACTACATGGACTTATTCTACATAATGGAGCAGCTAACATCCCTGAACCCTGAAAAGGTTCAGACTGCGCTCGAAAACACTTCGAGCCAACGCATCAAGAGAATGTTTCTTTATATGGCGGAAAAAGCAGGACACTACTGGTTTGATATGCTTGATAAAGAAATATTTGAGTTGACGACCTCCAAACTCCAACTCGCAGATAAGGGAGTCTATATATCCAAATATCGTATCACTGTTCCCAAAGAGTTAAATGATTATGAATGACATATATCGCCGCCAGGTGGCACTCTTGATAAGGGTTATGCCGCTTGTATTCAAAATAAAAGATTTTGCCGTGCACGGAGGAACCGCGATAAACCTATTCCACCGAAATCTTCCGAGATACTCTGTTGACATCGATGTGACATACGTACCTCTTGAGGATCGCAATACGAGTCTGAAGAGCATAAATTTACATCTTTCGAATTTGAAGACGGCAATTGAGAGAGCTGTACCGGGTATTCGTGTCATCCATAAACCGGATGTATGGAAATTACAATGCAGCAAGGACGGGACCACAATCAAGATTGAAGTCAATGGGACTAAACGAGGAATTTTAGGCAATACAGAAAAGATAGAGCTTTGCGATAAAGCCAAAGATGAGTTTGGCATTAGTTGCTTTGCCAATATTGTGTCGTGGAGTCAGTTGTTCGGAGGCAAAATAGCAGCAGCTCTCAGCCGCCAGCATCCGCGCGATCTTTTCGACTGCCGAGGCATAAGCCCCGATGATTTCGAAGCAGTAAAAGATGGCTTTATGCTATGTCTTCTCGGAAGTGACAAACCAGTAATCGAGTCCTTACAGCCCAATCCTATTGATCAGCAAGATGCTCTCAATAACCAATTCAAAGGCATGTCGGATGAGCCGTTCAGCTATGACGATTATCAAAATACGCGGATAAAACTGATTGAAGTTGTCAATCATGGTCTGACAACTGAGGACAAGGAATTTATAATCTCATTTGAGGAAGGCAATCCTGATTGGAGTAAATGTTGTGCCGGGGATTTGAGTGAATATCCTTCAGTAAAATGGAAACTACAGAATATTACAAAGCTTAAATCCAATAACCCGTCGAAACATAAAGAGAGTCTTAACAAGCTCATCGCATACCTAAAGCTACAATAACAGTAAAAAAGGACCGGCCAGGGGTGGGGGACGGTCCTTTTTAGTGTTATCTGCAGGGGGTTATTTGGGCAGGTTGAAAGCTGTGGAGATTTCCTGCATCTGGGTGTCGGACATTCCGTCGGGGACAAAGCCCATCGAGCGTGCGCACATATAGATGTTTGCGGATTTGTTGAGCACATCGACCTGGTCGAAGGCATTCATGATATCGGTCTCGACAGCGAAAACACCGTGCTTCTCCCACATAACCACATCGTAGTCGTCGGCGATAGTGTCGATAGTAGCCTTAGCCAGCTCTACCGACGAGGGCATCATGTAGGGGACGATACCGAGTCCACGAGGCGCGAAAGCCTTTGTCTCGGGAATCATTGACCACAGCAGCTTCGTGAGCACGTCCTTCTGAAGATATTCGGGGTTGTGGCTCATGGCAACAAGCTCGATGGGATGAGTGTGGAGCGAAGCCTTGTAGGGCGAGCCTTTACCGATGAGGTAGTTGTGGACGGCGAGGTGTGAAGGCAGCTCCGAGGTAGGCTTCACGGGATTGTCGGCAATGATGACATAGGATGCGCAGTCGTCGCAAATACGAATTACCGAACCGTTGTCCATGGGCCATCGGGCCAGATCGCGCATGCGCTTCTGAGTACCTTTGCAGAAGAAATAGCATCCTTTCAGATTAGGCAGCGTCTCGCCGATAGGAAAGGGTCCGGCAATAGCCGGAGCGGCTTTCATAGCATCGTCGGCGCAGTCGGTAACATTGACAGTAATGTTGCCGCCGTTACGCTCCGCCCAGCCTTTCTGCCACAGGTAAGAGGCCACTTCGGCAACCTGAGCGACAGTATAGGCGAGCTTTTCGTTATTATCTAATATAGACATGATTTTAAATCAGTTGAGGTATGAAACAAGACAGTATCAACACGACAATACCGGTAACGAGTACCATAATGGTCTTGGAAGAGCAGCCCTTCCATTCTTTGAGAATGATACCCCATACGTTCGAGAATATCACGTTGAGCGCCATGAGGATACAGAACGACAGAGTCATCAGCGTCGGCGAAGAAGACAGGAATCCCTTGCCGAGAGCGAGACCGAAGAACTGGCTGTACCACAGAGCACCTGCCAGGAAGCAGAAGAGGACATTGTTGAGGAGGACGCCTCCTTTTGCATAGTCACCCCATGTGTGATTCTTCTGATTCTGATAGAAGCAGTATACGGCATTTGTCACAAAACCGCCGAGGGTAACAAGCAGAGTCGCCGGGAGGGTCTTATAGATATCGGGGGTAAGATCGCCGAAGTTGATGCCGCTGCCAAACTCGAGGCCGACGTTGAAGCAACCGCTCATAAAGCCTGCGAGCAACGCTATGACAATGCCTTTGGGGAAGTTGAAGTCCTTGACAGCCGCCTTCTTCTCTTCCTCGCTCAGAGATGCCGCCTTCATAGAACCGGCGACGCCTATAATGGCGATGCCGACGAGAGTGACGAGCACACCTATTATCACAGCCGCAGTAAGCTGCGACAGCGGATCATTCTCGGGGAAGAAAATATTGAGGAGAACGGGGCCCATGACAGTGCCGAGGGCCGCGCAAGTGCCGAGAGCGATAGACTGACCGAGGGCAACGCCAAGATAACGCATCGAGAGGCCGAATGTGAGACCACCGACGCCCCAGAGGACACCGAAGAGTATGGTCATCCAGATATTGAACGACGAAGCCGAAGCAAACAGCTCGCCCAGAGAATGGCCTTCGGGCACAGCGAGAAGAGCACCGAGCAAAGGCAGCACAAGCCATGCGAAGAGGCCCTGGACGATCCAGTAGCTCTCCCATGACCATGATTTAATTTTGTTTATAGGCACATAGGAGCTACTCTGACAGAAAGCTCCTATGGCAATAATGAGAAGACCGATAAGGATCATCGTTTCGAAGTTACTTCAGTTTCGTACTTCTCTATCTCGGCGATGAAATCGTGTCCGGCCGGGATGTTGTTGCGGAGGCAGAACATATTCCAAACGTCGCCGAAGGGCATAGACTTGGCTTCTTCCATGAGAGTGAGCTTCTGGAAGCCACGGTTGGAGAGCTCCATGTCGGAAAGAGTAGCTACGGGCTCGAGAAGGCCGCGAAGGACAGACTTCTGAGTGGCGCGTGTGCCGAGCACATATGCACCGATGCGGTTGATGGAACCGTCGAAGTAGTCGAGGCCGATGTGAACACGGTCGAGGGCATTGCAGCGAGTGATCTCCATGCAGAGCTCGAGAGTAGACTCGTCCATGAGAGTAACGTGGTCGCTGTCCCAACGCATGGGGCGCGAAACGTGGAGCATGATCTCGGGGCAGAAGAGGAGAAGCGACGAGAGCTTGTCGCCAACGACCTCGGTGGGATGGAAGTGGCCGGTGTCGAGAGTCACGATCTTGTTGTTCTTCGAGCAATATGCAGTGTAGAAGTCGCTGCTGCCAACAGTCATGGCTTCGAGACCGATGCCGAATACCTTCGACTCGAGGCAGTCCTTCATGTGGTCGTATTTGGTAGCGAAAATCTCGTCGAGACTGTTCTTGAGGGTCTGACGGTAGAGCATGCGGTTAACCGACATCTCTTTCTGACCGTCGTGTATCCAGATGTTGAGGATACACTGGTCGTCGAGCTGACGGCCCATCTCGTCGGCGATAGCACGGCAACGCTTTGTGTGCTCGATCCAGAAGTTGCGGATGCCGTCGTCGGGATTGCTCAGAGTGAGCGAGCCCGATTTGGGATGCGAGAACGAAGTGGAGTTGAAGTCGAGCTTGATGCCGTTTGCCTTCGCCCAATCGATCCAACCCTGGAAGTACTCGACAGTCACTTCGTCGCGGTCAACCTTCTTGCCGCCGAACTCGCCGTAGATCTCGTGGAGGTTGAGACGGTGCGAACCACCGATGAGCGACATAGCCTTCAGGATATCGGCGCGGAGCTCCTCGATATTACGGGCCTTGCCGGGATAGTTGCCTGTAGCCTGTATGCCGCCTGAGAGGCTGCCAGTGGATTCGAATCCCTGTACATCGTCGGCCTGCCAGCAGTGGAGGGAGATGTGTACGTTCTGAAGAGTTTCTAATGCTTTTTCGGTGTCGACACCGAGCTCGGCAGACCGCTCGCGCGCGATTTCGTAAGCCTGCTTGATCTGGGATTCTTTCATGTTATTCAGATTTATAAGTTTTTGTTTCGTTTGAAGCTATAGATATTTTGCGCATGTCGGCCAGAGAATCGGCCTCTCCGCATGCACGGAGCTGGAGGAGGACATTCCCCATTACAGTAGACTCTGCCGGTCCGGCAATAACGGGAATGCCAAGTTCGTCGGCGGCAAACTGCATCAGAGGCGCGCTCTGCGAGCCACCGCCTATCACATGGAGACGTGAGATGTCCTTGCCGGACATTTCGGCAAGCATGTCGACAACGGCCTTGTAGCGCCGTGCGAGGCTGCGATATATGACGCGCACAAAATCGCCGTAGGACACGGGCACAGGCTGAGATGTGCGCTCGCAGAAGGCGCAGATAGCGGCAGTCATTGAGTCGGGATGAGCGAAGGAAGCATCGTCGGGGTCGATTATGCTGTCGCATGTCGACTCGAGAGAAGCCGCCGCGAGGTCGGCGATGCCCGGCGCTTTCGAGCCCCATTCCCTGCGGCAACCCTCGAGGAGCCATAGTCCGCATATGTTCTTGAGGAAGCGTGTGGTGCCGTCGATGCCGCCTTCGTTCGTGAAATTGTACTCGCGGCTTTTTGCGTTGACGATGGGTGTGGGCGACTCGATGCCCAGGAGCGACCATGTGCCGCAGCTGAGATAAGCGTAGTCGTCGCCTTCAACCGGTATTCCGACAACGGCCGATGCCGTGTCGTGTCCGGCGACAGCAACCACAGGTATGGCTCCGAGGCCGGTAAACTCACGGGCCTGAGCAGAGAGTGTGCCGATGACCGTGCCGGGCTGCACCATAGGGCCGAACTTGTCGCGGTCGAGACCGATAAGAGCAAGGAGTTCCTCATCGAAATCGCCGGTAGCCTGGTTGAGCATCTGCGATGTAGAGGCGACGGTAAACTCTGTCACGGCATTGCCTGTGAGCATGTAGGCGAGGGCGTCGGGGATGAAAAGTATCTTATCGGCGCTGTCGAGTATGGCAGGGTTGTTGCGGCGCACAGTGTCGAGCTGGAAGAGGGTGTTGAAGTCCATAAACTGTATGCCTGTGCGCGAATATACCTCATCGAGAGGCATCTTCTCGGCAAAACGGGCAACGGCGCCATCGGTAGAGCTGTTGCGGTAGCACAAGGGGAGGCCCGACAGAGTGCCGTCGGAGCGGAAATAGGCCACGTCGCAACCCCATGAATCTATGCCGACCGAGGCAAGCCCGGCACCATACTCAGCCACCTTTTCGGCGGCTGCCCTGAGGCCGAGAAGGACCTGATGATACAGCTCTGAAAAGTTCCAGAACAGCAGTCCGCCGACCGGCAGCATGGGATGAGAGAAACGTGTGAGCTCTTCCATCTCCACCTTAGTGCCGTCGAAGGCAGCGAGGATCGTACGACCGCTCGTTGCGCCGAGGTCTATTGCGAGATGGTAGGTCTTTTCTTTTTTCATTGGTATTAGGTTTTTAGTTCGGACAAGGATTGACGGCGTGGGTATCAATACCACTTTATACCGTTGGAGTACGACGAGCGTTTGTCGTATTTGAGGTCGCTCAGGAGCGAGGATTTTACCGATATATGGAAGTTGTAGCTTTTGTAAGGTCCGACAGGGACAAAGCTTGCCATCATGGTAAAGCAGTGCAGATCGCGCGAGATGTTGCAGTTCATGTATGCGATCTTGTGGAGGTTGAAGTCGTAAGATGCCGAGAAAGAGAAGTTCCAGTTAGGCGTGGGGCGCAGGTTTCCGCTGAACGACAGATTCTGGGTAAACCTTCCGTCAAACTCCATTTTCTCTTTATTGAATGCGCCATAGGCGTAGCTGATGGAATAGTTGACCGACAGGCTCCACGGGACAGACCACTTGGCATAGCCGTCGGAGCCCATTTCAAGGTTTTCGCTGCCGCCGGTGTCGTAGTCGTTCTGCTGATCCTCACGGTCGCGGTTCTGCTCGGCGCCCGATTCAGCATCTTTCTTTTTGTCGTTGTCCTTATTCTTCTCCTTGCGCTTGAAGGTGTCGTTGTTGAAGGTGTAAGAGAACGAAGTACCCGTACGCATGAGCTTAGCGAAACCTTTACCGGCCTGAAGACGTGTACGGTCGACCTTCACGGGAGTACCGCTTGAGTTGAGCTGATAGGTATAGGGGTCCCATGTGGCCGAGAGGTTGAGGTTGAAGTTCTTGGCCAGTCGGAGAAGAATCGACGTGGAGATGTCGCTCCATCGCAGCGAGTCGGCGGCCAAATTGTAGCTCTGTTGTATGTTGAGGTTCTCGATGAGAGATATCTTTTTCTCGCCGATCGAATCGTCGTCGGTCTTGACCTTCATCTCGAGGTTGTTTGAAAGAGAGAAGGATATGGAACCGGTCTTGCCCTGGCCCGGGACGCCGAAGAGTGCGTTGGGGAACTTCGAGAACTTCTTGACCTGCTGGTTGCCACGGCTGTCGACGTAGGAATAGTTGCCGTAATAGCCGAAGAAGGGGCTCGAGAAGTCGGGCGCACCGCTAAACGAAAGCGACGGCGTGAGTACCCAGCGTATCATCTTTAATTTCTTGCCGAGCTTGCCCAAAGGCTGGAAGAAGGCGTAGACCTTGGTGTCGAGCGACACAGAAGCCTGAAAATCGTAGACGTTGTAGAAGCCGTGGACGGTATCGAGCTCTTCGACACGGTCCTCCTCGTTCCAACGGCGGTCGACCTTGTTTGTGTACATTCGGTCGGTAAAGTTGAGCGAGGGAGTTATGTTGATGTAGTTGAGGACATTGAAGGTAGCAGACACAGGAATGCGGTGCTGCATGCCGTTGCGCCAGTCCTTTATCAGACTTTTCTTGAAGAAGACGTCCTGCTTGGCCGTGAGGGAGTTCTGCAGCATGCCGGTATAAGAAAGCTTGATCTTCTCATACCACTTCTCGCTGCCGATCGCCTTCTTGCGCTTGAAGGGGTAGACCTGCTGCAGATTGACTGTGACATTCGGGAAGGAAACAGAGAGAGTGGAGTCCTGTGTGCGCTGCGCCACGTTGAAGTTGGTGGAGAAACTCAGCTTTGAGTTGGGCACACGGTATGTCATGTTGATTGTAGAACTCTTTGTGTTCTCTGTAAATGTAGGCGAGTAATATGAGTTGAGGTCGTTTCGCGAATATCCTGAAGTAGTGAAGTTTACGCTCGCCGAGAGCGACATGTTGGGGTTGGCTTTCGAGTCCTGGCTGTGATTCCACAGGATCTGGAAGTTGGTCTGTGTGGAATAGTCGGGCGAGCCTTTCTCTCCGGTAATCGTCTTGAGGTAACTGAGGTTGAAGTTACCGTTGTATTTGTATCGCTTGGCGTAGGTGGAAGTAGCCCTTATGCCCCACGAGCCTTTGGTGTAGACTTCGCCGGTAAGGGCGAGGTCGATATTATCGCTGATAGCGAGGTAATAGCCGCCGTCGCGGAGATAGAAGCCCCGGTTGTAGTCGTCGCCGAAGGTAGGCACGATGATGCCTGAAGCGTATTTGTCGGTAAAGGGGAAGTAGCCGAACGGAACGGCGAGAGGCAGCGGCAGGCCTGCGAGGACCATGTAGGTGGGTCCGACGACGATATTCTTGCCCGGGCGGACCTTGCCTTTGGTAATATTGAAATAGAAGTGAGGATTGTCGTGGTGGTCGCAGGTTGTGTAGCGTCCGTCTTTGATGTAGAATTCGTTTTCGATATCCTTCTTAGTAGTGCCGCCGGTAAGATAACCTTCGCCCTGCTGTGTCACTACATTCTGTATATATCCCTTCTCGGTCTTGAAGTTATATCTCATAGAAGCGGCTTCGTACTGCGTTCCGTTCTCGAGAAATACCGGCTTACCTTCAGTCGTTCCGGCCGAGTCGGTACGACCGACAGCGAATACGGTGTTGTCCCTGAGATTCATACGAATTATCGCGGCCTCGAGACTGATGTTGCCATAATTAACGATGCTCTTGCCGTACATAAACGCGGAGTCGCGGCCTATGATTACCATAGAGTCGGTAGAAGCGAAATCCACAGCGGCGTCGAGGTCGGTCTTGACGTATCTCACACGGCCGGATGGAGCCGGAGCGGCAGGGACAACGAGCAAAGAGTCGCCGGCGACGGTATCGGCGCCCAAAACAGCCGGGAGCTCTTCCTTGGCTTGTCTGAGGCTGTCGACAGGTCTTAGCCTGGTTCTCAGCTTGTTGGCGTCGACCTGAGAATCAGAAACGCTTACAACCGAGTCGAGCGACGCGGCAGCAAACGCGCCGGGTCGGGCGATCACTGAGAGGCAGCAGGCCACTGCAAAGATGACGAATATATATAGGATGAGAGATCTCAATAGTTCCTTTTAGTGTTTCTGACATGCAAAAGTACGAAAAAAACTTCAGTCTTAAAGCCAGACAGTCTTAAATTCGAGCAAAAAAAATCAGAGCGACGGGAAGGCAACAGTAAAGACCGTGCGGCGCGGAGCAATGGTACGGAGCGAGAAGTCGGCGTTATGGCGCGAGAGAATCTCTCCAACGAGCATCAGGCCAAGCCCTTGCCCGTCGGGTTTGGTGGTGTAAAGAGCGGTAAACAGATGCGCTTCATCCTCGGCGCTTATGCCCGGGCCGTCGTCCTCTACCGTCAGCGTGGCGCCGTCGGCCACAATCGCCACCTTGCCGCCTTGCGAGGCGCTCTCGGCCGCGTTCTTGACAATATTGATCAGTACCTGCTGCATCAGCACCGGGTCGAAACGGAGAGGTGCCGAGCGCTCCACATCGATGCTCAGAGTGGCACCGCAACGCGAGCACAGGCTCTCGAGGAAGTATGCCACAGGCTCTACAAGCTCCTGGAAGTCGGTAAGGATGCGGTTAGGCTCCGGAATCTTTACCACCTCGGCAAAGCGCCTGACAAAGCCGGTAAGGGCATTGGCTCTTTCAGAACATGCCTGCAGCGGAGTGATGATGGCCGTCGCGGCCGGGGTAGCGGAGAGGATGCCGGTGGCCGTGTCGATAGTGGTCAGTATTCCGGCCATGGAGTTGTTGACCTCATGAGCCATAGTGCGTATCACACGTGTGAGGGCTATCTTTTCGGCATTGCGGACTTCTTCGGTCAGGCTCTCCACGAGTATGAAGGGATGCTTCCATCCACGATCCATGAACGACAGTCTGGAGCAACGGTAGATCTCGCGTCCCCCTATTCTTACTGTACGCAATTCGTCCTCCCCGAGAGATGCGATGGCGCGGCCGAGAGGCGAACCGATGTCCGACAGCTTCGAGCCGACAGGATCACAGGCGAGCATGGTGCGCGATGCCTCGTTGGCGTCGGTTACCGTATTGTCGTCGTTGAGAATCATTACCGCCATAGGGGAGGCTTCGATAAGCAGCTGAAGGAAAGAGTGCTGTTCCCTCATCCTGAGGCTCTGCGATCTGAGCCGCTCCATCATGGCATTGAACATATCGACGATTTTGTCGGCGTCGCTCTGCCCTACGTGCTTGAGCAGGCTCGAGAAGTCCTGCTCGCACAGGAGGTCCATACCGCCGGCAATTACTTTTATCGGACGGAAGAGCCTGCGGTATACCACTGCAAGGATAATAAGCTCAAGCAGTATGCCGGCGAGGGCGACACGGTTCCACGGCAGAGGGCAGACCGCGACGAGACATGCCGTAGGAATGACGACAACCGCACCAAGCAGGATGAAGAGCGGATGATACCTCATATCTTGATACCGTATTTCTCGATGCGGCGATATAGCGCCTGTCGCGTAATGCCAAGCTTCGCCGCAGCGGCGCTTATATTGCCCATACATGCGGCGAGTGTATCCTGCACAAGCTTTTTCTCGTTATTGCTGACGGTAGACGAAGACGAGAGATTGGGCTGCGTTACCGGCGCATACTCTACACTACGCTTCAGGCCACGGAGGTCGATGGTCTCGCCGCACATGAGGATAGCCCTCTCCACCAGGTTCTTAAGCTCCCTGATATTGCCGGGGTACTGAAGAGAACGCAGATAGTCGAGCGCGTCGGATGTAAAATCGGCACGTCCGGCAGAGAAATGCCGTGCCAGCAGATCGATATCCTCCGCCCTCTCGCGCAGAGGCGGCAGTGTGACCGTGATAAGATTGAGCCTGTAGAAGAGGTCCTCGCGAAAAGTGCCGTCGGCGACCATCTGAGATAATCGTGCATTTGTCGCCGACACCACTCTTACGTCTACTTTCACAGTATTGCTTGAGCCAAGAGGCTCGAAAGTGTGTTCCTGGAGCACTCTTAGCAACTTAACCTGACTTGCCAGAGGTAACTCGCCTATCTCGTCGAGGAAAATGGTGCCACCGTCGGCGATCTCGAAACGCCCCTTTCTGTCGGCGATGGCGTCGGTAAAGGCACCTTTGCGGTGTCCGAACATCTCGCTCTCGAAAAGGGACTGTGATATTCCGCCGAGATTAACCTTGACAAAAGGCTTGCCGGCACGCGACGAGTTACGATGTATTGTCTCGGCGACGAGTTCCTTACCCGTACCGTTCTCGCCCATAATCAGCACCGACGCATCGGTAGCCGACACACGGCGCAACACATCGATGACCTTGTTTATCCCCCGGCTCTCGCCGACAATGAGCGAACGGTCGAAGCCGGACGCGGACTTGCCGGACTCGTCGGCATCGCTACCGACAAGAGCCGCAACGAGCTCGACGAGGGCTAAATTGTTCCATGGCTTAGAAATGAAATCGGAAGCTCCACGCTTCATGCCTTCCACCGCCAGGGGTATGCTGCCCCACGCTGTCATAAGCACCACGGGAGTGTCGGGACGGAATATTTTAATCTGACGCAGAAGGATCAGACCCTCGTCGCCCCTTGTAGAGCGGCTGAAATTCATGTCGAGCAGCACAAGAGCCGGCTCAGACACCCTTACCACGGCTATAGCTTCGGCCGGATCGGCAGCTGTGGTAACGGCATAGCCTTCATGCTCAAGCAAAAGCGTCAAGGACGAACGTATGGCTTTGTCATCGTCTACGACAAGAATCTGTTTCTTCTTCATAGATACAAAGTTAAGAAAAAATGCTTAACGGCACAAGTTATTCGTCGCGGAGGGCGTCGACGGGCTCGACACGGCTGAGTTTGTAGCCGGGGCCGGCAACGCCAATGAGCACCGCTACGATAAGAAGCACCAATATGATACCGCTGATAATGGCGAAATGGAGGGGGAAGATCTCGACCCAGCTCTTGGCAAGGCCGCCGTTCTGAATATCTCCCATAAAGAGGCCTGCGCCAAGGGCGTAGTAGAGCCACAACGCACACCCGACAAGCCAGGCGACAAGTGTAAGGATCACGGCCTCGCTTATCAGCAAGCCCAATATACCCGAACGGGATGAGCCGTAGGCACGGAGCACACCGACCTCCTCGGAGCGTTTGCGTGTCATCATCCAGAACGTGCCTGTCACGCCGAGGCAGACGTTGAAGAGGAAAAAGAAAGCGAAAATCATATCGAGGCGACGCTCCGGGCCAGACTCACGATTCTGAAACTCCTCGGAGATATCGTCGTAGGATCTTACATCAACAGCTATTGCTTTGCCCGACTTGAAATCTTTGATAGAGCTGTTCATCTGCGTCACAAAAGAGTTGACGTTTACACCCGGCTTCAGACGAATCGCTATATCCCAGCTTCCGGCAGCCATAGCTGCCTGCGATAAAGGTTTAAATTCAAGACCAAAATGGCCGGAGACTGTACTCTTGGGCTTTACATCATCAACTAAGCCCACTACTCTATTCGGCTTTTGCCACGACTCCGCATCAGGATTCTTCTCTATTGCCGCCTGATATAAAGAGTCTGAAACCTCCATCGGGTTCTTATTTATGTATAAAACAAAAGCAAGCGTACGTGTAAGCACAGTAATATTAGCGCCGTCAAGGTCGGAAAGATATTTTAGACCTTCCTCGCCACCATCAGTAGTGATACCGAAAGTCTCGAAGAAATCCTGACCTGAGATATAAAACATTGTGTTATAATAATACGAAGTGCCGTCAGGGGCCTGACAACCGTTGGTCGAATTAAAACCTCTATCCATCATTTGATAAGGATCTACCGGTGTGGCGCGCTCAACCTGAGGCAAAGCTCTGATCTGTCCTATAAGCCCACGGAAATCAGTATCCTTGTTCTCGACAAGGTTAGGATCAGTGCCCAGATCAACATCAAGAGCAGTTGATAAAATGCACAAACGATCGCGATCGTAGCCCACTGGTTCATTGTACTGATAGGAAAGTACGACCAGACGGTCAATCACATACCAGCTGATAAATGTGACAGCTATCAGCTCGATGAACAGCCAGCCGTAGCGTTTGCGGCGATGCCATATATTTTTTAAAGCCAGACTTATCATTTCTTTTCGGATAGAGATTTAACAATAGGATTACGAAGCGACCACCATACCGGCAGCATTGCGGAGAAGAGATTGAGCATAAATGTGACCACAAATGCAATCGCAAAGACCAAGGGAGCGAACAGCATGTCGGCTGTAATGATTACCGACACGCTCTCAGGAGCATCGGCCATGATGGAATCATCGAGGAAGAAAATCCAGTCTTTCCAGCCCCACACAAGCACAACCGCGATAACAAGGCCTAAGACAGCGCCTATCGAAGTCAGTGCAAAATTCTCGCTGAGCACTGATCTGAGCAATCTGCCACGACCTGCGCCGAAGGACTTGCGGACTCCCATTTCGGGCATACGGGTCTCCATATTGCCTGATATCATGCCGCCAAGATTTACAGCCGGAACTATGAGAAGGATAAGGATCATAAATCCATACTTGCGCAAGAGATCTTCCCAGTCGAATTCGGCCGGCATTGAAAAATCCTTGGATGCAAGAGAGTGAACGTCGGCCACAAGCTCAGGATCATCAGTAAATCCTTGCATTCCTGAAAGATCGACTCTACGGAGAACATCATCAACCGTTTCTTTAAGACGCTTGCCGGCCTCATCGTCTTCGACTCTGACCTTGATAGTATATGGCCCGATAATCCGATACCACGAAACATTCCAGCTATTACCTCTTGCCACCTTCCACGGTACATAAGCCTGTCCGAAACTATTCTGCATCAGAAAACTTGGTTCACGCACCACTCCACAGACTTTGTATTCTACATCATGTATTTTTATGGGCTTACCCACAGCATCATCAACCGAACCATAGAGTCGTTGGGCAAGCCGGTGTGAAATAACGGCTTTAGCTATTCCCGACTCCACATCGTCCTTGCTGAATATATTTCCGGCAAGTATCTCGAAATCGTAGAGATCAAAGAAATTGTGATCAACTCCATTTCTAACAATCTCAAACGGTTTCATGCCATCGTCAGGATGAACCTTATAGATGTCCTTTCCGCAACCACGAGATATCGCAGTGATACCTTCGCACGAGCCAAGAGCCTCCTCAATGAGATCGCAGGTATACCATCCTACGTCATGACTTGTGAAACCATTTTTAGTCTTGACCTTACAATCAGTAATTTCGTAGACATGTGTCCGGTCGCGTTCGGGGTAGATGTCAGCGAGCTTGACGTAGAGGAACACCACCACGATCATGACCGAGGCTATCGACAGCGCCGAGCCAAGGATATATATGGCAGAGAAGAGACGGTTCTGTTTTATTCGTTGTATTATCTGCATTGGTATCTTTTGTTATTTTCCACCTTTTATGAGGCGGTCGAAGTCAGCTTCGATTGATGAATCGGTAATAAAGTCCCAAAGGGCTATGGAGCGTATCTGGTAATAATAGTACCAGTAGTAAAAAAGCGCGTTGTAGTAGGCAGTATGCTGCGAGTCGCGCGAAGTCTGCGAGTCGTTGAGATCGAGGGTGGATATACGACCGATCATGAAGGTCTCCACATTGGTCTTGTATCGCTGATCGGCAATAGTATCGGCCAAAGCCGCGATCTCGACTTGCTGCTGCTGATTATTGAATCGCTCGACGAGAACGAAAAGGTTCTGTCGGAAATCGGTAGCTTCCTGCCTCAAGGTGTTCTCCACGACTTCGCGGTTGCTCTCGGCTACTTTGACACGTCCTTTCCGCTTGCCCCAGTCGATGAGTGGAATAGAGACACCTATCTCGACAACCTGATTGTCCTTAAGCGGAGAATAAGCGGCCGAAGGGACATCGCCGGTGCCGGTAAGACCTACCTGAGCATATACGTTGATGCTGCGGAGATTACCCTTTGCCTGAGCCACATTATAATCGGCCTCGATCTGCCGGCGGCGCTGGTTGTAGGCGAAGCGGTTGTTCTCGAGAGCTTTTTCGAGCACATAATTGAATCTGAGATCGACACGAGGAAAGCGGTCCGGCACCACCGGCACAATCTCCATATCCTCTTCCTCGATGCCGAGAAAGGAGAGCAAACGGAACTGACAGTTGGTCCTGTCGGTCTCGGCGTTGGTCAGAGCCGAACGCGAGTTGAGTACATTGAGGTGCATCTGCCTTACGTCATTCTCCGAAATCTTGCCCATATTATGCTTTGCCACAGCCACTTCATAGAGCTTCTCGTCGTTGGCAAGATTCTGCCTCGCAATCTCGAGATTCTCGATAGCGAGAACGAGATTGAAAAAATTGCTTATCGCCGACATAGCCACCGTCTCGGTCTGCGAGAGGAACTGGGCCTTAGCCTCGCGATAGCGCAGTGGCTCAATGCGGCGGTTCCACTTAACGCTGTTGGCGGCAAAGAGGGGCTGATTAAGCGTAAGCAAGGCAGGCACCGACATATAGCGGCTGTAGGCTCCACGTCCCAGCTGTCGCATCATGTCGAAGGAAGTCTGAAGAGATATCGTACCGCCGGAAAACCACAACTTCTGCGACATACTCAGAGTGCCCGACAGGCTGAGGTTGCTCGACCGAACGAAGGTGTAGGTGCCGTCGGACTGCTGGTATGACGAATAACGCTTGAAGTAGGATGGCAGCGCGGCATTGAAATTGACTTCGGGCAGCAGATCGGCACGATAGCTCCGATACTGCCAGTATGCCGAGCGCAGATTGTTGAGCGCCACGGCGGCGTCGACACTGTTGAGCCTTGCCGCATCGATTACCTGGTCGAGCGTCATCTCCACCTTCTCGGCCCTCGCCCCATTCCATAGCGGAAGGAGCAAGAGGAGCAGTATCGATCGAATCAGATATCGTGTCATGCGCTTGTTATTTAACCTGACGGCCGTCGAAGAAGCGGATAATACGGTCGGTCTGTTTTGCCTGCTGCTCGTTGTGTGTTACCATGATAATAGTGCGACCGTCCTCGCGGTTGAGCTGGTGGAGGAGGTTCATTACCTCGGCGCCCATTTTAGAGTCGAGGTTACCGGTAGGTTCGTCGGCAAGTATTATCTCGGGATTGCCTGCAATGGCACGGGCGATGGCGACACGCTGGCACTGGCCGCCGGAGAGCTGCGAGGGCATGTGGCGCAGACGATGGCCCAACCCTACGCGCTCGAGCACCTCACGGGCCCGGGCATGGCGTGCCGAAGCGCTGACGCCGCCACGATAGAGAAGAGGTATCTCCACATTTTCCATCACATTGAGAGAGTTGATGAGATGGAAGCTCTGGAATACGAATCCGAGCTTGCGGTTACGGAAAGCCGACAGTTTCTTGTCGTTCATGCCCGACACATCGGTGCCGTCGATCTCGACCTTGCCCGAGGTGGGATTGTCGAGCAGGCCGATGATGTTCAGCAGAGTGGACTTGCCGCAGCCCGACGGACCCATGATGCTGAGAAATTCTCCCTTTTCGATATCGATGTTGACATTTTCGAGCGCAAGGGTCTCGATCTCGTCGGTACGATAGATCTTTTTGATTTCTGAAAGCGTGATAATAGCCATGATGGTATATAGTTTATTGTTATTTTTTAATTTTAAGAATCTTGTCGTCCTTATAGGCAGTCATGTCGGATGTCACGATGGTCTCGCCGGGCACAAGCCCCGACACGACTTCGACATACTCGTAGTTCGACTGACCGAGCACAACATCGCGGCGCTCCATCTCGGTGCCCTCGCTGTTGATGACAAAGAGCCTGTAGGCGCCCGGGCCGGCGGAATAGAACGAACCGTTGGGTATGCGCACGGCATCGTCGATGACCTTGGTCTTGACATATACATCGGCCTTGACACCCGAGCGAAGGAGAGGATTGGCGTCGTCGAGAGGCTGCACCGTGAAAGATATCATGCCGCTGCGGCTGACGGGGGAGAGATCGGCGACCACGCCTTCGAGCACTTCGCGGCCTATCTTGACCGACACGCCCGAGCCTATCGAGACCTTGTCGGCGAAGCGGTCGGCAATCTCGCAGTCGAGTTTATAATGGTCGAGCTCGCTGAGCACCGCCACCTGACTGCCGGCACCAATCTGGCTGCCTATCTCGGAATTGATCTGAGTGAGGACAGCACGCCTCGGCGCAAGGATACGCGCATCAGTCATCGTGCGCTGAGCCTCGGCGAGTTTGCGACGGAATATCTCCATATCGAGTTCCTTGACGCGCAGGTCGGCCTCTTTGACGGCTCTGCTGTCCTGGAGATTCTGACGCATCTGTTCGAGCTCGAGCACGGCCGTCTCCCAGGCATATTGCGCGCTTCGCACGTTATCGTGCGTACCCGAGCCAATGCTGTCGAGGTAACGCTCGTTGCGCAGATCCATGGCGAGTCTGTTCACGCTCATTTCCTTTACCTTGATGCGCATCTCCTGGTCGCGCAGCGACGACTCGGTGTTGATCCTCAGCTGATCGAGCTGATATTCTTTCATCTGAGCCTCGTCGAGCATCTGCTTGTACTGAGTCTCGACAGTCGACAGATCGAGCTGCAGGATGGGCTCCCCCTCCTCCACCATATCGCCGGCTCTTTTGTATGCCTTGATAATGCGCGACGATATCGGCGATATCACTATCTCCTCCGCTCCGGGCTTCACGCTGCCCGATGCTCCGACAGTAGTCTCGATAGTGCCGGTGTCGACAGTGCCCACTGCCAGACCCTTGAGGCGTACTGAAGCATGGCTCAGCGAGGCAATCCATACAATCAGGCCCAAGCCAAGGGCTACGATGATGCCTATGCGGCCCACTTTTATGATACGGCGGCGACGGCGTTCTTTCAAAGGTATTTCTGTATCCATAGAGTAAACTGATCTGCTATCTTATCATGCCAATTAATGTACAAAAAGCAGACCTTTTACATAAATTACTGATAATCAACAGACAGATAAAAGCGCAAGTGTCCGATATCGGACACTTGTACGGACATAATCGGACATAGACACAAAAGGTCCGGGCGCTGTATCAAAACAGGCCCGGACCAGGGGGATATTATAGAGCGGTGTTATCGGTTGTCGCGTTTCATTTTTCTGCCGTCACGACCGGGAGCTTTATCGTTGCCTTTACGATCGCCACGCTGAGCCTTGAAGTCCTTGCCGGGGCGCGGACCTTTGTCGGCACCGTTTACGAAGTTGTTCTCGAGGAATTTCACGTACTGCTCGGGGGTAAGAATGCCTTTGATCTTGGCAAGCATCTGCTCGCGAGCTGCCTTAGCCTTTGCACGTGCTTCGGCTTTCGCCTTCATCTTGTCGGCCTTCTTGTCGGCTTTCTCTTTCTGTCGGTCGGCCTTCGATTTTTCGAAACGGGCCTTGCACTCGGCCTTTAAGGCGTCGAGCTTCGACTGCTGGTCGGCAGTGAGGTTGAGGCCCTCAAAGGGGTTGCACATGCCGGGCTTCTGGCCATTGAGCTCGCAAGCGGCGGCCTGAGGCTGCTGTGCGTTGTTGGTGTTCTGAGCGAATGCGCTACCGCATGCTGCTGCGAGGACGAGGACTGCTAAAAGAATCTTTTTCATGATAGGGTTACGTTTTTATAAATTGTTAATGTTTTCCGTTTTCGTTTACTTTGACCTCGCCGTCGCCGCAAAGTTTAATCGGGGTTTGTGTTTTAACGCTGTTTAACAAAGAGCAAGCGGCAACTTTGTCGCCCACAGGCTTAGGTCGCCGCTTGATCTCAGTAGACTTGCGAAATTAATAGTTATCGGGCTTACGCTCGAACCATCCCTGAGGACGTCCGCACACAGGGCAGCGTTTAGGCGCTGATTTGGCGGTAATTGTGAAACCGCACTGACGGCACATCCACTCTACGGGTTCGGCATCCTCGAATACGGTGCCGTTTTCCATACGCTCGAGAAGCTTGAGATAGCGAGCCTCGTGCATCTGCTCTACCTTGGCGATGAGCTTGTAGGTATTGGCGATCTGGGGGAATCCTTCCTCCTGCGCCACTTTAGCGAAGCTTTCGTAGAGATCGCTCCATTCCTCACGCTCGCCGGCAGCCGCCTCGGCAAGATTTTTGGCGGTATCGCCAACCACGCCGGCAGGATATCCGGCAGTAATCTCTACCGTGCCGCCTTCGAGAAGCGAGAAAAACATCCTTGCGTGGCTGAGCTCCTGCTCGGCGGTCTCAAGGAATACGGCAGCTATCTGTTCATAACCTTCCTCCTTAGCTTTTTCAGCAAAGAGGGTATATCTGGAACGAGCCTGGCTCTCACCTGCGAATGAGGCCAGCAAGTTGTGTTCGGTACGTGTGCCTTTGATAGATTTCTGATCCATATGCGAATATGTGTTTTTGTTGTTAAGTAAATTATTAACACATACGGCCGTAGAAATGTTCACACGCGGCGTGATTTTTAACAAAGAACCGAAATAGTGCTAAAAGCGTAAAAATTTGCTAAAACACTAAACGATAAGCCGTTCATATTGTTTTAAAAGTAACTTATGATTAACGCAAAGACTATAAATTATGGGATCAAATACATTTCAGGCTAAACTATTGTCGGTACAACGCAATCTGCTCAACTTCGCATATTCGCTGACATCGAACCGCGATGATGCCTATGATCTGCTACAGGATACAACACTCAAGGCTCTCGACAGCGAAGACAAATATGTGGAAAACATCAACTTCAAGGGGTGGATCTTCACTATAATGCGCAACCTCTTCATCAACAAATACCGCAAGGACGCACGCTCGGTGGTAGTGATAGATCAGAGCGACGACCTGTACCAGCTCAATTTCTCCCAGGATTCGGGGCTCAGCACCCCCGAGGGCGCCATCAACGCCAAGGATATCCACGCGGTAATCGATTCGTTTGCCGAAGAATACCGCCGCCCCTTTTCACTGTACATCGCCGGCTACCGCTATGCCGAAATCGCCGACAAAATGGGCCTGCCGCTCGGCACTGTCAAGAGCCGCATCCATCAGGCCCGTATCAGACTTCAGGCTTTGCTCAAAGATATGCGCTACGACTGATTTTTTTGCATAATGGCGGAAAAAGGTTTAACTTTGCATTATGACACCGCCATATATCTTTGAGCTGCCTATCAAGGTACGTGACTACGAAGTAGATGCAGAAGGCATTGTGAACAATGCCAATTATCTGCATTACCTGGAGCATACGCGCCATGAGTTCTGCGAGCAGGCCGGCCTGTCGTTCAGAGAGATGCACAAGCAGGGCTACGACCCTGTAGTATCGCGGATAGAGGTACGCTATCTGCGGCCTCTGGGCCTGGGCGATTCGATGGTAAGCAAGCTCAGGCTTACGCGCCGCGGCCCTGTGTTTGTATTTCATCAAGATATATTTACCCCTGAAGGCGAGGCCGTGGTCAAGGCCGTTGTGGAGATAGCATCGTTCGAAAACGGACGTCTGTCACGCGGCGAACGCCTTGCCGAAGCGTTTGCAGAATATTTATCCTAAGGCTCACATGAAGCGCGACGAGGATCTGCTGCCATATGAGATAGCATTTGCCACCTACCGCAACATCACGGTGGGGACGTCGAGGCGTTTTGCCGATCTGGGCATAGGACCACGGGAATTTATCGAAGGCGATGCGGCCCGGCTCGGAGCCATCACGGGACTCCGCGAGGGATACTTCGATGACAAGCGGCGCCTCGAAGCCCTCGAGGCCGCACGTATCGAGGCTGCATACATTGAGAGCAAGGGCATAAAGACGGCACTCGCGCATACGGAGACATATCCCGTTCGCCTGAGCGAATGCGACGACGCCCCGGCCATGCTTTTCTATATCGGCGAAATGGATCCGCGCGCCGGACACACCGTGGCCATAGTGGGCACACGTCACTGCACGAGCTACGGCCTCGATTTTACCACACGCCTTGTATCCGATCTCGCCGACGCCGTAGAAGGGCTCGTGATACTCAGCGGCCTTGCCTACGGAATAGACATAGCCGCCCACTGCGCCGCTCTCAAGGCCGGAGTGCCGACAGGTGCCATACTTGCGCACGGCCTCAATACCATATACCCGGCCGAACACCGCAACTATGCCCGTAACATAATAAAAGAGGGCGGCTTTATAGCCACGGAGTACACGAGCGGCGCGGCCATACACCGGGGTAATTTCCTGGCACGCAACAGGATAGTCGCCGGCATGGCTGATGTGACCGTAGTGGTAGAGAGCGATATCAAAGGCGGCGCCATGACTACGGCGCGTATCGCCGGTGCCTACGGTCGCGAGGTCATGGCCGCTCCCGGGCGCGCGACAGATCAATACAGCCGCGGCTGCAACGCTCTGATAGCACGTAGCGAAGCATCGATAATACGCGACGCCGACGACCTTATCGAACTCATGAACTGGCCCCGACGCCCGGCGCCGGGCGAGCAGCAGGAGCTGTCGTTTCTCACTCCGGGACAGTGCGCGGTCATAGACTTCATCACATCGCATCCCGGCGCGACGGTCAATGAGCTGTGCGCGCATACCGGGCTTCCCGTCCAACACCTTACAGCATTACTCTTCGACCTTGAGATGGACGACCGCATAGTGTCGCTGCCGGGCGGACGATACGCCCCGGTAGTTTCGGCAAGGTAAAGACCAATCATTTCGAGCCCCGAGCTTGTTATTACTATATATAACGTAAAACACACACGAAATGGCAAACAAGATCATCCCCGAATCCGAGCTTATAATCAACCCCGACGGCACGGTATTTCACATCCACCTTCATCCCGAACAGCTGACCGACAATATCATCCTTGTCGGCGATCCCGGCCGTGTAGATATGGTGGCCTCATTTTTCGACAACAAGACTTTCGAAGTGTCGTCGCGCGAGTTCCATACCATCGGCGGTACCTATAAGGGCAAACCCATCATGTGCATCAGCCACGGCATAGGCCCGGACAATATAGATATTGTCGTTACCGAGCTTGACGCCCTGGCCAATGTCGACTTCAGGACACGCGAGGTGCGCGAGACTCCGCGACAGCTTACCATGGTACGAATCGGCACCTCGGGAGCACTCCAGCCCGAACTCAGCCTCGGCACACCTGTGATAGCAGAAAAATCCATAGGCTTCGACGGGGTGCTCAATTATTACGCCGGCCGCAACGAGGTCGCCGATCTCGACTTCGAGGCAGCCCTCTGCAAACATACCGACTGGAATCCCCTATGGGCCAAGCCTTATGTCGTGGATGCCGACCATGAGCTCGTAGAGCGCATAGGCGGCGACGACATGGTGCGCGGCAACACCATATCGGCCGTGGGCTTTTACGGACCGCAAGGCCGCGAGGTGCGTCTGGCGCTGGCCAACCCCGACCTGAACCGCCGCATCGAGAGTTTCGAATACAAAGGCCGCCGGATTACCAACTATGAGATGGAGAGCGCACCGCTTGCCGGCATGGGACGGCTGATGGGCCACAAGTGCATGACAGTGTGCTCCATCATAGCCAACCGCTTCAACACCGAGGCCAACCCGAACTATAAATCAGGCGTCCGCGATCTCGTGGCCACTGTGCTTGAGCGTATCTGACACCGATGAGCGAAGACATCAAAGAAATAATCGACGAACTCGCGGCACGCTACAACGTGCCCGAGTTCGTCGCCAATGATCCCGTACAGTTCGCCCGACGCTACGACGACCAACGCGACATCGAGATAGCGTCGTTCCTTATATCCATAATATCGTGGGGCCGCCGGGCGATGATACTCCGCGACGGAGAGCGTCTGCTACAGATACTCGGGAACAGGCCATACGATTTTGTGATGTGCGGAGATATCGACGCTATCAGCGACGACAATATACACCGCACTTTCTTCGGCCGCCATCTGCGCTATGCCCTCAGGGGCCTGCGCGATATATATCGCCGCCACGGCAGCCTGGAGGCTTTCGCCGCGCATATAGGCGCCGACAAGGCCGAGGCTCCGGCGTGGGAACTTGCCAAGGCCATCAATGCGGTTCTCGACAATGCCAACAATGCGTGTCCGGCACCGCTCTCGGGTCCATCGCGCTGCCTGCCCGACAAGGCTGATTCGTCAGCTCTCAAACGACTCAACATGGCTTTGCGCTGGCTCGTGCGCGACGACGGCATAGTGGATATGGGTGTGTGGTCGCTGCTCAAGCCGTCGCAGCTCTACATACCCCTTGATGTGCATTCGGGCAACAGCGCACGCGCGCTCGGACTGCTCACACGCCGGGCCAACGACCGTCGCGCCACCGAGGAGCTCACATCAGTGTTGCGCAGATATCGGCCCGACGATCCGGTAATATACGATTTCGCCCTGTTCGGCGCAGGAGAGGCCGGAGAAAAGCTCGAATGGCAATTTGCAACAAATCAAGCCCAATAATATTACATTACGGTTACATATTAAAAAGTATCGATTTTTTTGTCTCTTCCCTTAAACAATTATCTCTCTCATCAGTTTATAAATAAGATTATCCCTAATTGATGAACGAAAAGAAAACGACAACAATATGATTACACGCAAAGTCATACAGACACTATACAAGAGATATCGCAAATTACCCGAAAGTCCGGATTGTCTGGACATGCCTTTGCTCTTTGAATGTGCGGCCAAACATAATATCAAGATCGATATGGACAGTACGGTAGATTCGCTCGTTATCGGCAGTATCGACCCGGCCTCGCCATTCCACCGCATACCGCTTGAGCGCATACATGCCATAGTACCTTTTGAAGAATGGGTAGCCATAGTGCTGCACTCATCTATAATTTTTCTCAACCGCAAATCGCCGCGAGTGTCGATACACGTCCGGACCGAAGAGCCGACAATATGGGAACGGATAAAAAATTTTTTTCGTCGCAACTGAGTGCGACAGGCATAAAATATTCAGGGCCGGCTGACATGAATCAACCGGCCCTTTCTGTATCTTAACAATATTATCAGTGAGCGGCTACAAATTCGTCGAGGAAACGTTTGTCGTTCTCGCTGAACAACCGTAAGTCTTTTACCTGATACTTGAGGTTGGTAATGCGCTCTATGCCCATGCCGAGAGCGAAGCCTGTGTATTCTTTCGAATCGATGCCGCACGACTCGAGCACGGCAGGATCCACCATGCCGCAGCCAAGAATCTCCACCCAGCCTGTGCCTTTGCAGAACGAGCAGCCATTGCCGCCGCAGAGGTTACAGCTGATATCCATTTCGGCCGACGGCTCGGTAAAGGGGAAGTAGCTCGGGCGCAGACGGATACGAGTCTCGGGGCCGAACATCTCGCGAGCGAAATAGAGCAAGGTCTGACGCAAATCGGAATAGGTCACGTTCTTGTCGACATACAGAGCCTCTACCTGATGGAAGAAGCAGTGCGCGCGAGCGGATATGGCCTCGTTGCGATATACTCGTCCGGGGCATATGATGCGGATAGGAGGCTTCTGCGAAGTCATGACACGTGTCTGCACCGAGGAAGTGTGCGTGCGGAGCAGTACATCGGGATTGCGGTTGATAAAAAACGTGTCCTGCATGTCGCGCGCAGGATGATCAGGCGCGAAATTGAGTGATTCGAACACATGCCAGTCGTCTTCGATCTCCGGGCCTTCGGCAATGGTAAAGCCGAGACGGCGGAAAATATCGATAATCTGCTCGCGGACAAGCGACAGAGGATGACGAGTGCCGATATTGAGCGGAGCCGGAGTGCGAGTAAGGTCAATCTCCGAGCCCTTGTCGGCACCACGCTCGGCAGCCTCGCGCAGAGCATTGATACGCTCGGCGGCGTATGTCTTGAGTTCGTTGAGCGCCTGGCCGAGCTCACGCTTCTGCGAGGGATCGACATTGCGGAAATCATTCATCAGCGCCGGTATAGCACCTTTTTTGCTCAGATATTTTATGCGCAGGGCTTCGACAGCAGCGGCATCCTCAGCCACGGCAGCCTCGAGCTCGGCGTGTATGTTTTTTATCTTCTCTAACATTGTCATTCTATTTTGCGCAAAATTACAAAAAATCCACGACACCGCAAAAAGCTTTTAAGAATACAAAAATATTTTAGCAAGTGTTGCGGCAGTGTAAAAAAATTGTTAATTTTGTTGCCCGTTATGAAATACGGTTTTGACAACGAAAAATATCTCAGAATACAGTCTGAGCATATCCAGGAGCGGATCGCTCAATTTGGCAACAAGCTATATCTCGAGCTGGGGGGCAAGCTTTTCGACGACCATCACGCAAGCCGCGTGCTGCCCGGTTTCCAGCCCGACAGCAAACTCAGGATGCTGTCGAAACTCGCCGACAAGGCCGAGATCGTGATCGTGATCAGCGCTTTCGACATAGAGAAAAACAAAGTACGCAATGACCTCGGCATCACATACGACATGGATGTGCTGCGTCTGCGCACAGAGTTCGAGCAGCGCGGATTCATGGTAAGCTCGGTTGTCATTACCCATTACAACGGCCAGAGCAGTGCCGACGCTTTCCGCGCCAAGCTTGCACGCCTCGGCATACCTACCTACGTGCACTATCTTATCGACGGATATCCAACCAATGTGGATCTGATAGCCTCCGACGAGGGTTTCGGACGTAATGAATATGTGCGCACCAGCCGCCCGCTTGTCATCGTGACAGCTCCCGGCCCGGGCAGCGGCAAAATGGCAGTGTGCCTCAGCCAGCTCTACAATGAGCACAAGCGCGGCATAGAGGCCGGCTACGCCAAATTCGAGACCTTCCCGGTATGGAACCTTCCGCTCAAACATCCGGTCAACATCGCCTACGAGGCAGCCACCGCCGACCTCAACGATGTGAACATGATCGATCCCTTCCACCTCGAGGCTTACGGCAAGACAGCCGTCAACTACAACCGCGACATAGAGATATTCCCGGTGCTCAACGCTCTCTTCGAGGGCATCAGTGGCCGCAACCCCTATAAGTCACCGACCGACATGGGTGTAAACATGGTGGGCTTCTGCATAAGCGACGACGATGTGTGCTGCCGCGCATCGAAGGACGAGATCATCCGACGCTATTATACCGCGCTCAACAAGCTTGCCGTAGGCGACGGAAACGAAAACGAGGTAAACAAGATAGCCCTGCTGCTCAAACAGGCCAAGATAGGTCCTGCCGACCGTAAGCCGATAGCCTTCGCCCGTCAGAGAGCGGAGATCAGCGGAGTGCCCTGCTCTGCCATCGAACTGTCCGACGGCAAAATAATAACATCGGAAACCGGCACACTGCTCGGCACAAGCTCGGCCCTCCTGCTCAACGCGCTCAAGTATCTTGCCGGCATCGACCACGACATCAAGCTCATACCACAGGCTCTGATCGAACCTGTGCAGCACACCAAGACCCATTATCTGAGATCGAAGAACCCCCGGCTGCATACCGATGAAGTGATAATAGCATTGTCGGTACTCTCCACCCACGACGAGAACTGCCGTCGCGCCCTTGAATGCCTGCCTCAGTTGCGCGGCTGCCAGATGCACTCCACGGTAATGCTGGGCGAGGTAGACCGCAAGATATATAACAAGCTGGGAGTAGGCCTCACATGCGACCCGGCTAAAAAATTCTGACCCCACAGATACTTCCTGCGTCGCAATAGGAAAGGTATATATACTGCCATGGTCCCGGATCACTCCGAGACCATGGCAATTTCATTAACCAAATAATAAACCAATATATACCATTCAATTACATTTACCTGTAATCTACAAATCTTTCCTGTAGTCTTTTACGAGCGTAGTAGATGCGGCTCTTTACAGTACCGATGGGGAGATCAAGCTTTTCGGCGATCTCTTCGTACTTATATCCGGCCACGTGCATCGAGAACGGTTCGCGAGACTCGTCAGGGAGCTCGTTGATAGCCGCTGTGATCTCGGTCACGCTATAGCTGTCTTCGGGAGAATCGATACCGCTGTCCTGGCTCAGATTGAGATGATAGAGGTTGTCGGTGGTATCGACTATTGTTGCAGCGCGCACACCGCGACGATAATTATTGATGAAGATATTACGCATGATCGTAAACGCCCAACCCTTGAAGTTGGTACCCTCTGCATATTTGTCTTCATTATCGAGAGCTTTGAGTGTGGTGTCCTGTAACAGATCATAGGCATCATCACGATTTGAAGTAAGCATGAATGCAAAGTTCAAGAGATTTGCCTGAAGATTCATGAGGTTCGTTTGGAATGTTGATGATGTCATAGCAATAAATTTTTTAAGTTTTTTCGTTGTCTTTTTGTTCGACACTCCAAAATTACACACGATTTTGCCGATTGCAAGACTTTTAATGTTAATAAATGTAAATTTCACAAAATACTTATGTATTTTATATGTTTTAGTTGACTGTCAGTGATTTAGATGTGTTTAATTTTATTACAAGATTGTTACATTAGTGATATTTTGTGATATTTGTTACACATTTGTAACGTTAATGTTTTCAGTATGCATCGTTTTCGGATATGGTAGAAAATATGTAACTTTGTAAAAAAATATAGCAATGGCCGAATATCCACTATTAGAGCGCCTTGAGGGCATTGAAGCACGATTTGAAGAGGTCAGCACCCTTATCTCCGACCCGTCGGTCATCGCCGACATGAAGCGCTATGTGCGCCTGACAAAAGATTACAAAGACCTTGAGAAACTTGTAGGGCTTACACGCAGCTACCGCCAGCTTACCGAAAATATCGAAGAGGCACACATGATACTCTCCGACGAAAGCGACCCCGAGATGCGCCAGATGGCCAAGGAACAGCTCGACAGCGCCAACTCCGCCCTTCCCGGGCTCGAAGAGGCTATAAAGCTGCAGCTCATACCTGCCGACCCCGAGGACAGCAAGAACGCTATGATAGAGATACGCGGCGGCACAGGAGGCGACGAGGCGGCACTCTTTGCCGGCGACCTGTGCAAGATGTACATGAAATACTGCGAGAGCCGTGGCTGGTCGGTTGCCGTGACATCGGCAAGCGAAGGCGCAGCCGGAGGATTCAAGGAAGTCGTGCTCTCCGTTACGGGCGAGGGCGTGTACGGTGTGCTCAAATACGAAAGCGGCGTGCATCGCGTACAACGTGTGCCGGCCACCGAGACACAGGGACGTGTGCACACATCGGCCGCCACAGTGGCTGTATTGCCTGAAGCCGAGCCCTTCGACGTAGAGATCAACGAAGGCGAAATCAAATGGGATACCTTCCGCTCGGGAGGCGCAGGCGGCCAGAACGTCAATAAAGTAGAGTCGGGCGTACGACTGCGATATCTGTGGCGCAACCCGAACACAGGCGTGAGCGAGGAAATACTGATAGAGTGTACGGAAACCCGCGACCAGCCCAAGAACAAGGAGCGCGCGCTGTCGCGTCTGCGTACATTTATATACGACAAAGAACACCAGAAATATATCGACGATATAGCGTCGCGACGCAAAACCATGGTAAGCACCGGCGACCGCTCTGCAAAGATACGCACATACAACTATCCGCAGGGACGCATTACCGACCATCGCATCAACTATACAATATATAACCTTCAGTCATTTGTCGACGGCGACATACAGGATGTAATCGATCATCTCATAATCGCCGAAAACGCCGAAAAGCTCAAAGCATCAGAACTTTGACCGAGGCAGCAAGCGTATGGACAAGTCGTGTTTCAGATTAAACGACACAGATATTTGACACAAGCTGTTCTGCGACCACGGTTTTAGACCGGACGCGATATAAAGACTACCAACAACAACTATCTCATACCACGCCATGAAACTAAAAAAACTCTTCTCGCCCAAAGCGCTTGTCGATGCCGTCCGGACCGTCGTCGACATATTCCCGGCTCCGAGCTGCTTCCTTGCGGTCTGGACCATCTGGATGCTGCTATACGTTACCGACGTCATAGACCCGTCGGACAATCTGAGTTTCGCTTTCCCCTGGGCCTGCTGTCTGGGATTCTTTCTCACGACAGCCGTGTCGATATGGACCGAATATCTCGACCGCATGTCGCTACGCAAGCCCATCCTGGCGATTGCCACACTGCTCGTCATTGCCGACTTTATTATAATACTCGTCTACGGTACCGGCAGTCAAGCCGGCGAGATAGGCCGCACCGCACTCATGACCGGAATAATCGTCGCCATCTTTTTCCTGCCCTTATCCAAGGGTCTTGACAAAGGACATATGACCGCATACACATTCCGCCAGTTCACTGTCGCGGCCGCCGCCATCTGCCTGGCATTGATATTGGCCATATCCATATTTATAATATACGGCACTCTCGAGGCCCTGTTCGGCAAGATCGACATCCGTATATTCCAGGCTCTCCTGGTCATATTCTGCGGCACGGCACAAGGCGTATTTTACCTTCGCTATCAGCCGAGGCGAAAAGAGATCATCCATGAGCACCCCGACAGCCTGAATATAATAGCGGTATGCGCAAAGAATATAATATTGCCGATCTGCATGGTCTACATGGTTATATTATATGTATACGGCCTGAAGATACTCTTCACATGGACCTTGCCCAATGGCATACTCACATGGTCGGTAACAGGCCTGTCTGTGGTAAGCCTTATCGTACTCTACTGCATACAGCCGCTGTGCGCCTCCGGCAATAAAATCTCGATTCCGGCGAGGCGCCTGTTGCCCCTGCTCATGATGCCTCTTATCGTGCTTATGAGCGTGGGCCTCATATATCGCTTTGGAGAATACGGCCCCACGGCATCGAGGGTATATGTGGCACTGTTCGCGGCATGGGCCTTCGTCACTTTCCTGTGGCTTTCGGTCAGCTCGTCGGCAAACATGAATCTGATAGCCACGACCTTCGCCGGAGCATTCATAGCGGTATCGGTCATCCCGGGTCTGAACGTAAGCGACCTTGTGAACAAATACATACACCGGCAGATTCTGACTGTCCTCGACGGCCACAAGCTGCCTCTCAAGGTCAAGGGACTGAAAGAAGTGATAGCCAGCATGCCCGACAAAGAAGCGAAGCTCACGGCTTCACGAATCGCATACCTCGACAGCTGGGATGATCACACTCTGGTAAGGGATATCGTCCGCAGCGAAAGCAAAGTAACGGAGTGGGAATTATGCCCCGACAGCCTCGACGAAGAAGTACTCCCCGGCACAGTGACATACGACATCTCAGAAGAGATCACAGCCATACCCGAAGGTTTCAACACAATGCAGAATGTAGAGGTGCATTACGGCCATACACAGCCCCGGCACTACACTGATCTGCAGTTCGACAGCATATCAGTGAATATACCTACCGACAGCATCGCCGCTCACGGGCTGGACACTCCGCTCATACGCCCGGTCAACGATACTTCGGTGTTCTTACTCACTGACATCAACATCCACCAAGGCGACAGCACCTTTGTCACGAGAGCCGGAGGCATCATCTTCTCCCGACGCTGACAGCCCTACGCAAGCGCCGGCTGCTTTCACACACCGAAGAAGGACATCTTTTTATTTGCATAATCACAAGCTTTTAGCTAATTTTGCAACAGTAAAAATAAAACAGAACTAACAATGAAGCGTACCGATCTTGTCGAGCATATCTACGAAAAAGGTTCATTCCTGTGCGTAGGTCTCGATCCCGATATAAAGAAACTGCCGGCGTGCATAACAGGCACCGACGGCGAACGTGTGGCAACATTCTGCAAGGCTATTGTCGACGCGACAGCACCCTATTGCGTGGCCTACAAGCCCAATCTCGCATTTTTCGAGAGCCTTGGCGCCGAAGGCATCGCCGCACTCGACGAGGTTGTAGCCCATATCCGCGCAAATTACCCCGACCAGTTCATAATCGCCGACGCAAAGCGAGGCGACATAGGCAATACAGCGGCTCTGTATGCCCGTACATTCTTCGAGACAATGGATTTCGACGCCGTTACGCTCAGCCCGTATATGGGCGAGGACTCCGTAAAGCCCTTCCTGGCATATGAAGACAAATGGAGCATCGTGCTCGCCCTCACATCGAACGCCTCGTCGAGCGACTTCGAGACCGTTGCCGACGCCAACGGCGTGCCCCTCTACGAACGTGTAATCCGCCGCAGCCGTCATTGGGGCAGCCCGATCAACATGATGTACGTCGTAGGCGCCACCAAAGCCGACAAGCTGGCAGAGATACGCAAGATTGCCCCCAGGCATTTCCTGCTCGTACCCGGCGTGGGCGCACAGGGCGGCAGCCTCGAGGAAGTGGCCAAATACGGCCTGATCGACGAATGCGGTCTTCTTGTCAACTCTTCGCGCGGCATTATCTACGCATCATCAGAGCCCGATTATGCCTCGGCAGCCGGTGCGGCAGCGAAAAAACTCGCCGAACAGATGTTGGTGCTACTTGAGCAATTTGCAAAGAATTAATTTGCATTACTCAAGTTTTTTCGCTACCTTTGCACCCTCAAATATGAAAATCATAGATAACTGATGGACAATTGTAGCCAGGAAATAGATTTGCTCTTTGAGACAAGCTGGGAGGTATGCAATAAAATCGGCGGTATCTACACCGTCCTCTCCAGTAAAGCAAAGACACTGAAAGAGCAACATGGCGACAAGGTAATTTTCATCGGCCCCGACGTATGGTCGGCCGAAAATCCGTCGCCCTATTTCATCGAGACACGCACTCTGCTCCACCGTATCCTCGACAAGACGATGCTCCCCGAAGGGGTATACGTACGTGCCGGACGTTGGAATATACCGGGCAAACCGCTCGCCCTGCTTGTAAAGTTCGACGGCATGTATGCCGACAAGGACTCCGCATACGGACGTATGTGGGAGCTATTCAAGGTCGATTCCCTTCATGCCTACGGCGACTACGACGAGGGCTGTGCTTTCGCACGTGCCGCGGCAGCAGTGATTGAGGCGTTTATTACCGCTTCAAAGACGGATCCGCGCAATGTCGTTGCCCATTTCGACGAATGGACGACAGCCATGGGCCTGCTCACTCTCAAGGCCGACATGCCCGAGGTCGCTACCGTGTTTACCACACATGCCACGAGCATCGGACGCAGCATATGCGGCAACGGCAAACCGCTCTACGACCACCTCGAAGCCTATAACGGCGACCAGATGGCGGCAGAGCTCAATATGCAGAGCAAGCACTCGCTCGAAAAGGCAGCCGCATGGAATGCCGACTGTTTTACCACAGTGAGCGATGTGACGGCCCGTGAGGCTCAGGTGCTTCTTGAGAAAAAGCCCGATGTCGTTACCCCTAACGGCTTCGAACTCAACTTCGTGCCGGCAAAGACACGCTATGCCGCCTCCCGTAAGGCCGCCCGTGCAAAGCTGCTCGACGTGGCCCGTGCCCTGACAGGCGTATCCTACGGCGACGACACATTCATTGTAGCCACTTCAGGCCGCTGCGAGTACCGCAACAAAGGCCTCGACGTATATCTCGACGCACTCAAAGCTCTCGGCGACATAAAAGCCGACCGCCGCATACTTGCCTATGTGCTCGTGCCGGCATGGTGCGCCGGTCCGCGCTCCGATCTGCGCTTCAACCTCGACGGCAGCAATCCCGGCCGTCTGAGCGACCCGGTGCTGACTCACGCGCTCAACAACTACAACGACGACCCCGTCAACAGCCGCATACATCAGCTCGGATTTGCCAACGACTCCAACTCGCAGGTATCGGTAATATATGTACCCTGCTACCTCGATGGCGCCGACGGCATATTCGACATGACATACTATCAGCTCCTCCCCGGCCTCGACGCCACGGTATTCGCCTCATATTATGAGCCATGGGGCTATACACCGCTCGAGAGCATAGCATTCGGCGTGCCCACCATAAGCACCAGCCTTGCAGGCTTCGGCATGTGGGTGCTCGAGAATTTCACTCCGGGATTCGCAAGCTGCGGCACTGAGGTAATAAACCGCACCGACAGCAACTACAGCGATGTAGTGAAAGCAATCGCGGAAGATCTCGACATTCTCGCCGACAGCGATGCCGACAAGATCAAGGAGATACGTGCGGCAGCCATGGCGACTGCAGCCAAGGCCCAGTGGACCGACTTTATAAAATATTACGATCAGGCGTACTGCATCGCATTGGAAAACCGCGACGCACGCATTCTGAAATAAAGCAATATCATACTCGATAATATATGAAAATTTCTGTAAGCAACACCAACGCCCCTGTGTGGCGCGACATCACAGTAAAGGCCGAGCTGCCCCGTCAGCTCAAGCCCCTCGATGAGCTTGCCAAAAACCTCTGGTGGGTATGGAACAGCGAGGCCAAAGCCCTCTTCCGCACCCTCAGCCCCGAACTGTGGCGCAAGACGGGAGAAAACCCCGTAATGCTCCTGCAGCAGCTCTCCTCTGAGCGCATAACCGAAATCCTCGCCGACGAAATCCTTATGGCCGAGATCAACCACGTCTACGCCGACTTCAAGGAATACATGTCGAAACCCATGCGCAAGGACATTCCCTCTGTTTCGTATTTCTCGATGGAATACGGTCTTTGCAATTGCCTCAAGATCTACTCCGGCGGCCTCGGTGTGCTCGCCGGCGACTATATCAAGGAAGCTTCCGACAGCTGCGTCGACATGACAGCCGTCGGCTTCCTCTATCGCTACGGCTACTTCACTCAGACTCTCAGCGTCGACGGCCAGCAGATAGCCAACTACGAACCCCAGAACTTCAACCAACTGCCTATCGAACAGGTAATGGAAGCTGACGGACGCCCGATGATACTCGAGGTGCCCTACCCCGGCCGTATAATCTACAGCCACATCTGGCGCGTCAACGTAGGCCGAATGAAGCTCTATCTGCTCGATACCGACTTCGACATGAACAGCGAGTTCGACCGTCCGATCACACACAAGCTTTACGGCGGCGACTGGGAAAACCGCATCAAGCAGGAATACCTCCTCGGCATCGGCGGCGTACTCATGCTCCAGAAGCTCGGCGTTAATTCGCAGCTCTATCACTGCAATGAAGGACACGCCGCCCTGCTCAACCTCCAGCGCCTTGTCGACTACGTAAACAAGGGCCTCTCGTTCAACGTAGCCCTCGAACTCGTCCGTGCTTCGTCGCTCTATACCGTTCACACCCCCGTACCTGCCGGTCACGACTACTTCGACGAAGGCCTCTTCGGCAAATACATGGGCGAATATCCGGCCAAGCTCGGCATCAGCTGGAACGACCTCATGAACATGGGCCGCGAGAACCCCGATACCAACGAGCGTTTCTCGATGAGTGTGTTCGCTCTCAACACCTGCCAGGAAGCAAACGGCGTGTCGTGGCTCCACGGCGAGGTGTCAAAGAAAATGTTCGCAGGCATCTGGAAAGGCTACAGCTGGGAAGAAAGCCACGTAGGATACGTGACCAACGGCGTACACATGCCCACATGGGCCGCAAGCGAGTGGAAAGAGTTCTACTACAATGAGCTCGGTCCCCAGGTATTCGAAAACCAGAGCGATCCCGAATCGTGGAAAGGCATCTTCAAAGTACCCGACCAGCAGATATGGAACATGCGCGTACAGCTCAAAAACAAGTTTATAAACTTCGTACGCCGCGACTTCAAAGAGAAATGGCTTGCCAACCAGGGCGATCCCTCGGCTGTGATGAACATCGTGGACCGCATCAACCCCAACGCCCTCATCATCGGCTTTGCCCGCCGTTTCGCCACATACAAGCGTGCGCACCTCCTCTTTACCGACCTCGACCGTCTGGCCAAGATTGTAAATAACGAGAAGTTCCCCGTGCAGTTTATCTTCGCCGGCAAGGCACACCCTGCCGACGGCGCAGGCCAGGGCCTGATCAAACGTATCGTAGAGATCAGCCGCATGCCTCAGTTCTTAGGCAAGATCATCTTCCTTGAGGACTACAATATGATCGTGGCTAAACGTCTCGTTACCGGTGTGGATATCTGGCTCAACACCCCCACACGTCCTCTCGAGGCTTCCGGCACATCCGGCGAGAAAGCCGAAATGAACGGTGTGCTCAACTTCTCGGTGCTCGACGGCTGGTGGTACGAAGGCTACAAGTTCAACGAACATGCCGGCTGGGCTCTTACCGACAAACGCACATACACCGACCAGTCTCAGCAGGACAAACTCGATGCCGCCACCATCTACTCTATGCTCGAGAACGAGATCATACCTCTCTACTTCGAGAAGAACTCGGCCGGCTACTCGCCCAAGTGGATCCAGTATATCAAAGGCTCGATAGGCGACATCGCTCCCCACTTTACCATGAAGCGTATGATCGAAGACTATATCGACCGCTTCTACAACAAAGAGGCTGAGCGCAGCAAACGACTCAAAGCCGACAACTACGCTCTCGCAAAATCGATTGTAGACTGGAAAGAGCACGTAGCTCAGGCATGGGACGGTATTAAGGTGCTTGAAGTACGCCACAGCAGCGAGCTCAACAACACTATTACCGGCGAGCCCTTCCACATCGAGGTTATCATCGACACCAACGGCATCGGCCGCGACCTTGGCCTCGAGATGGTTGTATACCAGCAGGAAGACGGCAAAGAGAAGCTGAGCCGCATCGACCAGTTCAAGATTGTAAAACAGGAAGGCGACAACGTGACCTACGAGCTTACCACCAAGGTACGCGACGCCGGCGTGTTCCGCTACGGCTTCCGTCTCTATCCCAAGAACGCCGAGCTCCCCCACCGCCAGGACTTCGCCTACACTCGCTGGATCTGATCCCCGACACCACCACAACGCTAATAAATATTGGCGACTGCATGCACCCTGCCGTGCATGCAGCCGCTTTTTTATAGGCTTTCAGCAGTAACCAGAAAGCATCATGCCCCACAATCCTTAATTTTTTGTAGTTTTTACAAAAAAAGTGGCTCAAAAAATTTGTCAATTCAAAAATAGTGCGTAACTTTGCATCGCAATTGAGAGGGGCATCCTCACGATTGCATACCGAGATAGTCTCGGGCGCTTAGCTCAGCTGGTTCAGAGCATCTGCCTTACAAGCAGAGGGTCGGGGGTTCGAATCCCTCAGCGCCCACACTTAAAGCCCTGCACAATGTGCAGGGCTAATTTTTTATATCCCACAAGTAAAATTCGAACAAATGCAACTATAAAGTTGTAATATCAATACCCCCCCCGATTTTTAACCATCTTTAACACCATACACGTAAGGCACGCCTCCGGCATGCCTTACTCACACATTATATAGTAATATTGTATTATTTACGACGGATGCGCCAGACAGTGCCCTCGATAAGCGACACGTAGACATCGCCCGTAGTCGGATCTATGTCGATACCGTTGACCTCGCTGACGCCGAGAGGCAGGAAAGCTACAAGCTCCGGCCCTTCGGCCCGGCTGATTGTAACTATACCGCGGCGACTGCCGGTATATATGTATCCGTCGTGTTCGGCCACCACACAGGGGGCATGGTCATAGCCCAGCCCGAGATCGAGCGTCCATAGCTCCTTGAAGTCGGGCACGGTGGCATCGACGGCCACAAGCTCGCCATCCATAGTCTTGGCATACACACGGCTGCCGTCGGCGCTGTGCCCCAGGCTCTCGCGATAGCGGTGGCTGTTGTCGCGCCACAGCTGACGGCCCGTGCGGCGATCGAGTGCGGTCATGAAACGGTCCGGGGCTACGGTATACACCCTTTCGCCCGAAATTACCGGCACCACATTGCCGGGGCCAAGCATATTGGCCGTCTTGCCATTGTTCCACACCCATCGGAGTTTGCCTGTAGCGAGATCGAGGCAGCGCAGATTGGTATCCCAGGCTCCGAACACAAGGTCGTCGCCATCGACCGCAGGTGCGGCCTGGCAATAATTGAATATCGAATCATAGACCCACACCAAGCGCCCGTCCGCAGGATTGCGGCGCTCTATGCGCTTGTAGGCGCCCTGTATATAAGCCTTGCCGTCGGGAGTGACTGTACCGTCGGCCACATAAGGGCCTTCGGCCGACGCATAGCGCCCGACCTCTTTACCCTTGTCGGCATTCAGTATCAGTATAGCATCGTGAGTAGGCACAGCCACACGTTTCTTCTTAAGTGCCACAGGCCGGGAGAAGAGCGAGGCACCGGTAGGCATGCTCCAGCGCAAAGTGCCGTCAGACTTGCGTACAGCCCTCGCCTGGCCGAGAGAATTGCCGAAGTAGATATTGTCCTTGTCGAAGCCGAGACGTGTGAATATCGACGCGCTGTCGGCCCACACACGTGTTACTTCGAAGCCATCGGGCACCTTGAGCTCCGGCCGTTCGGGGAATGCCGCCTTCCTGTGAGTTGTCCGGCAGGCAAAGGCATAGCGAGGCTCCCGGTCAAGGCCGAGACGCTTGTTGAAGAAGCGAAGGCTGTCGGCATCGACCTCCATGATAGAGTAGCCGTAGTCGCCGTTGCCTGTGTCGAGGGCTCTCACGGTAATACAAGGCATATCGGAGCCGGCACCGTTGCCTCCGGCAGTATAATGTCCCCACAGATGATAATGACCGTTGACATGAGCCATCACAGGATATTCTTCGAGAAGGCTCACATAGTCCGACACATTGTCTATATCGGCCAACAGAGGATAGTGGTTGAACGATATTATCCTGCAGCCGGCGGCGGAAAGGCTGTCGAGAGTCGACCGCAGCCAGTGAAGATCCTCCTGCTTGATATGTCCGTCGCCCATTTTCATATACGGGCCGCAGTTGATGCCGACAAGGGCAAGTGAATCAGCCACAGCGACAAAGCGGTCATGTCCCCACAGGTCTATAAAAGTCTTGGTAGCGCTCTGGCTCCAGTTGTTCTCATGGTTGCCCGGCAACACATAGAGCGGATGGCGCAGACGGCCAAGTATGTCATGCACATTGCGGAGCTGCTCGTCCGAGCCCTCGTTCGACAGGTCGCCGTTGACCACGACAAGATCGAAGGCTCCGGCATTGATCTCATCCACAGCGACGCGCAGGGCCGAGTCGCAGGCATTGCCGGGTGTCACATGGATATCGCTCAGCACGGCCACGCGCCGGGCCGACGATACAAGTCCGCAGACGATAAGGACTGATAATAGGATATATACTTTTTTCATGATAGAAAACAGGCCTGTACAGCCTTCCTGACTGCATCACGACACAAAGGTACAAAATTATCCGGCGCCCATAAAAAAATTTTGTAAAAATTCAAACCTTTTTCGACGCTATGTTGTTAGAATATCAAAATAACAAAACAACAATCAACTACTATTTATAGAGATTATGAAAAAGATCGCATTAGTGCTCGCTGTCGCGCTCAGTAGCGCAGCCTGCTTCGCCCAAGTAAACAAGGGTGAACTCAAAAAACTTCAGAACTTCCTTTCTCAGCCTGCTAAAGAGGCTGCGACAAATGCAGAAGCTCTCCGTGTGACAAACATTAAAGACCCCTCGACCTGGGAAGGTGTTACCGTTACCAACGGTCACGTGACCAAAATCGACTGGAAAGACAAAAAACTTGGCGGTACGCTCGACCTTACTGGATTCGAAGCACTGACAAGCGTGGATGTGAGCCGTAACGCGCTTACCGGCATCACTATCGTTAACAACCCGTCGCTTGCCGAACTCAACATCTCGCGTAACAAGATCAAGAGTCTCGCTATCGATGGCGCCACCACACTCTCCAAACTGAGTGCCAACAACAACCGAATTACCGAATTTGCCCTTTCGCAGACTCCGGCGGTCAAGAACATCAACATTTCGTCTAACCTCCTTGCCGAGCTCGACCTCCAGGGTTCAACGACTCTCGAGACTCTCAACTGCCAGGGCAACCACCTCGAAAGCCTCACAATTGCAGGGTGCACAGAGCTTAAGAACCTCTACTGCGGCTACAACAAGCTCACAACGGTAGTGCTCGAAGGTGTTGACAAACTTCAGAACCTCAACGTAGATGCAAACCAGATCAGCGGCATGATCATCAGCAAACTGCCTTCGCTGTCGACATTCCTCTGCACCGACAACAACATGAAGTCTCTCGGTCTGCGCGACTGCAAAGCCCTCCTCGATGTGGTATGCTCTTACAACAACCTGACTACATTCGACGTTCAGAACTGCCCCAACCTGCTCTATGTAGACTGCTCGTACAACGACCTTACCAACCTCAACCTGTCGAACCAGACATTCCTGCAGCGTCTTATCTGCAACAACAACCAGCTGACAATGCTTGATGTCTCCTACGATACTCAGCTCTCCTATATCAACTGCCGCTATAACATGATCACCGACTTCCGCACAATCGCCTGCAACAACTTAAGGATGATCGCATGTCAGTGGAACTATTAAAAGCGTCAGACTCCCCCGAGTAATTCTCAGACCAATGCGATAATACTTTCTGAATAACTCCCCGAAGGGGGCGGACCGACGGGTCCGTCCCCTTTATTTTGTTTCCGTGCAACGAATTACACTACATTAAGCAAACAAAGATGTAGTGTTAATCGGGTTCTTGATCGGCTGTTTATTTTTTATCAGGATGCGGAAGTACGGACATTTACCGTTAATCGAAAGGTCTTTACCGTCATCTCCTTTTCTAAACTGTATAATCTCAAATTGCGATGGATTATACTTGTGTAAGAATGTAATCGGTACTCCTATTGCCCCCTCATAATCCATAGGTATATCCTGAGTTCGATTAACATTTATACCATTAAAGTTATCAAATTTCGGATACAGCTCCTCATAATTCTATGATTGTACTGCCCGAAACATAAACCCATTGGGCGTATATCAATATTAAATACAGCCGTCTATATTCGAATGTCATGAATATAGACAGCTGTATTTTAATCGGTTTTAAGTTATCCTGGTATCTCTCTGATCACTCCCACTCGATCGTTGCCGGTGGTTTTGAGGAGATGTCATAGCATACGCGGTTGACGCCACGTACCTTGTTTATGATCTCATTGCTCACTTTGGCAAGGAACTCATAGGGCAGATGCGCCCAGTCGGCAGTCATGGCATCGGTCGATGTCACGGCACGGAGCGCGACAGCATTCTCATACGTACGCTCGTCGCCCATCACGCCCACACTCTGCACCGGCAGCAGTATCGCGCCGGCCTGCCATACTTTATCGTACAGATCCCAGTCGCGGAGTCCCTGTATAAAAATGTGGTCGGCCTGCTGCAGTACGCGCACCTTTTCGGGAGTGATATCGCCGAGGATACGCACAGCCAGACCGGGACCGGGGAACGGATGACGCTTGATAAGATGCTCAGGCATGCCGAGCGCGCGGCCTACGGCACGGACCTCGTCCTTGAAGAGCAGACGGAGAGGCTCGCAAAGTTTGAGCTTCATGCGCTCAGGCAGACCGCCTACGTTGTGGTGGCTCTTGATCGTAGTACCCGTGATCGAAAGCGACTCTATACAGTCGGGATAGATCGTACCCTGAGCCAGCCATTTCACATCTTCGATCTTCGAGGCCTCCTCGTCGAATACCTTTATGAAATCTGCGCCGATAATCTTGCGCTTGCGCTCAGGTTCGGTAACGCCGGCAAGGTCGCCGAAGAAACGTGCCGAAGCATCGATGCCTCGCACATTGAGACCAAGGCACTCGTAGTCGCGGAGCACCGACTTGAACTCATCGTAACGCAGCATGCCGTGATCGACAAATATACATGTCAGACGATCGCCTATAGCCTTGTTGAGCAGCACGGCAGCCACCGACGAGTCGACACCGCCGCTGAGGCCGAGCACAACCTTGTCATCGCCTAGCTGCTCGCGGAGCTCACGCACTGTGCTCTCGATAAAACTCTCGGCACTCCATGTGCAGTCGGCTCCGCAGACACCTACAGCAAAATTGCGCAGCAGCTGCATGCCGCACTCGCTGTGATATACCTCGGGGTGGAACTGCACGCCATATACCTTGCGTCCGTCCTCGGCCATATATGCCGCATAACGTACCTCGGGCGTAGATGCCACGCAGCGGCAGTGTTCGGGCAGACAGGTAATGGTGTCGCCGTGGCTCATCCACACCTGGGCGCCGGGCTCTATGCCGTCGAACAAGGGGCAGTCGCGTGCTATATCCTCAAGATGGGCACGTCCGTACTCTCGGCTCGACACCGGCTCTACCTTGCCGCCGAACTCATAAGCCATCAGCTGGGCGCCATAGCAGATACCGAGCACAGGCACTGCATCGAGAATAGGTGCCAGATCGATATGGAACGAATCAGGAGCATATACACTCAGTGGACTTCCCGACAGAATTACGCCGATTATATCCTCGGCCTTCTCGCGGCCATAAGGATATTTGTTGTAAGGGATGATTTCGCTGTAGATGCCAAGCTCGCGGATGCGTCGGCCGATGAGCTGTGTGGTCTGGGACCCGAAATCAAGGATGACAATTTTCTGCATTTATATTCGGTTAAATTTGTTTCTTTCTGATTGGTAAGCACTAATGCCGCCAGAACGACGGTGTAAGTATTACAAGCACTGTGAATATTTCGAGACGTCCGATCAGCATAAGCGACGACAAGATCCATTTTGCCGCGTCAGGCAATATATCGTAGCTGTTGCCATAGCCCGTGACGCCGGCGCCGAGGCCGGTATTCGACAGACATGAGAACGACGAGAAGAAGGCATCCACTATAGGCACGTCGAAGAGCGTAAGCGACATTCCGCCGCCCACTATGAGCAGCATATAGATACACAGAAATGCTATTACCTTCGACACAAGATCGGGATTGACCACCCGGCCGTTGACCTTGACCGACAGCACGGCATTGGGATAGAGGCAGCGGTAGAGCTCGTTCTTGGAGTTTTTGAACAGATAAAGTATTCGGTCTATCTTTGCGCCGCCGCTGGTCGATCCGGCACAAGCGCCGAAAAACATCAGCACAAACGTAAGTGCGAGAATAAACGGGCCCCAGCTCTCGAAGTTATTGACCGTAAAACCGGTCGACGTTATCGTAGATACTATCTGGAAGAGAGGGTCGATCGTGACGCTCTGCCAGTCGGTATACTGGCCGCGCACAAGTATGGTGGTCGAGAAAAGTATGAGCATAAACGTTATCACGCCCACATAGGTACGGAATACGTCATTGCGGCGCAAAGCTGAGAAATCGCCCTGCAATGTCTTGAATATAAGGCCGAAATTCACACCGCCTAAAAACATGAACATAATCAGCACCGATTTCACATAGACCGAATCATGCCATGCCGCTATACCCGAACTGTTCGAGGAGTATCCGCCCGTAGATATCGCGCCGAAAGCATGGCATATGCTGTTGAACAGGTCCATCGGTCCGAGCCACAGAAGCACGATAAGCAGAAACGTGAGCATCAGATAGATAAACCACAGGCTCTTGGCAGTCTGGCTTATGCGTGGACGTATTTTATCGTGCGTTATGCCGGTAACCTCGGCGTTGAACATCTGCATGCCCCCCGAGTGGTTGAGCATCGGTATCACGGCAAGCGTGAAGAGGATGATACCCATACCGCCTATCCATTGCATCATGGCGCGCCACAGATGAATGCCGTGGCTCATCTCCCCTACCGAATTGATTACCGAGGCGCCGGTGGTCGTGAAACCCGACATGGCCTCGAAGAACGCATCGCTGTAGCTCAACGGATCACTGCAGAAGAGGAATGGTATCAGTCCGAATATCGAGAACACGATCCACACCATGGCCGTGAGCAGAAAGCCGTCGCGCTTGCCCATGATATGACTCGTCGGCTTGGCCCTGAATGCAAGCAGAAGACCGACAACAAGCGTCAGCAAGGAGGTTCCGGCAAAGGGTTTCCAGTCGCTTTCGCCATATGAAAGGCACGCGATCACGGGGAAGAGCATGAAACCGGCCTCGATCATAAGAAGCCAACCCATTATTCGCATGAGCTGGCGGAAGTTGATCATATGTGCCCGTATAGTCCTGAACATATCAGTTGAATAATCTTTCTACCTTATGCAGAGCGCCGGCAAGACAGAACACCAGCACATGGTCGCCCGGCTCTATTACTGTATTACCTGTTATAAGCATGCCGTCGTTGCCTCTGATAAGGCCGGCAAGAGTAAGATCGCGCGGCAGCGACAGGTCTTTGACCGGCATACGTGTTATCTTCGAGCCAGGACGGGCTTCAAGCTCGGCCACCTCGGCATCGGCAAGGGCAAGACACTTGGCCGTCGACGCGTCAGCGTCAAGCAAGAGCTGGAATATCGAACTCGACGCCAGCAGCTTCTTGTTTACCACCGTGCCTATGTTGAGATTCTCGGCCTGCGAGATAAACTGTATCGTCTCTACATCGGCCACAGTCTTCTTCACGCCTAATTCCTTAGCCGTAAGGCAAGTGAATATATTTGTCTCGCTGCTGTCGGTAAGAGCCACAAAAGCGTCCATATCGCTTATGCCTATATCGCCGAGCAGATCGATATCGCGTGCGTCGCCGTGTATGATCTCGCAGTCGGGACACTTCTGGGGCAACTTGCGGCACCGCTCGAAATCACTCTCTATGATCTTGAACCTGAACTCCTCGTGTCCGAGATTGACAAGACGTATGGCGATCTTGGAGCCGCCCATTATCAGCACCCTCTTGATGCGCTGCTCGGTCTTGCCCGTAAGGCTTATCAGCTCGTCGATATGGTCGCGGGTGGTTGTGAAATATAATATATCGCCGGCTTCTATATGGTCGTCGCCTCGCGGTATTATAGTCTCGTGATTGCGCTTGATGGCCGACACGTGGAAATTGCGGTTGGTGAAGGCGAAATCCTTTATCTTCATACCCACTATAGGGGCGCTCTGCCGCAACTTGACGCCGGCAAGAATTATTCGCCCGTCGTGAAGTTCGAACCAGTTGCGCACCCACGTGCGCTTGAGAGCGCTTATGATCTCCTGGGCCGCAAGGTACTCGGGGTATATTACCCTGTCTACGCCCATGTGGCGTACGTGTGCCGTGTTGGCCGGATCCATAAACTCATATGTGTCGATACGCGCCACAGTAGTGGTGGCGCCGAGATTCTTGGCAATGGAACAGGCGACAAGATTGTTCGACTCGTACGGAGTCACGGCAATAAACAGATCGCACGACCCGGCTCCGGCCTCGCGCAGAGTCGAGAAAGACGTCGGATTGCCTACCACAGTCATAAGATTGTAATTGGCATCAAGCATGGCAAGCCTTTCGGCATTGTCATCGACAAGCATTATGTCCTGCTCCTCATTGCTGAGAAGTTTTGCCAGGTGAGAGCCTACTTCGCCGGCTCCGGCTATTACTATCCTCATAGCTTGCTAATATCTTTGATGGCGCCGAATATCGCATCGCTGTCGAATCCGCACATATGCTGCAATTGCGCCGGTGTTCCCTGCGGCACGAAACTGTCGGGGATACCCATACGCCTGACTGTGCGCCGGTAGCCATTATCCTGCAGCCATTCTTCAACGGCGCTGCCCATGCCGCCGCTGCGCACACCGTCTTCGACAGTTATAATAGGGCAGTTCTTCTCGGCCACCTCTCTGAGCAGATCCTCGTCGAGCGGCTTGAGGAATATCATGTCGTACTGAGCCGCATCTATACCGGCCTCACGGGCCTTGGCTACAGCCTCGGCGGCATCATCGGCGACAGGACCTATCGTCAGCACTGCCACATCATTGCCGGCGGTCAGACGTTCGCCCTTGCCTATAGGCATGCTTTCGAGCTCGCACCGCCAGTCGGTCTGCCGCGACGCTCCTCGGGGATAACGTATCGCAAACGGCCCGTGATCGCCGTCCTGAGCGGTGTACATCAGTTTGCGCAGGGTCTTTCCGTCACGGCCCGACGCTATGGTAAGCCCGGGTATAGTGCGCAGATAAGCCATATCGAATGCGCCGTGGTGTGTGGCGCCGTCCTCGCCTACAAGGCCGGCTCTGTCTATACAGAAGGTGACAGGCAGACCCATCAGCGCCACATCGTGGATTATATGGTCGTAGGCACGCTGCAGGAAGCTCGAATATATCGCCACATACGGACGCATGCCGTCCTTGGCCAGACCGCCGGCAAATGTGACGGCATGGCCCTCGCTGATGCCTACATCGAACACCCTGTCGGGCATAGCGGCCTGCATCGTGGCTACAGAGGTGCCCGACAGCATAGCTGCCGTCACTCCCACTATCTTCGGATTACGGCGAGCCAGCTCAAGAAGCGTATCGCCGAATACATCCTGATATTTCGGCGCCTTGCCCGGCTCACACTTCGCCGCAGCCCTCTCGCCTGTCTCCGGGTCGAACTTACCCGGAGCATGCCAGGAGGCCGGGTCGGCTTCGGCCGGGGCATAACCTTTGCCCTTTACCGTGCGCAGATGCAGGATTCTCGGGCCGTCCATGTCGCGTATATCATTGAGCACCCGTACTATCGTCGGCAGATCATGGCCGTCGAACGGGCCGAAATAGCGTATATCGAGACCTTCGAAGAGATTCTGTTGCTTTGTCAGAAGCGACTTGAGGCTGTTGTTGAAGCGCAGCAGAGCGCCCTTGCGGCTGTCGTTTATAAGCCCTGTCTTTTTGAGCAGACGGAAAGCCTTGTAACGCAGGTCGTTATAGAGCCGCGACGTCGTCATATGCGCTAGATAGGAATTGAGCGCTCCCACATTGGCGTCGATCGACATATCGTTGTCGTTGAGCACGATAAGCAGATTATTGGGCGTATTCGAGACATTGTTGAGACCTTCGAAGGCAAGGCCGCCGCTTATCGACGCATCCCCGACGATAGCCACCACGTTGCGACGGGGCGTATCATGCTGAAGCTGCGAGGCCACTGCCATGCCAAGGGCCGCAGATATGGAATTGGAGGCATGGCCGGCCGAAAATGTATCGTACTCGCTCTCCGCAGGGTTGGGGAAACCGCTGAGACCGCCGAGCTTGCGGTTGCCAGCAAAGGCTTCGCGACGGCCCGTCAGCAGCTTGTGACCGTAGGCCTGATGCCCGACGTCCCACACAAGACGGTCGTAAGGCGTATTGAATACATAATGAAGCGCAACTGTAAGCTCTACAGCGCCCATGCTCGAGGCAAAATGTCCCGGGTTTTCTGAGAGGGAATGTATGAGGTAATCGCGGATCTCTGCGCACAGCTGGGGCAGCTGATCGGGAGATAGGCGACGCAAGTCGGCAGGACTGTCGATAGTGGCCAGAAGAGGACCGCAGGCGTAAGTCGTTGCTGTACTCATTTCTTCACATATTTTTTATACATCGGAACAAAAATGATGATTGCCGAGGCAACTATGACAAAGGCGATATAGAGTGTAAAACGTGCATGAGTAAGTATATAGCCCACCAGTCCGAGCCAGAGCAAGCCTAATACGACAAAACGAAGTATTACCGATGTCTTCATCTCTTTTTTTATTCCGTCACTGCAAAGTTACTTATTTTTTACCGTCCACGCAAACAAAAAGAAAGACCGTCCGTTGTCGGGACAGCCTTTCCCAAGGTTGAATGTGTGTTATGTTATCGGAGAGGATTTCGTTTATGTCATTTGTTCTGATGCCGCAAAGGTAGCAATTTTTTATCGTCCGCAAAAATCACAGTGCTATTTTTGCCTGACGGGACGCTCCTTTGGTCAGTGATACCGGCCTCAGCGCAAAGCGGAAATGGTTCTTTCCGCCGAATACTCTGTGATCGGCCGACGGTGGTGCCTGACCGCAGCTTGTGCCGCCAAGGCCCGTCTGGCCAAGGTCGATATGCCAGCGTGTATATCCCGGCGACGGCAGCTGATAGATGTGAGGCGACGCCACAAGTGCCGAATCGTCATAGGCGATGGCGGTAACGCTCATAGGCTCGGCGCCGACAGCGACAATACCGTTGCCGGCATTGTCGCTAAGCGACGACCATCGCACCTCCTCGCGGTTGGCCATGCCTTGCGGACGGGTATAGTTCACAAACTGGTCTGCGACTGTAGTTTTGTACACCCCTGCGAATTGGCCGCTCTTGCGGTCGCAGTAGTTCTCCTCCGGTCCGCGTCCATAGTAGCTGTAGTTGCCATACTCGGCCGGCACGCCCATCACATAGCCCAGGCGTGGCAATGTCAGTTCGGGCTTGTTGCCTTCGATATCGGCATCGAGCACTATCGACCCGTCGCCGCATACCGTCCATCTCTGGGTAGTGACGAAATGGAAGTCCTCGTCGCCGAACGGCTTGTCGCTCAGTTCTTTTACCGTATTCCGTCCCGACGACCATCCGCCCTCAATCTTTGCGCCGCAGGGAGCCTGTGAACGCACCGTAAATTTAAGCACCGCATTGCCCGACGAGTCCTTGCCTATCGAATCGAGAGTGGCGCTGTGACGAAGATTGTGCAGTCCGTTGGCATACCACGACTCATACACCCAGTTGTCGTTATTGACAAAAGCGCGGAACGCATCGAGCCGCAGCCCTGCGCCGGGTGCTATCATGGCCCGGCCGTCATAGTTCAGGGCCTCGAGCATGCCGGTGGCTCGGTCGAATACAGCTTCGAAATTGTCGCCGCACACCTTGATGCTCTTGTCTCCTTCGGATATATCTACACGTCCGCTTTTATTGGCACACAAGGCCGGACGGGCAAGCGCGGCCCTTACAGGCAACTGCTCCGCCATCTGCACATAGCCTTTGTCGGCCCAGGGCATGTCTCTGTCGAGACGCAGCTCCAGCGTGACTGCAAGTTCGCCGTCGAGGCCGTCGAGCCTGTAAGGAAGCTTCACGGTCGCGGAGCTGCGCGGAGCCACAGGCTGATAGGCCACTTCGCCGCGGTCTACTTCCCGGCCGTCCTCGCTGAGCGTCCACCACAGCTTATATCCCTGCAGAGCTTCGAAATAAGCTTTGTTGAATATCTCTATTTCGCCACGGGCCATGTCGACGGGACGGAAGGCGACATTCTGGTACACCTTCTTTACCTCGTAATAGGCCGGTTTGGGCTCTTTGTCGCCGAACAGGATACCGTTCATCAGGAACTGCCCGTCGTTAGGATAGTCGCCGAAATCGCCGCCATAGGCAAGATAACGTGTACCCTTGTCGTAATTGTAGAGACTCTGGTCCACCCAGTCCCATATGGCGCCGCCACACACGAAGTTGGAGCTTTCGATAGCCTCCCATATTCTGTCGAGGTCGCCAAGGGCATTGCCCATCGAGTGGGCATACTCCGATATATGGAAAGGATACACGGCGTCAGCCTCGCCTGACGCGAGCGACCACACGGCGTCGACCGACGGGTACTGGTTCGATCCCATGTCCACGATTCTGTTGTTGCGCTCGTACTGCACGGGGCGGCTCGTGTCGAAATCCTTGATGGCCGCATACGCCGCCTTGAAGTTGTCGCCAGGGCCGGCCTCGTTGCCGAGGCTCCATATTACCACCGCCGGACTGTTGACTGTGCTATGCACAAGCTCCATGTTTCGCGCCACATGTGCCGCCTGCCATTCCTTGGGATGGCTGAGCGACGCGTCGCCGTAGTAATACTCATGACTCTCGAGATTGGCCTCGTCCTCGAGCATGATGCCGTATTTGTCGCATAGATAGTACCAGTACGGAGGCTCGGGATAGTGGCAGTTGCGCACATGGTTGATATTGGCTCGTTTGAGCAGCACTATATCCTGGAGCATAGCCTCGCGTGTCACGGCATGGCCGCGGTCGGGCATGCTTTCGTGGCGGTTGACGCCCTTGAACTTTATCGGTTTGCCGTTGAGGTAATAGTAGCGGCCGGCCTTGCCGAACTCGTCCTTGTCTGCCGCCGTGTCGAGAATCTCCACCTTGCGCAGTCCGGTGTAGATCGATGTCGTTTCCAGTGTGCGCCCCTTATTGTCCTTGAGCTTGGCCACAAGCACATAGCGCCACGGAGCCTCGGCGCTCCACAGCTTCGGATCATTCACTTTCAGCACGGCTTCGCACTCGCCGCCGGCGCCTTTGCCAAGTGTGACAGTACCTGTCGACACGCTCAATACGGGCGCCTCGGTTTCGTCGCTGTACAGCTTGCACGGATAAAGGGTGTACTCTACCCTCAGCCCGGCGGCACTCTTGCCTGTCAGGTTGCGGAGCGTCGCGGTCACGTCGAGCGAGGCCGTGTTGGTGTCCGCATCTATATCGGGTATCGCCACAAGATCGGCGATCTGTATCTTGGATGTCGAGTAGAGACGCACCGAGCGGAATATGCCCGGCAGACGCGCCATGTCCTGAGCCTCGAGGAATGAGCCGTCGCTGCTGCGGTAGACCTCTACCGCAACTTTGTTCTCGCCCTTGACAAGATAAGGTGTGATATCGAACCGGGCCGCATTTCGCGAGTTCTTGCTGAAGCCAACGTAACGGCCGTTGATCCAAAGATAGAAGAATGAATCCACGCCGTCAAATTCCATATACACCTCGCGCCCTCTCCACCATGTCGGTATAGTGAACGAGCGCACATACTGCCCTACCTCGTTTCGGGCCTTGTAGGTGGTCCATGACTGAGGCGGTGTACGCATCACGCCGCCGCGCCAGTCATCCACTGCGACTGTATGCATGAATATCACAGGCTGGTTCACATATATAGGTGTGCCGTATTTCTGTGTGCCGTCGGGCTGAAGACCCTGCACCGACCATGAGCCTGGCACGTCTATCATATTCCACGACGACACGTCGAACTTATAGAATGTCGAATCGCGTTCCCATGGATTGGCTACCCAGCGGAAGTGCCAGCGCCCGTCGAGGCTTTCCACATATGCCGATTTGTCCGGCAATACACTCATGGCGCTGGCATTGTCGGCAAACGGATAAAACGTAGCCCGGGGCTGTTCTTTATTGAGCGACAGCCGGCCGGGGCTCTGCCACTCGCTGCCGTCGGGAGAATCGTACCGGCCGTATTCAAATCCTTCAAGTGTCGGTATCGACGCTATGGCCGATGCCGAGAATAGTGCCAGTATCCCTATCAGGGTAATTTGTTTTTTCATAAGTATCGTTCAGGTAATTTGATTTGTAAAGTTAAGAATTAATTGACCCGGAGCGCAATTGTTTTAACAACATTAACAATAGTGTGCGTCATAGTCGCACATGCCGCGAGGTAACTTTGCATCAAACTTATAAAAGCTCTCTCACTATGACTACTATCACAAGCAACGACACCGTATTGACATCGGTTTCCTTCGAAGGTCGAACCATCGCAACCTTCCGAGCTACCGGATTCAACTCTCTCGCCGACATTTTGAAAGCCGCCCGGCGTGCTGCCGGAAACATCGTCGGCATGATCAGGCTAAGCATACTCAACAGCTCACGGGGCTGGCGCGAGGAACGCTCTATGTATGTAGCGGCAATCAGGCCCGGCGTACAGCTCACTCTGTTTTAGACCCCGTTTATTGTGCTTTTTAGAGGCATATTTGCCCAAAAAGGCATATTATGCTTTCGGGGTGCGTAATTTTTTTGTAATTTTGCATGAGTGGGCCTTAGGGCGCCGTTCGTCGGATTATGAACGTTTTTCGCTTCTTTGCCTTTTGTATCATTATGCTTGTCTCGACGGCATCCATGCCGGCGAAGGCTGAGTTTTTCAATCTCGACAGCATAGCGGCCTGGGGCAAATTCCCTCGTTTTGTGGTCAATACATACCGATGGGGCGATAAATTCTTCAACGGATACGACACAACCTATGTCAAGTCGACAGGCTATAAATTCTCGGCAAAGATAACGACCGACAGCTGGCTCGACGGGTACAGTTTCAGGCTGCCTAACCGCACGAATATATTCATGAGGTCCGACCCATCGACATCGATAGGTATCTACGCTACATACCTTGCCGTGTCGGCCGGATACGATATAAACATGAGTAAGCTCTTCGGCGGTGCCTCACAGTCGCGCAAGCGTCTCCGTTTCGGTTTCAACTGCATGCTTTTCGCCGCCGAGATATACATGACGACAAACAATGTCGGCACCACTCTGAAACAATTCGGCACAGACCACAACCTCAACATTCCTTTCGATGCCATCGACAACACAACGTGGGGCATCGACGCTTATTATTTCTTCAACCACAAGCGCTACAGCGAGGCCGCTTCGTTCAACTACAGCCGTCTGCAGCAGCGCAGCCAGGGTGCTTTCTATACCGGATTCTCTATCTATTCTCAGAAACTGAGCTTCAACTTCAGCGGACTGCCCGACCACCTCAAGGACGAGCTGCCCCCACACTGGAACAACAACATCTACCGCGTCAACACACACAATTACGCCCTGCGCCTCGGCTACGGCTACAACTGGGTGTTCAAGCCCAAATGGGTGTTGGGAGTGAGCGAATCGCCTATTATCGGACTGCGTAAAGGCTATGTCAACAGCGACATCGACAAAATGTCGCTCTCGCTCTACAACCGCATGAAAGTGTCCGTAGTATGGAACAGCGGCCGGTATTTCGCAGGAGTTACCGGCAAATTCGACGTCGCTATCGTAAATGACCGCGAGACCACATACGCCGGCGGTGTGCTGAGCGGAGAGGCCGTCTTCGGTGTCAGATTCAATTTGTGGTAATTATTTGTTAAATAGGTACGCGTCGGCTGCTTTATTAAATTTAATTTGTTAATTTTGCAGTTTGAAAAGCCGCGTGTCGGCACCAATCACCAAGTATGAAACGATATAACATAATCAACAATGCCATGGGCTGGCTGTGTTTTCTCATCGCAGCAGTCACTTATCTGCTTACAGTTGAGCCCACGGCAAGCTTCTGGGACTGCCCCGAATTTATTCTCCAGGCATTCAAACTCGAAGTTGGCCATCCGCCGGGGAACCCCATATTCATGCTCGCCGGACGATTCTTCATCACTCTTTTCGGCGGTTCGGCATCCGCGGCGGCTCTTGCTGTCAACTGCATGTCGGCATTGCTGAGTGCTGGCACCATATTGCTGCTATTCTGGTCCATAACGCATCTTGTACGCCGACTTATCGTGCGCGACGACGCCACCGACATCAACTGGTGGCAGATGGCCATGATCATGGGCGGCGGCGTATGCGGCGCTCTTGCATACACCTGGAGCGACACTTTCTGGTTCTCGGCCGTTGAAGGCGAGGTATATGCCTTCTCGTCATTCTGTACGGCTCTCGTGGTATGGCTCATGTTCAAATGGGAGAACAGGGCCGATCAGCCTCATTCCGACAGATATCTCGTCCTTATAGCCTACGTAATCGGCGTATCTATTGCCGTACACCTCCTCAACCTCCTTTGCATTCCTGCTATCGGACTCATATTCTACTACCGCAAATGGAAGGAAGTCAACGCTAAAGGCTCGCTGATTGCCTTGGGCGTGTCTTGCGTGATCGTAGGCGCGATACTCTATGGTCTTGTCCCGGGCTTCATCGAGGTCGCCCAATGGTTTGAGCTCCTCTTTGTCAATGGCCTGCACATGAGCTACAACATGGGCGTGTTCATATATGCGGTCGTTCTGATCGGTGTGTTCTTCATGTCCATCAGATCGCTGTATCAGGCCAAGAACCCGTCGGCCGTACGCCTCTGGTTCTTCCTCGCCATCGCCATGTCGGGTATGCCCTTCATCGGCCACACCATATGGCTGGGCGTACTCATCCTCATTGCCCTCGCCGTATGGCTGTGGGGTTTCTGCAAGAAGATTCCCGTGCGGATAATGACACTGATTGTTGTCAGCATACTTGTGATATTCGTCGGTTACGCATCCTACGCCCTGCTTCTGATTCGTGCCACAGCCAACACGCCCATGAACCAGAACGCTCCCGACAATGTCTTCGCGCTCGCTTCATACCTCAACCGTGAGCAGTATGGCGACAGGCCTCTGTTCAACGGTCCCGTTTTCGCCGAGACCGTCATAGAGCAGGAGTACCCTGCCGGTTCGGGCTCGTACTACATCCCTGTCGACGAATACGGACGTCCTAAGACCAGGATTCTCGACGGTTATCTGCGCGACGAGAACGGTTCTGCCTTCGATAATCCCGAGGCGCAGTACACCAAAGTCGTGAAGGACAGCCCCGAGCAGCACGACGAATACGTTAAGGAAGTCGAGCGCCCCAACTACCGCACGATGAGCGACCTCGACATGCTCTTTACCCGAATATACTCCACCTCCGAGCCTCATGTACAGGGCTACAAGGCTTGGGCCGGATACAATACTCCCGATATCAACGAGATTCCGCAGCAGGTACGTCAGAACTGGATTAATCAGGGCTTCGCTCCTAAGCATGAAATCATGCCCTACCTGTCCTCCATGACTCCTGCCACTACCGCCGTCTACGCCGAAAACAATACCCCGGCGGCTCAGACTGCCGTATGGAAACCCGGGTTCGACGTAAACCTGCGATACTTCATCAACTACCAGCTCAACCACATGTACTGGCGCTACTTCATGTGGAACTTTGCCGGACGCCAGAACGACATACAAGGCAATGGAGAGCCCTATCTGGGCAACTGGATTTCGGGAATACCGTTTATCGACAACACCCGTCTTGGCGATCAGTCGGCCCTTCCCGACGAATACGGCAAAGGAAACAAGGGTCACAACGTATTCTACATGATGCCTTTGCTCCTCGGCCTTATCGGTCTTCTCTTCCAGGCCCTTTATCGCCACCGCAACAACCCCATGCGCGGCATACAGCAGTTCTGGATCGTATTCTTCCTCTTCTTCATGACAGGTATTGCCATCGTGCTCTACCTCAACCAGACTCCCGGTCAGCCGCGTGAACGCGACTATGCCTTCGCCGGCTCCTTCTACGCCTACGCAATATGGATTGGCATAGGTGTGCCTGCCATCGGCATTATGCTGCGCGACTGGCTGTCGTCCAAAAAGAAAAACAAGGAAGATGAGCCGGATGGAGAACCTGAAAGCTCGAAAGGCGTGCTTATCGCATCATCTGTCGTGGCTTGCGCTGTAGGTCTTATCGTACCGCTGCAGATGGTTTCGCAGACATGGGACGACCACGACAGGTCAGGCCGTTACACCACTCGCGATTTCGGTTTCAACTACCTCAGTTCGCTCGACGACAACGCCATAATCTTTACCAACGGCGACAACGACACATTCCCTCTGTGGTATGCCCAGGAAGTAGAAAACTTCCGTCCCGACGTGCGCGTAGTCAACCTGTCTTACCTTACCACCGACTGGTACGCCAACCAGATGCAGCACCCCACATCCGGTGCCGACGCTGTGCCGATGCTCGCCACTCCGAAGGATTATGCCTACGAGAATCTGGCCTACAGCTTCATCGTTCCTCAGAATAAGAACCAGGTACCGGCGCTGCAGGCGCTCAGAGAGCTCTACGACAGCGACGCTTCACAGTTCGGCGCTCATCTCATGACATCGCCCAAGGTTGTAATGCCGGTCGACACTATGGCCGCCATGGCTGTCTACAGCTCGGGCGACGCTATGATCGACAGCATGTTTATCAAGCCCGGCATTACCGACATAGCTACAGATCTGTCGTCGTCAAACGGCGTGAACCAGAGCCGCGTCCTCTCGCTCGATATCATAGCCAACTCGGTGGCTGACAACTGGAAACGCCCCACTTACTTTGCCACAACCGTTCCGACATCATTCTACCTCGGCCTTACGCCCTATCTTGGTGCTTCGGGCATGGCTTATGAAGTGACTCCGTTCAGAAACAGCGAGTTCAGTCCCACTGCAGATAAATCGTACTGCAAGATCGTCAACGACTACCGCTGGGGCGGCCTTGATCAGCCCGATGCAGAGAATCTGTATCTCGACGAGACAGTACGCCGCATGGTATCTTCGCTCCGCTCAGGCATCTACACCGTCGCCGAAGACCTCATGGCTACAGGTACCCTCCAGGCCTCCGAGCAGGCTCGCAAAGCCGCTCGCGACAATGGGCTGGAAGCTCCCGAGAACCGATTCGACATGGCTCGTCAGCTGCTCGACCTCATCCGCACCAAGATACCGACATCGGTAACTCCCTACGACGGCATGATAGGTCTCTACATCGCCCGGTCCTACCTCGACCTCTACCTTGCCACCGGCAATAGCGCGGATCTTGATGCGGCCGAAAGCATAGTCGACGGCGAAGCCGAACGCTACGCACAGCTCGTGAAATATGTTACCACTCTCGGGCCCGGTTACAGATCGCAGCTCGGCACTTCCGAACTCTACGGTCTGCAGTATCTCGGCGAAGCTGTATCTCTCAGAAACTATATCGACATGCTCCGCAAGGCATCGCCCGAAAAGATCGAAGAGGTCAAGGACTTCATTCGCGGTACTTCTTTCGAGAACGATCTCCACATTGCGCCGCTGGTATTCATCGACGGTTACGACTACAATACCCTGCTGAAAGACATGGAGCAATATCCCGACAGCCAGACCGCTCTGGTGCAGATAACCGCCGACCTCCTCAGGCTCAACAACGAGCTCGGCATCGATCCTATGGCTTTCAGCAACACGCTGATGGAATCTCACGGGTTTACGGCCGATCGGTGGTCGGAAGTCATTGACTGAAAATGCTGATCGAACAGCCACCTCTGCTCTACCGTCTGCTCTTCCCGGAGTGCATCTGGCGCATAAAGCGTCGGGCTGGCAAACCGGTAGTGTTCCTTACATTCGACGACGGGCCTATCCCGGAGCAGACGCCCTGGGTGCTCGACCTGCTCGACAGATACGGCATAAAGGCGACATTCTTTATGGTCGGCGACAACGTGCGCAAGTACCCCGAACTCTACGAGGAGGTAAAGCGCCGGGGTCACAGCTACGGCAACCATACCATGCACCATATGCAGGGCATGAAGGTCAAGTCGGTGCGCTACCTGAGAGATGTCGCCGAAGCCGACAATCTGATACGTAGCTCGCTGTTCAGGCCGCCGCACGGCCTGCTGCGTTGGAAACAGGCAGCCGCGCTCAAGGAGCACTTCAACATCGTGATGTACGATCTGGTAACACGCGACTACTCCAAGAAGCTGACCGCCGACGAGGTTTTTGCCAACGTGCGACGATATGCGCGCAACGGGTCGATAATCGTATTCCACGACTCTATAAAATCGGGCGACAGAATGCGAGAGGCGCTGCCTAAATCGATCGAATGGCTTTTAGAACAAGGCTATGAGTTCCTGCCTCTGCAGATGTGATGCTGTCATCGCGTCGGCGCGTGAGGCCGGTGCGGTGGCTGCGGCCTTCGCGCCATGCCTGCCTGTCGACGACAAAAACATAGCTCTCTACGACGCCTGGTTGGCTCGAGGAGCGCATGCCGGCATGGAATATATGGAGCGGTACCGTGAGCTGCGCAACGATCCCCGGCTGCTGCTCTACGGCGCCCGTTCGATTCTCTGCTGCGCTTTCCCGTATGCTCAGACGCCAGGAAGGCGCAGTCCCTTGTTCAGTGACTATGCTGTCGGCGACGACTATCACGAAACGCTGCGCAAGCGCCTTGCGCCGGTAGCCGCACTCATGGAGAAGGCTGTTGACGGAGCTAAAACACGCATATGTATCGACACCACTCCACTGCGCGAACGATATTGGGCTGCGCGTGCCGGCATCGGTTTCATTGGCCTCAACAATCAGCTGATAGTACCCGGCATCGGCTCAAAAGTCTTTCTCGCTGAGATTTTATGGACCGAAGAAGCCGACTATGGCACACCCTTGCCCGACCTGTGTTCGCACTGCGGCGCTTGCGTGAGAGCGTGTCCGGGCCGCGCGCTCGATGGCGAGGGCGGCATAGACTGCTCACGCTGCCTGTCTTATCTCACTATCGAACATCGTGGCGACCTGCCGGATTCGATTCATCTGCCGGGACGCATCTACGGATGCGACATATGCCAGGATGTATGTCCCTTCAACCACGACCCGGCGATATGTCTGCCGGAGTTCGCCGTCCGTGACACCGTGCTGGCTCTTGACCGCGAAACCATATCAGAAATGACCCAGCCCGATTTTTCAGCCACCTTCACGCATAGCGCCGTCAAACGCGCCAAACTCGCAGGCTTGCAACGCAACGCCCGTCACTGACTTCGATTCAATACAAACTACCTTCACGAGCGACAATAATCGTTGAATACACACATTATATAAGGCTTCTTGGTAAAATTCAAAACATTTGATTTTTGCCATAGCATTTTATGCCGAAAAGTGTTATCTTTGCAAACAAAAGAAAGCACAAAAACATGGCAAGGCATAACGACACGGGACATTGGGGCGAGGATATGGCAGCCGACTACCTTACCGAACACGGTTATGCCATCGTAGCCCGGAACTGGCGTATCGGCAAGCTCGAACTCGACATTGTGGCGATGAAGGACGATACTCTCGTAATAGCCGAAGTCAAGACCCGAAACAACAAGGAGGACGATCCCCTTGAGTCGATCGACAACAAAAAGATTCTGAATATCGTACATGCCGCCGATGCCTTTGTAAAGCAGAATGAATTGCCCCACTCGGTACGCTTCGACCTGTTTGCCATAAACGGCACGCCCGACGACTATACATTCGAGCACGTGCCCGATGCTTTCTATCCACCTTTGAAAACATATAATTAATTTAAAAGAAATGAACACATATACCGAACGCCTTGCAGCCTTCCGCGCGGAAATGAAGGCAGCCGGAGTCGATGCGGCAATTGTACCGCAGGCCGACCCGCATCTTGGTGAATACCTCGCATCTCACTGGCAAGTACGCCGTTGGCTGAGCGGATTTACCGGCTCAGCCGGCGATCTCGTCGTTACTGCCGACAAAGCCGCATTATGGACCGACTCACGCTACTTCCTGCAGGCCGCACGCCAGCTTGAAGGCTCAGGCATAGAGCTGATGAAAGACGGCCTGGCCGAGACTCCCGACATCATCACATGGCTATGCACCGTACTGCCGGCCGGATCGACGGTCGGGCTCGACGGTATGCTATTCACAATGCCTCAGGTAGAGGATATGGCAGCCCGACTCGCTGCGAAAGGCATAAAGCTCGACAGCCGTTTCGACGTGATCGACCGCCTGTGGCTCGACCGCCCGGCATTGCCCGACGGCAAGATATTCATACACGACGAGAAATACGCCGGCGAAAGCGCTCGCGACAAAATGGCCAAGATAATGGCCGAGGCCGGGGCTGCCGGCGCACAGGCTGTGCTGATGACAGCCCTCGACGAGATTGCCTGGACTCTCAACATACGCTGCGACGACGTGAAGCACACGCCGGTAGCGACGGCATTCCTGTTCCTCGGCGACGGCGCGGCGACACTCTTCATCGACCCGGCCAAGCTTACCGACGAGACTGTGGCCTACCTCGCCTCGCAAGGGGTGGAGACTCGCGGCTACGGCGACATAAAGGCCTTCCTGGCGGCTCTTCCGGCCGACGAGACCGTCATGGCCGACACGAGCAAGTCGTCGGCGGCTCTGATCGAAATTCTCGGCGACAGGGTAAAAGACAGCGGCATTACCACTGCAGCCCGTCTTAAATCGGTCAAGAACCCCACCCAGATAGCCGGTGTGCACGCTGCGATGGTACGTGACGGCGCCGCGCTGGTCAAAGCCTTCATGGAGCTTGAAGACCGCATGGCAAAAGGCATACCCACCACCGAAATCGACGTGGCCGATCTGCTGCACAAATACCGCAGCCGCGGCGAGAACTATTTCGACGAATCATTCGGCACTATCGCCGGATACGGCCCCCACGGCGCTATCGTGCACTATGAGGCCGACGAGGAATCGAAAGCCACACTGCGCCCCGAGGGCCTGCTGCTTGTCGACTCCGGCGCTCAGTATCTCGACGGCACCACCGACATTACCCGTACCATCTGTCTCGGCACTCCTACCGCCGACGAGCGCCGCGACTTTACCCTGGTAATGAAGGGCCATATCGCGCTGGCAACATCGGTATTCCCCGAGGGCACACGCGGAGCTCAGCTCAACGTGCTGGCCGAGCAGTATCTCTGGAAAAACGGCCTGTGCTACCTCCACGGCACCGGTCACGGCGTCGGTTTCTTCCTGAGCGTACATGAAGGGCCTCACAGCATACGCCTCAACTGGGTGGACGCGCCGATGCTCGCCGGAAGCATCACTTCCGACGAACCGGGCCTCTACCGCGAGGGCGTACACGGCATCCGCTGCGAAAACCTCGTGCTGTGCACCGAGAAGAAGACAAGCGAATTTGGACGCTTCCTCGGTTTCGAAGTGCTGACAATGTTCCCCTTCGACCGCGCTCTGTTCGACAAATCGATAATGACGGCCGAAGAAATCGAATGGGTCAACAACTATCATGCGACCGTCTACGAGCGTCTGTTGCCGGCTCTGACCACACCGGCCGAAAAAGAATGGCTTGCCGAACACACTAAAGCACTGTAAGATGGCACTCATAATACCCCTGAGAGGCTTTACGCCCAAGACCGGTCGGGACTGCTTCCTGGCCGAGAACGCGACGATAATAGGCGATGTGACCATGGGCGACGGATGCAGCGTATGGTTCAACACCGTGCTCCGTGGCGACGTCAACACCATCACGATCGGCAACCGCGTGAACATACAGGACGGCTCGGTGCTGCACACGCTGTACCAGAAGTCCACTATCGAGATCGGCGATGATGTGTCGATCGGGCACAATGTCACGATACACGGCGCCAAGATCCACAATTTCGCCCTGATAGGCATGGGCGCGGTGGTAATGGACAACGCGGAAGTGGGCGAAGGCGCCATCGTGGCCGCCGGCGCTGTAGTGCTGTCGCGCACGAAGATAGGCCCCAACGAGCTATGGGGCGGCGCTCCGGCCAAGTTTATCAAGATGGTAGACCCCGAGCAGGCCCGTGAAATAAACGTGAAAATCGCACGCAACTACCTCATGTACTCAAAATGGTACGACGAGGATAACGAAAAATAACATACCCCATGAAAACCGACCTCAGCAGTCAGATAAAACTCGACCGCATACCCCGACGCTACTACAACCCCGACAGCGAGATAGAGCTTACAGCTCTGCGCCGCCAGGAGAAGATAGACACGAGGGTATTCGAGACTGCAAATGAAGGTGCTGATTTCCTCGCAGAGAAAACAGCTAAATATATCGCCAAGTTTGTAAATCTAAAGGACAAGTGTGTGCTCGCTCTCGGAGCCGGCAACAGCACGCACCGCGTCTACTCAGCCCTTATCAGCATGTACAAGGAGGGCAAGGTCGATTTCGACAAGGTGGTAGTATTCAATATCAGCGAGTTCTTCCCCCTGCAGCCGGAAGGACCGTCGACCCTGGACAAAATGCACCAGGTGTTTCTCGACCATGTCAATATCCGGCCGGAGAACATACACTCCATCGACCCTGCCACGACCAAGGAGGCGATGGGCGACTACTGCAATGCCTACGAGCAGCAGATAGCCGACGAGGGCGGCATCGATGTGGCGCTCTGCGAGATAGGCCCCAACGGCACCATCGCTTTCAACGAGCCCGGCAGCCAGCCCACAAGCTATTGCCGCCTGGTGCTTCTGGGCAACGAGATGCGACACAAGGTGGGCAAGGACTACAAGTGCGACGACGTGCCTACCACCGCCATCACGCTCGGCCTGGCCAACATCATCAGCGCTCGCCGCGTGCTCACCATGGCCTGGGGCGAGAACTGCGCGAGCATAATCAAACAGACTGTCGAGGATGCGGCCACGACCGCCGTACCGGCCTCGCTGCTGCAGGGGCATCCGCATGTCAAGGTGGTTACCGACCTTGGCGGCGCCGAGGACCTCACACGCATCAGCAAGCCATGGAAAGTGACATCGTGCGACTGGAACGACAAGCTGCTGCGCCGCGCCATCGTGTGGCTGTCGGGCGAGACCGGCAAGCCTATCCTCAAACTTACCGACAAGGACTATAACGACCGTGGCCTGGGCGAGCTCCTGGCTCTCTACGGCTCGGCCTACAATGTGAACATACGCATATTCAACGACCTGCAGCACACCATCACTGGCTGGCCCGGCGGCAAGCCCAACGCCGACGACACCTACCGTCCCGAGCGTGCGGCACCCTACCCCAAGCGTGTGATCGTGTTCTCGCCCCACCCCGACGACGACGTGATATCGATGGGCGGTACGCTCAAACGTCTCGTGGACCAGCACCACGACGTACATGTGGCCTATGAGACCTCGGGCAACATCGCTGTCGGCGACGAGGATATGATGCGTTATTTCCTGATGATGGACAAGATAGCCCCGATGTTCGGCTTCGACACCGACGGCTACCGCAAGCTCTCGGGCGAGGTGCAGGGTTTTGTGGCTCACAAAAAGAGCGGCGACACCGACATTGCCGACATCCGCGAGATAAAGACCATGATACGCCAGGCCGAGGCGACGATAGCCTGCCGCTATATCGGCGTCAAGAACGATCATATCCACTTCCTGCGACTGCCTTTCTACGAGACAGGCACGATCAAGAAAGGCGATCTGAGCGAACGCGACGTAGAGATAGTAAAGGACCTGCTTACCGAGGTCAAGCCGCACCAGATTTTCGTAGCCGGCGACCTTGCCGACCCCCACGGCACACACAAGGTATGTACCGACGCCGTACTCGCCGCTATCGATGAGCTCAAAGGCGAGGAGTGGATGAAGGACTGCCGCATATGGATGTATCGCGGAGCATGGGCGGAATGGGAGATCGACCATATCGAAATGGCTGTGCCCATCAGCCCAGAGGAGCTGCGCTTCAAACGCAACTCTATCCTCAAGCACCAGAGCCAGATGGAGAACGCACCCTTCCTCGGCGACGACGACCGTCTGTTCTGGCAGCGCGCCGAAGAGCGCAACCGCGCCACCGCACGTCTCTACCAGGACCTCGGTCTGGCATCATACGAAGCCATCGAAGCCTTCGTGGAATACATCCCGATCTGACACTAAAAGTTCCCCCTCTTAAGAAAGGGCTTGTGTCATCCCCGACACAAGCCCTTTCCCAAAAGCCGGGAAACAAGGGTAAAGCTAATTTTTGATGTGGATAGCACAAAACAAGCTCGTAATCAGCAGATAAACCAAGAACGTTTTCGAGACAGCCGATTGTCACCTCAAAAAAATATTTATAACTTTGCGTTTAACATCTATTACTGTCCGCTAAACCATAAATCAGTGAGTCCAACATCTTGAAAGGCAGAAGTTGGGCTTACTTTTAGAGTATGACAAGCCCCCTCAGTCAATTTCGTGTTCTTGAGGCGGTGGTTCGGAGGCTTCGGCGAGCATGATATTCAGGTCAGCATCGGGCTGATTGAGGAATTTTTCGAGATTCAGGTAATACATCAGCACGATTCGCACTATTGTGGCAAGTCCGGAGAAGCTCCATCGCCTTTTCAGTGTGCTTTGCAAGACAGAGAGCAACAGATTAGCGATGAGCGTGACCCATATCTGGATTTTGATGGCATTGGCGCTTTCGCCATAGAAGTATCTC
>JAGAUV010000021.1 GCA_017620635.1 Muribaculaceae bacterium | reverse complement strand
GTCTCTACCGTGATGGTGCCATTCATCTCTTTTTCGATGCGAGAGAGGATGTCGAGCAGTATGTCAGCGCCTTTTTCGGGCTCGCGTCCTTAGTGGGCGGCGTAGAGTATGCGCAGTGGGCCGTCGCCGGGGGTGTGCTGCGGCATTGCCGATGTGTCGACAGGTATGCCGCAGTAGGCCAGGGGCATAGCCGGGTGCATGGCCGCTATTACCCTGTGGTACTCGTAGAGGGCCGACACGGCGCCGTCGACAGTGGCGTAGAACTCGTCGGTGTAGTCGGTCAGATCGCGCGCGAGCCAGCCTTCGGCTTCTGCCGCAGGGTTCCACCGCGGCAGGTACAGATTTGTGGGCGGCATCCACTCGGAGTACTTCTGCTCGGGAGGGGTGCCGTAGAGGCAGTTGCGCACATAGTCGCTGTCGCTGCCTATTGCAGAGTATATCAGCAGGCCGTTGTTAGCCTTTATCTTACGTAATATCTTCGCGAGGCGGCAAGGTTTGAGTGTGATGAAAGAAGGAGAGCTGATGTGCACTATGTCGTAGCCCGACAGCTCGCGGCCTGTCTTTCCCGACATCTTGAACCACAGAAGTGCGCCACCGGCCTTGTCGGCTGTGCGCGACAGGTCGATATCTCGCCGTGTCTTCATCCATCGGGTGCCGTCGGAGGCCACGGTAACATCGTGCCCCATACGTCTCAGACCTATGGCGAGATTGGCGTGGAAGGCGCTCGCGTCGCCCATCATAAGTACTTTCATATCTCTCTGCGGTGGCGTATATAATATATGTATCCCTGGCCGAGATAGAGCAAGGCCTTGAAGAACGGCACTTTGGCGCGGTGGGCCTCAAGCGGCAGCCTGACAAGCGAACTGAAATAGCCGCGGATAAAGGGCATCACGGCGCCTTTGGCGCGTATCACACCGGGCTCTCCGGCGCTGCGCACACATGTGGTGTAGCCCGGATGCTCGCTCACTATGATATTGCGGAACACACCTGTCATGTCGGCGCGGAGGCAATGGTTGAAGAACACATCTTCCTCGCCGGCAAGAAGATAGGGAGCGCCTATGCCGAGAAGCGGAGAAAAGCGTATGCCGCTGCCGGCAAGCGACTTGCGGCGAAGCGCTATCTCAAACGATATCGGCTGGTAGAAGCGGTATTTCTTGTTAAGATCGTGGCGGTCGAGGGGGTAGACGTGCTCCTCGGGAGTCACGGCACGGGTGGTAACGATGTCGATGTCCGGGTCGGCGTCGAAGGTCTCGATGAGTTTTGCGATGCCTTCGGCTCGGTATCTGAGATCGTCGTCGGAGATCTGTATATAGTCGGCCGTCGCGAGGTCGAGGAGGTGGTTGCGGTTGACCGACAGGCCTTTGTCGGCAAAGAAAAAGATTCTGATGTCGGCCCTCGCCGCGAGCTTCGATGTGTCGAGCCCGAGCCCTTCGGGATTCTGGCACGATATGAGATACTCCACGCCGTCGACCTGTGGCAGACGCGACGGCTCTATGGTCTCGACGCGACGGGCATAGGTGGCTATGAGTATCTGCAGGCGCGGAGCTTTCATATTATATCGTATCGCGAGAGTATGGCGTCCACCTCGCTGCATACGTCCTCGTACGACCAGTCGGGGCGGTTGGCGAATATCAGGTATGTCACGTCGCTGTCGGGGAAGTACACCTCCACGGCCCTGTAGCCGCCGTTGTTGCCGGCATGGAAGATCTTGCGCGGCATGCCGGGACGGTTTTCGATGAAGAATCCGAGGCCTGTCGACACATAAGGCTTGTCGGTGGCGATATAGGGCGTCGTGGCCATATGCAGCGACGAGTCGGAGATTATCTTGCCTCCCATAAGGGCGCGGTGCCACTTGAAGAAGTCGCGCGCGGTGGTAAATATGCCCCCGTCGGGCTTGGTGGGGAAGAAGTTGCACTCGCCGTAGTCTGATTCCTCCCAGCGGTTGTCGGCCGAGTGCCAGCTGGGATATTTGTTGTTGCCGTCCTCAGGTACGTAGCCGTGAGAGAAGAGATCCTGGTCGAGCGACGGGTCGAAGTACATGGTCTCGCTCAGGCCTATGGGGTCGAAGAGGTTGGCTTTCATCCATGGCGCGAAGCGTTTGCGCGACGCATCCTCCACGATGCGGAGCACGAGCTGATAGGGCGGATTCTGGAACTCGTATGCAGTGCCCGGCTCGAAGGCGAAGGTGTCGATGTCGGCAAGATATTTTGTCGATTCGTACGACAGGGCATAGAGCATATAGTCGCGGCACGATCCGAAGCGCGAGTCGTGGTGGCGGCGGTACTTGTGCCACTGTTTTTCGTCGCGCGGACGTGTGTCGGGGATGCCCGACGTATGTGTCAGCAGATGCCTCAGGGTAATGTTGCGGAAATGCGGATTGGTAAGCGCCGGTATGTACTTTGTCACGCTGTCGTCGATGTCGAGCAGCCCTTGCTCCTGCAGCTTGACAAGAGCGACGGCCGAGTAGATCTTTGATATCGAGCAGATGTTGAAGAGTGTGGTGTCGCACACCGGTATCTCGCGCCGCAGGTCGGCCATGCCGTAGCTACGGGTGTAGACGATTGAGTCGCCTTGTGCGACGAGTACGATGCCGCCGGGTTCGTCGGGAGAGGTAAAGATGCCCGACAACAGCGAGTCGAGCGAGGCCGAGACTGTGTTGTCGGTTTTGTGGGAACAAGCGGAGAATGTGATGAGATTGACCGCGCATGCGATCACTGCGAGTATTTTGAGCGTTTGTTTCATTCAGTTATGTTGGTTCGGGGCTTTAGCCATTTGTGCGACATGAGTATGCTGTCGATTTTCTCGGAAGTGGCAAGGCGCTCCCAGTCGGGGCGGTTGGCAAATATGAGATAGCATATGTTTTGTCGGGGGAATACTGCCTCGAAGATGGCGAAGCCGCCGTTGCTGCGGCTGTGGAATGCTTTGAAAGGTCGGGAGGGTATGTCCTGCACGAACAGGCCCAGACCGTACTGCACGCTGTCGTTGTGTGTCACGATGACCGGGCGGTTGGCCTCCTCGAGCGATGCCATGGGCACTATCCGGCCGCCGTAGAGAGCGAGTGTCCACTTGATGAACTCGCGTGGAGTGGTGCATATGCCCTGGTCGGCGCGTGTGAGGAAGAACTCGGCCTCGCCGTAGTCGTACTCGTCCCACTTGCCGTCTTTGCTGCGGAAGCGTCCGCGGTAGGGCTCGCCGACAGCCGGGGCGTAGGCGTGGGCCATGCGCGGATGTGGGTTGGCCGGGTCGTAGTATTCGGTCTCGGTCAGCTGTGCGCGGTCAAAGATGTTGCGTTTCATCCACATTTCGAAGTTGATGCCCGTGATCTGCTCTATGATGGCCGGCAGAAGGAGATATGGCGCGTCCTGGTACTCGAAGACGGTGCCCGGAGCGTGTCGCACGGTGTCGACGGTCTCGAAGAAGCGTGTCAGCTCTTCCTCGCGGCCGTAGAGCAGATAGTCGGGGCCGTAGGTAAAGGGCGACTGGTGCTGCTGCAGGTACTCGTCCCATTGGTCGCTCGTGCGCGGACGCTTGTCGGGTAGGCCGGAGGTGTGCGAAAGCACATGCCGCAGGCTCACGTTGTCGAAGATTTGCGATTTGAAGTTGGGAAAGAACTTGCTCAGTCTGTCGTCGAGCGACAGGCGACCGTCGTCGCGCAGACGCATCAGGGCTGCGGTGACATATGTCTTCGAAGCCGAGGCTATGTTGACTATGGTGCTGTCGGTCATCGGGGTGCCTTTCTCCAGATCGGCCATGCCGAAAGCCCGGTTGTACTTTATGGTGTCGCCACGGCACACGATCACAACGGCACCGGGGGCGTCCTGGTCGGGAAAGACTATGCTCAGGAGAGAGTCGAGAGGCTCTGTTATCTCACAGCAGTACCTGTTTTCGTCCGGTCGCGAACACGACGGTGTCGACATGAACGCTACAAGCACTGAAACGATAAATATTATTATATGGCTTGATCTCATCATTGCTATGCAAACTTACTCAAAAAATGAGTATTTTGCAACTGCATTGACGGGCTGCGCTTGCAAACTACCAAAATTTCACTGAACTGTTGCCGCTTTGTTACAAAACTACCAGTGGCGAAACCTCGCTGCGCGGCAATACTGACACATGCAGCCTCGTTTCGTTGGGGCCCGGCTGTCGGTCGCGGCATATGGCTATGCCGGCCTCGGTAAGTATGTCCTGCACGGTAGAGAGGGCCAGATGCGGCGTGTTGTTGGTGTCGCTCAGGTGGCAGAGGAAAACGCGGCGCAGCAGGCCGGCAGGGGCGAGCGAGGCAAGGTAGCGGCCCGTGTCGGCGTTGTCGAGGTGGCCGCTGGTGCCGGCGATGCGTGCCTTGAGGTGGGCGTGGTAGGGGCCGGTGCGCAGCATGGTGGCGTCGTAGTCGCTCTCTATCATGAGGTACTGGGCCATGCGCATGTAGTGGTCGCTGCGAGCGGTAATGGTGCCGGTATCGGTGGTAACGACGAAGTGTGTGTCGCCGAAGTCGATGGCGAAGCCCGAGTTGTCGCTGCCGTCGTGGCTTGTCTCGAAGGCGGTAACGGTAAGAGGGCCTACGTTGAACGGAAACTCCTTGTAGATGGGCTGGTGGTAGTCGCTTATGCGGCGGCTTATGCTGTGGCGGCGCAGAAGACCGTTGAGTGTCTTGGGGGTGGCGAACAGGCGCATGTGGCGGTTGTGGCGCAGCAGAGCGTAGGCGAAGCGGACGTGGTCGCTGTGGTCGTGCGTCAGCAGTATGCCCTGTATGGTGGAGCGGTCGATGCTGTTGGCGGCGAGCTGTTCGGTCACATAGTTGTTGTCGACGCCGGCATCGATAAGCAGGCCGCACGAGGGGGTGCCTATGTAGGCGCAGTTGCCGCTGCTGCCGCTGCCGAAGGAGAAGAAACGCAGCCTCTCTTCGTCGGCGATGGCTTCGGCCGGCACCTCAAGGATTGCGTTTTCGTCCTCGGCCGGGAGGTCGAACAGGCCGGGCTGTTCGCTCCAGTATGCTTGTTGGCGTAGTTTCTGTCGGCGGCGGCTCATCGTTTTTTCTCGCTTACATAAGAAGCCCCGACGAGGAAGATCGCAGGGCGTTTGTCGTAGTTATATTGTGCGCCGCGCCATTTTTGTGCAGGCATGGTAACGATGCTCTCGGTGGGGCCTGTGATGTCGGCGGCCACGCACATCAGCATGTCGGCAGGCAGCTTTGCGGCAAGCTCGGCGACGAGTCGGTTGTTGCGGTAGGGTGTCTCGATGAAGATGTGCGTGTGGTGGCGGCGTGCGCCGGCGATGATGCGGTTGATGGCTTCGGCGCGTTTGCCGCCGTCGATGGGCAGATAGCCCTCGAAGCTGAAGCTCTGGCCGTTGAAGCCCGACGCCATAAGCGCGAGCAGTATGCTCGAGGGCCCCACGAGAGGATGCACGCTGAGGTCGCGGCGCTGGGCGGCGGCGACAAGGTCGGCGCCAGGGTCGGCGACGGCTGGGCAGCCGGCTTCGCTGAGCACGCCTATGTCGTGGCCCTCGAGAGCCGGGGCGAGCATGGCCTCGACCTCTTCGGGGCGTGTGTGCTCGTTGAGCACCTCGAAGCGGAGGCTGTCGATGTCGATACTCTTGTCGCAGGCCTTGAGGAAGCGGCGTGCGGTGCGCAGCTCTTCCACAACGAAATATTTTATGTTGCGGATAAGGGCGATATTTGCGGCCGGAAGTACTTCTCCCGGCGATACCGGTGCCAACAGCGACGGAAACAATATGATGCGGCCTGCTTTCATATCACAAAATTAATGAAATTCCGCCATTTTCGCAAGTATTGAAACTGAACTTTATGGATGCCTGTCGCGTTTATATTTCAGATTCGCGGATAAAGTGATATAAAATAACTAACATAAACCGAAATACAAGTATGAACACCGCTCCCCTACAAGGTATTAAAGTGGTCGACTTCACCAATGTGCAGTCCGGCCCGTCGTGTACTCAGCTCCTGGCCTGGCTTGGAGCCGATGTAATCAAAATCGAGCGTCCCGGCACCGGCGACGCAACACGTAATGAGCTCCAGTTCGACCCGGATTGCCCGAGTTACTACTTCTTGCAGCTCAACTCCGACAAGAAATCTCTTGCTCTCGACGCCGCCACTCCCGACGGCAAGGACATCCTTACACGTCTGATCAAAGAGGCCGATATATTCATCGAAAACCTCCACCCCGGCGCTATGGATAAGCTCGGCTTCAGCTGGGACGAGGTGCACAAGATCAACCCTCGCTGTATCTACGGCACTATCAAGGGCTTCCCTCTGAGCTCGCGTTTCGCCGATCTTAAGGCCTACGAGCCTGTGGCTCAGGTTACGGCCGGCGCTGCCTCTACCACCGGCTGGTGGGAAGGCGACAATGCCGTGCCTACACAGTCGGGCGCCGCTCTGGGCGACTCGAACACCGGCATGCACATTACTATCGGCTTGCTTGCCGCTCTCGCACAGCGCGAGCGCACAGGCGAAGGATGCTACGTATATCAGTCGATGCACAATGCCTGCCTCAACCTCTGCCGTATCAAGACGCGCGACCAGCTCACGCTCGAGCGTATCGGCTATCTTACCCAGTTCCCCCAGTACCCCAACGGCAAATTCGGCGACTTCGTGCCTCGTTCGGGCAACCAGGAGGGGTCGGGCGTGCTCGGATGGACATACAAGTGTAAAGGCTGGGAAACCGACCCCAACGCTTATGCCTACATCATCTTCCAGCGCGGCGCCAAGGACTTCGAGAAAGCTTGTGCAGCATTTGGGT
>JAGAUV010000020.1 GCA_017620635.1 Muribaculaceae bacterium | reverse complement strand
GGCAACGCCACCCCCAAGAGCCGCCGCGTAGCCGATTCGCAGAAGTGCCTGCGCGTCAGCGGTAAGCACAACGACCTCGAGGAAGTAGGCCACGATACCTACCACCACACAATGTTCGAGATGCTCGGCAACTGGTCATTCGGCGATTATTTCAAGCAGGAGGCTATCGACATGGCATGGGAATACCTCGTCGACGTCCTGCACCTCGACCCGGCAAACCTCTACGCCACAGTATTCGAAGGTTCGCCGGCCGAAGGACTCGAGCGCGACAACGAGGCCGAGCAGATCTGGCTCAAACATCTCCCGGCCGATCATATCATCAACGGCAACAAGCACGACAACTTCTGGGAAATGGGCGACACAGGTCCCTGCGGCCCTTGCTCGGAAATACATATCGATCTCCGTCCGGCCGAAGAGCGCGCCAAGACTCCCGGCCGTGAGCTCGTCAACAAGGATCATCCTCAGGTTATCGAGATCTGGAACCTCGTGTTCATGCAGTACAACCGCAAAGCCGACGGCAGTCTCGAGCCACTTCCTGCCAAGGTAATCGACACCGGTATGGGATTCGAGCGCCTCTGCATGGCTCTCCATGGCAAGACCTCAAACTACGACACCGACGTGTTCACGCCCCTCATCGGCAAGATCGCATCGCTGTCGGGCAAAGAATACGGCCACGACCACATGGTCGACGTGTCGATGCGCGTTATCGCCGACCATGTCCGCACAATAGCATTCTCCATCGCCGACAACCAGCTGCCAAGCAACGCCAAGGCCGGCTATGTGATCCGCCGCATCCTCCGCCGCGCCGTTCGCTATGCCTACACATTCCTCGGTCAGAAACAGGCCTTCATGTACCGCCTCATCGACACTCTGATCGAAAGCATGGGCGAGGCCTATCCCGAGCTGCCGGCTAACCGCGAGCTCATCCTCAAGGTCATCAAGGAAGAGGAAGACGCATTCCTGCGCACTCTCGAAAACGGCATACGACTTCTCGACGACGCCGTAAAGGCTGCTAAAGCCGAAGGCAAGACCGAGATTTCGGGCAAGCAGGCATTTACACTCTACGACACCTACGGCTTCCCCCTCGACCTTACCGAACTCATCCTCAAAGACTACGGCATGACTGTAGATCACGCCGGATTCGACACCGAGATGCAGGCTCAGAAAGAGCGTGCACGTGCGGCCGCGGCTGTCGAGGCCGCCGACTGGGTAACAGTCAACGAAGGCGAGGAAGAATTTGTGGGCTACGACGCTGCAGAATGCGACGCCAGAGTGCTCCGCTACCGCCACGTAAAACAGAAAAACCGCGAATACTACCAGCTCATACTCTCCGCCACTCCTTTCTACGCCGAGATGGGCGGACAGGTTGGCGACCGGGGCAGACTGGTAAATACTGTCAGCGGTGCCGTGACCGAAGTTTTCGACACCAAGCGCGAGAACGGCGTTGCCGTACACCTCGTCAAAGAACTGCCGGCCGACATCAACGATACATTCCATGCCGCTATCGACACTGAGGCCCGTATGGGAACATCGCGCAACCACACCGCCACACACCTGCTCCACCAGGCTCTGCGCGATGTGCTCGGCACACATGTAGAGCAGAAAGGCTCTTTCGTGTCGCCCGACATACTGCGCTTTGACTTCTCGCACTTCCAGAAACTCACAACCGACGAGATACGTCAGGTCGAAGCTCTCGCAAACCGCCGCGTCCGCGAGGCCATCGCGCTCGACGAGCACCGCCACACACCTATCGCCGAAGCTAAGGCAATGGGCGCCATGGCTCTCTTCGGCGAGAAATACGGCGATGACGTCCGCGTGATACGCTACGGCGACTCCATAGAGCTCTGCGGCGGCACTCACGTGGCCAACACCGGCAACATCGGCATGATCAAGATCGTCAGCGAGTCGAGCATCGCAGCCGGCATCCGACGCATCGAGGCCATTACAGGCCCGGCCGTAGAGCGGATGATCAACGAGACTGCCGACATGCTGCGCACCATAGGCGCTATGTTCAACAACGCCCCCGACCTTGTCGCCACACTCCGTAAATCGATCGAAGAAAACCAGGAGCTGCGCCGTCAGGCCGAGGAACACATGGCCGAACGCATTGTCAACCTCGCAAAAGAAAGCATCGACAAAGCTCAGGACTCCGGTTCGGGCATAAAACTCGTTACCCTCAGAGGACCCAGACTCCCGGAAATCGTCAAGGGCGTGGCTTTCAAGGTCCGCGAGCTCTCGCCTAAAGCGACTGCCTTCGTAGCTGCCACTGTCGACGCCGCAAACAAGCCCCTGCTCACGGTCATGCTTACCGAGGATATCGTAGCCACAGGGCTCAACGCCGGAGCGATCGTTCGCAACGCGGCCAAGGCCATCAAGGGCGGCGGCGGCGGACAGCCCGGCTTCGCACAGGCCGGCGGAAAAGATGCCGAAGGTCTGCAGATAGCATTCCAGAACATGATCGACGCCGTCAAGTAAGGCCGGCGGCTCCTTAATTTTTATAAAAAAATGCCAAAAAGCACATCCCACAAGCGCTCTTTGGCATTTTTTGTGTAAATTTGTGAGTTATGAAGTTTTTTGGAAAAATTACAACAGTCATAGCTCTCGCCCTGTCTCTAAGCCTCGGGGCTGACGCAAAGCAGAAGTCAAACGCCCGTGCAGAGCTCGGGCCGCCCGACATGGAAGCTATTGCGGCCGCTTCTGTCGACGAAAACTCTCAATACTACTACCCCAAGCTGCTGAAAGCTTTCATGGCGAACGACACAACAATGACGGCAACAGACTTCCAGTACTTCTACTACGGTACTATGTTCCAGGAAGACTATGACCCCTATCGTGAGGCGCCCAACCAGGCGCTGCTGCAGGAGCTGATGCCAATCTACGCAAAGGAAAAACGCACTCGCGCCGACCGTGGCAAGATGCTCGACTATGCCATACAGGTGCTCGACGACAATCCCATCGATCTGCGACAGCTCACAAACAGGATATACGTCTACGAGCAGAACGGCAAGTACGACCTCGCAAAGATATGGCAGTACAAGCTCAACCATCTGCTGCTGGTAATAGCGGCATCGGGCACCGGCACCGATCCGGGCAATGCTTTCATCGTCGTTTATCCGCAGCATGAGTACGACTTCCTGAACCTGTCGAAGCTTACCGCGGCGAGCCAGAGATTCGAGCCCCCTTATTTCGATTATATCGAGATAACGACCGCCGACAACCACGAACCTAAAGGATACTATTTCAATATCAGCGAATTACTTCATCAATATTTCGAGAAACATCCGTCGGAGATAACCGACGCCACAGAAGAATAAACCATAACCAACCTAATGAAGAAACTTAAAGTCCTGATTTCTGCGGCCATTATCGGCGCTATGGCGGCATACGCAGTGCCGGCAAAGCGTGTATACCGCACATTTACCCAGCCCGACGGCACCACTGTCACAGCCATGGTCGTCGGCGACGAGCACGCCCATTATTACGTGTCAAGCGAGGGCGTGGCCATGACTAAAGACAAGGACGGTTTCCTCCGCCCGGCAAGTCATGAGACTTTGGAGGCTCTTACAAAAAGAGCCGACGAGCGCCGCAAGTCGCGCGCGGCCGCCAAGGAAGCGCCCGTGTCGCGTGCCGATGCTTCCACCGGATCCAGGTACCACGGCCTCGGCCACTTCTCGGAAGACTTTCCTCGAACGGGCAAGATTAAGGTTCTGGTGTTCCTTGTCGAATACACCGACGTTAAGTTCAAGACTCCGAACCCTCAGGATTATTTCTACCGTCAGCTCAATCAGGAAGGTTTCAGCGACAACAAAGCCACCGGTTCGGCTCGCGATTATTTCCTGTCGCAGTCGGGCGGCTTGTTCGATCCTGAGTTTGTTGTCTTAGGCCCTGTCAAACTTTCTCACGATATGGCATACTATGGCGCCAACGACGTGTGGGGCAACGACGTCGCTCCCGAGCAGATGGTCATCGAGGCTGTGAAAGCGATGGACCGGCAGATCGACTACTCGGAATACGACTTCAACAACGACGGCAAGATCGACAATGTATTCGTGATTTATGCCGGCTACGGAGAAGCCGACTATAGCGACCCCGACACCGTATGGCCTCACAACTTCGAGATTCGAAACGGAGGAACATACGATGGCAAACGGCTCTTCGGATACACTTGTGCCAATGAGATCGCGCCCGACAATATAGCAAACGGCATCGGTACTTTCGTTCATGAATTTTCGCATGTGCTGGGTCTGCCCGACCTTTACAACACAACTGACCCCTACGACACTTCTACTCCTTCGTCATACGATATAATGGACTACGGCCCTTATTCAAACGAAGGACGCACACCGCCTTGCTACTCGGCTGTAGAGCGCAACGCGATGGGCTGGATCTACCCCGAGGAATTTACAGGCGCCGAGAGCTACACCCTCGAGCCGCTCTCTAAATCGAACGAGGCCTATATCATACCGACCAAAAAGGACAACGAATTTTTCGTGGTAGAGAACCGACAGAAAGATGGCTGGGACAAATATCTTCCCGGACACGGCATGCTCATCTGGCATGTTACCTTCAATCAGGCTGTATGGGACTCCAACAACCCCAGCGGAAGCACACCTGTAGGCATCGACCTGGTCGAAGCCGGCGGCACGGCCAACTCAGGCTACCCGGCCACTATGGCAAAATACCCATTCCCGGGCACAGCCAACGTGACAAGCTTTACCGCCGACACAAGGCCTGCGATGAAAGCCAACGACGGCTCGCGCATCAATTTCCCGATTACCGACATCGTAGAGAGCAACAAAATAATAAGCTTCAATGTGTCGGGCGGACGTATTGAGTTCGAAACTCCTCAGGCTCCCGTTCTCAATGCCTCCGACAAGGGCACTATCGAAGTATCGTGGAAGCCTGTCGATCGTGCGGCCGACTATCAGCTTACAGTTACATGCGAAGGCAAACCATTCGGCGCATACACCGACTACAGCGTCGGCAACGTCACTTCGTATACTATCAGAGGTGTCGACGGCGAACTCGACTATTCGGTAAGCCTGCGTGCCGTAAACGGCAGATATCAGTCTGAATATTCGCCCGAGGCACATGTGGCAATGCCGCGTGTCGACTTCATATACCGCACGGTCAAGAATGCCGCAGGCAACTCCGCCGACAACATCGCTAATCTGCGTTGGGATGCCCTGTCGGGTGCTGTCGCATATGCCCTGACAGTCGAATCAGAGACAGAAGGCGAAAAAGTAAACGAGACACACGACTTCGGCAGCGACAATGTGCTCAGCATTCCTGCAGGTTGGAAATGGAACGGCACTTCCAACGATATGTACCGCTCTACCTCTCCAACTCTGGTAGGCAAGAGCGCTCCTTCGCTGAAATTCTCTAAAGACGCAAGAGAACTCATCTCATGTGTATACGACTCTGAGATTACAAACATTAAATTCTGGGTGGTTGCGTCGGGTGTATCCGCCACAAGCACAAGCACACTTATGCTTCAGGCCCGTGCCGGTGCTGATTCTGAATGGGTCGACGTATATACCGTCAGCGATCTCAATCAGTACAACAGCAAAGGAAGTACCTTAGAGACCGAAATTCCTAAAGGAATGCACCAGCTGAGATTCATATACAATAAGAATGTGGGCAACGCCGGCATCGACGATGTTGTCGTAACTACATTGTCTCGCAAATATGACACTATAATGGAGCGTGTGAATGTCGGCGACGTACTTTCATACAAGCTCGACATACCGGCCGGTGTTTCTTCTCTGCGCTTCTTTGTAGAGGGTATCAACGCCGACAAACAATACTCCGCGCCCTCGGACATTGCCAATGTAGTTCCCGGCACATCCGGCATCGATGACATTGCCACAGGCGCAGCCCTTCACATCTCAGGCTCTGCCGTGACATATCAAGGCGAATCGGGCCGGGTCATGACTGCTTTCAGCCTTACCGGTATAACAATCGCTACTGCCGTATCCGACGCCGGCGGCACAGCCTCTATCGCCCTGCCCTCCCCCGGAATCTACATCATCGTCACTCCGGAAGGAGCAAAGAAAGTAAAAATCGACTGATACATTCCACTCATACAATTGCAGAGCCCGGCACCACCGGGCTCTGTTATTATATATAGCACTGTTCCTATATAAGTTTACGCTTATCACAGGCACTCCAATTAACTCAATTTAACAAAGTGTTTAACAGCAATTTAACAAAGT
>JAGAUV010000019.1 GCA_017620635.1 Muribaculaceae bacterium | reverse complement strand
TTGCGTCGGCTGTCCGATGAAAGGATGTCTCTGTTCGCATCATACAGGTCCCGATACACCTCCTCAAAGAACTTCTCGGAGCGTCTGGCGTTTGCATCCGACAGTGTGCTCCGCTTCGGCACAGTGTCAATGCCGACATGATGCAGCTTGCGGACTTCGGCGGTCATAGAGGTCTCTATCTCACGCAATGAATCGAACCGCTGGATTACCGCATACAGCATTGTAAGCAGATGGGTGTAGCCGTCGAAACTCTTGACATACTTCTCTCCGCCGTGTTTACGGCTCATTTCAACTATTTTTTCACGGTCAAGCGATTTTATCAACTGACCATATATCGACTGTCCGAAGAAATTTGTACTTTTGCGCATAGTTTTAGTTCTATGTTTTGGCGAACACAAACTAAACTAAAAGGACCGACTCCTGCAAATGGAATCGGTCCTATTTTTCAATCGCCCTCTAAAGTTTAGCGGACAGTAATACTTCCGATTAAGGGTTAATCGGGGCTTAGGCGGAGCTGGGGCCAGGTCCAGGATTGGTTTTGGTCGGCGTCGGGGATGGTGTCGCGGAGGAGGGCTGAATCGCGACGGTCGCGCACTTCGATGAGGCATCTCATATCTCTGCCGACGGGGGCGGACTCGCAGCCGAGCGCCGTCCAGGGCAGCGCGAGGTCGACGTCGTAATGCGTCGACCTGATATCGGTGCCAAAGCTGATGTCCTCGGGCGTTTGAATTTCATTCCATTTTCCGGCATCGCCTTCGCTGATGTTTATCGTGCCGTTGGCGCCAAGGATGATGCGGTATATTCCTTTCTGTGGCGATGTGTCGCTGCGATTCGCCATGTCAAGAGCCAATGTGATGCCGTCATTGTCGGACATGTCGGCATTGACGTTTCCGTCGAGGACACGGGCATGGAAGTATAGCTTGTCAGCGTCATAACGGAAGTGCATGGCCGACCGCTTGCGAGTGACGGCGCCCATAAATATCTCGTTCGGGGACGTCTGTTTTTCGCCGCAGGAAGGCATGTAATCGGCACTAAAACATTCCATAGGGTAGCCCTTCATGATATTGATGGCGTTGCCTTTGCCCATGTCGCCGATCGATGCGATGGCGAACACGTTGCCGTCATGGTCGATGCCCAGGGAGTTCCACAAGGCATGCTTATCAAGAGGCAGCCCGAAGGGCCGGCTTATGGCCCTGAAGCCTTTGGCGTCAGCATCTCCGACAGCGACAAACATGTCGTACTGCCCTTCTCCCAAGCCGCTTCGATCATCGCCATTGCCCTGCCACGACGCTACGGTAGATCCGCCTTTAAGCTTCCGGAGATACGGGGCCGCGGAAACCGCTTCCTTATCCAATCTGTCAGCAAAAATCATTTGCCTGTCCGTGCTCTGCGCATCGACCCATTCCGCCCAGTTGTGACTCAAGGGCGAGCGCACGGTTGTCGCTCTAAACCCACGGCACTCAGGGTGCCCGTTATCCTCGATAATGACCACGATCTCGCTGCTGTCGGTCAACAGAGGCACAGGCATGCCATCGCGGCAGCCTGCACGGTAGGATATTCTGACAGGCTCCGACCATGTCTGCCCCTTGTCGAAAGAGCGGCACATGGAAATCTCCTGTTCGTCGGAATGCGTAAAATTGTTTTCGTTGGCGAAATAGAGCTGCAATTCGCCATCAGGCAATTCGAGGAAAGAGGGCTCCCAACACCCGTCCTTAAAATTCGGCTGGGCGTCATATACAAATATCGGCCCCTGCCATGTACGGCCATTATCGCACGAGCGCATCACACGTATACCGAAACGCCGATCGTCGGAATAAGGCTGTGAGGGCCGTGGATTAAAGCCGACAATTATAGTGCCGTCGACAAGCTGTATGAGGTCGGGTACGGCATAGGGAAGATTGCTTGCGTTGCCGACAATCAAGCCGGGAGCAGACCATGTGGCGCCACCGTCGTCGCTGTATGAGCATGATATGCCGCCTCCTGCCTCCGCCACAATCATGAGCCGGCCATCCTGCAAGGGAATCATACGCGCATAGTTGCCCGAGGGGAAAATCTGCTGCCGCGAAGCGATATCCCAGTAGATACGCGGCAAATCATATGGCTCATGCCACACGGCCTGCGACCGAAATGGAAGGAGCGACAGCGTGAGCGAAGCTAATATCGTGAATAATCGAGACATAAGAGATCGGTTTACGCTACAAAGTTAGTAAAAAAAGACGCGGTGCGGCGGCAAAGCATCAAAAAAAGCGGTACGCGACCTGCACAGGCGCTTACCGCTTTTGGAGTTACGTCAGTTATTTCTTACTGCATGCCGGAAACAGTCACGCCGGGAGCGATCTTGCTTACCAGACCCTGAAGCACTTTGCCCGGGCCGAGCTCAACGAACTCGGTGGCGCCGTCGGCAACCATATTGCGTACGGTCTGAGTCCAGCGTACGGGAGCTGTCAGCTGAGCCACGAGGTTGGCCTTGATCTCGGCAGGATCGGTGTGGGGAAGAGCGTCGACGTTCTGATATACAGGGCATACGGGAGTGTGAATCTCAGTAGCCTCTATAGCTGCGGCGAGCTCGGCGCGAGCCGGCTCCATGCAGGGCGAGTGGAAAGCGCCACCCACCTTGAGCTTGAGCGCACGTTTAGCGCCTGCTTCCTTGAGGAGCTCGCAAGCTTTGTCGATACCCTCGACTTCGCCGGAAATCACGATCTGTCCGGGGCAGTTGTAGTTGGCACATACAACACCGTCGATACCTTCGCATATCTCCTTAACCTTTTCGTCGGGAAGAGCGATAACGGCGGCCATAGTAGACTCTTTCATCTCGCAAGCCTTCTGCATGGCATTTGCACGGGCAGCGACCAGACGGAGACCGTCCTCGAACGAGAGAGCACCGGCAGCTGTAAGAGCCGAAAATTCGCCGAGAGAGTGTCCGGCAACCATGGCCGGTTTGAAATCTTCGCCGAGCGATTTGGCGAGCAGAACAGAATGGATGAATATAGCCGGCTGGGTAACAGCGGTCTTACGCAGATCTTCGTCAGTGCCTTCGAACATCAGGTCGGTTATGCGGAAGCCCAGTATCTCGTTGGCTTTCTCGAAGAGTTCGCGAGCCTCGGCGCAATTTTCGTAGAGGTCCTTGCCCATACCTACGAACTGAGCACCCTGGCCGGGGAAAACGTATGCTTTCATATAGCGATTGGTTTATAATAAGTCTTAAAAATGATTGCAAAGTTAATGAATTTTGAGCAATAATTCGTAACTTTACGAAGTTAAAGGACAAAAACAACGAATAATTATATGACAACCGGCTTCTTCTTCCCCGTCTTCCTGGGTAACATGGGTATCTGGGAATGGGTCATTGTACTTGTAGTCGTCCTGCTGATCTTCGGCGGCCGCAAATTGCCAGAACTTATGCACGGCATAGGCAAGGGCATCTCTAATTTCCGCAAGGAGGTCAAAGGCAAGGACGAGGACCACAAGGCATGAAACTGCTGCTACGCATCGCCATAGCCATCGCCGCCGGCATATGTGCCGGCTTTGTCTTCCCCGACTGGCTCGCAAGGATATTCGCTACATTCAATTCTATATTCAGCTCCTTCTTAGGCTTCGTAATACCGCTGCTTATAGTAGGTTTTGTAGCGCCGGCCATCGCCGACATAGGCAAACGTGCCGGCCGTATGCTCCTGGCCACCGTCGCCATAGCATACGCCATGACTTTCGGAGCCGGCATGCTGTCGTACTTTACCTCCGAGCTGACATTTCCCACGCTCATAGGCAGCACAACCCTCAGCGCCGACAGCACGACGGGGACAGCGCCCGAGGCCTTCTTCACACTCGCCATGCCGCCCCTGATGAGCGTAACATCATCGCTCGTGCTGGCATTTGTGCTCGGATTCGGATGCGCGGTGCTCGGCGACACGAAAGCAACGCTCAAGAAGGTCATAAACGATTTCCGCGGCATCATACAGCTTGTGATAGCAAAGGTAATAGTGCCGCTTCTGCCGGTGTATATATTCGGCATATTCATGTCGATGACCATCGAAGGTGCTGTCGGTCCTGTACTGGTCACGTTTATCAAAATCATCGCTGTAATCTTCCTGCTGCACATAGGCGCGCTTGTGCTTCAGTACTTTATCGCATCACTGTTCAGCGGCTATAATCCGTTCAGGTCCTTGTGGACGATGCTCCCGGCCTATGCCACCGCCTTAGGCACACAGTCGTCGGCGGCGACTATCCCCGTAACACTCGAACGGACTATGAAAATGGGCGTGAGCCGCGACGTTGCCGGCTTTGTGATACCGTTGTGCGCCACGATACATATGTCGGGATCGACGCTCAAGATCGTGGCCTGCGCAGTGGCCATCATGATAGTGCGCGGCATGCCGTTCGACGCCATGATGTTCGCCGGCTTCATCGCGATGCTGGCTATTACGATCATCGCCGCACCCGGCGTCCCCGGCGGCGCCATCATGGCGTCACTCGGTCTGCTCAGCGGTATGCTCGGCTTTAGCGAAGCCGACAACGCACTGATGATAGCGCTCTATATCGCCATGGACAGCTTCGGCACAGCATGTAATATAACCGGCGACGGCGCCATAGCGCAGATCGTGGACAGGATATTCAGGAAGGACCACACAGTCATCGCTCCGCGACTCCAATAAAGGGAGCGCCGACATATTTAAGGGAGCGGTTGTGAGTGAAAATATGTTAAAAAGGATGGAATGCTTTGTCGGGTCGGGTGGAAGTAGTAATTTTGTGGCCGGGAAAGTCCTACACGGCCAGCTCCCCGAAAATCCCCCAGGTCTTGACCGAAGCAAGGGTATCGGGTTGTAGCGGCGCGATGTAGTCAGCTTTCCCTTTTTTTATTCCCTTTTCCGTAGTACCGATTCATCTGGCGAGGCGCTCAGCCAGGCGACTGTTGCGTATGCTTATGCGCTGATTACGGACAGCATAGCTCAATGCACGCGGATCGCCGACAAGGACACATATCCGGCGTGCCCTGGTAATTGCGGTGTAGATGAGATTGCGCTGCAGCATGACGTAATGCGACATGGATACCGGCACTACTATGATGGGAAACTCAGAGCCCTGGCTCTTATGTATCGTTATGGCATAGGCCGGCATGAGCTCGTCGAGGTCGTCGGATGAATATTCTACCCTCCGGCTATCGAATCTCACGGTAAGCTTGGCTTCGTCCTTAGCCACCGACACCGATTCTATATAGCCGATATCGCCGTTGAATATGTTTTTGTCGTAGTTGTTCTTGATCTGCATCACCTTGTCGCCGGCACGCATTAGAGTGTCGCCCTTACGCATAGCGACACCATCAGGATTCAGAACTTGCTGCAGGCGCAAGTTCAATGCCGAAGCACCGGCATCGCCTTTATACATGGGCGTGAGTACCTGTATCTCTTTCGGGTCGATATCGTATGTGCCGGGCAACCGCGAGCTCACGAGGCTCACGATAGTGTCGGCTATCTTGTCGTCGGCGGCCCTGACAAAAAAGAAGTCGGTATCGAGTCCGTTGGATATGTCGGGGTCTCTGCCGGCGTTGACAGCATGTGCGTTTGTTATGATACGGCTGCTCTTTGCCTGCCTGAATATATGGGTAAGGCGTACTACCGGAATCACGCCCGACGATATGATATCGCGCAGCACATTGCCGGCGCCGACGCTCGGCAGCTGATCGATGTCTCCGACAAAAATGAGCCTCATATGCGGCGGCACGGCTTTAACGAGGCTGTAGAGCAAGAGAATATCGATCATCGATGACTCGTCGACAATGAGGACGTCGCCCTCGAGAGGGTTCTCCTGATCGCGGCCGAAACCACCTGCCGGGCTGTACTCCAAGAGGCGGTGTATGGTCTTAGCCTCCATGCCCGTGGCCTCGCTCATTCTCTTTGCCGCGCGGCCTGTGGGTGCAGCCAGCAGAATCTTCATCTTACGCGCCTTGAATGCCGATATAATGCCTTTGACGGTCGTTGTCTTGCCCGTGCCCGGTCCGCCGGTCAGGACTATGGCCTTAGAATCGACAGCACGCTCTATAGCCTCGAGCTGAGCGCTGTCGTAGACCATGCCCTCGGGCGTGCGTTCAGGCGAGGAAACCTTGGTCTTGGCGCAAGGAGTGGCGATGATCTCTCCAAGGCATCGCGCTGCTCCGGCCTCGGCATAGTGGTAGACGGGCAGGTATACGGCATGGTCCTCGACAACAACTTTCTTACGCCGATGAAGCGACACGATGGCTTGAAGCACCGCGCCCTCGTCGACATCGAGCATCGAGGCCGAGTCACGTATCAGATCCTCTTCGACGGCAAACACATGGCCGTCGTCGGCAAATCGGCCCAAGAGGAAAAGGACACCGGCCTCCACGCGCCTCGGATCGTCCTTGCCATATCCCATACCCGAAGCGATATCGTCGGCAGTACGGAAACCGATTCCGTCGATCTCGTCGGCGAGTCGGTAGGGATTGTCGCGGACTGCCTTGAGCGCGTCGGAGCCATACATCCTGAATATCCTGGAGGCGAATGCCGAAGATACGCCGTAGGCCTGCAGGCCGATAAATATATCCCTGACGGCTCTGTGCTCGCGCCAGCCTTCCGTTACCTGCTGAAGTCTCTTCTTTCCGAGGCCCGGCACTTCGTAGAGGCGCTCCATCTCGTTTTCGAGAACATAGGCGGTCTCCTTGCCGAAATGCTTTACAATAGCCTTTGCTGTCGCGCGGCCAATACCTTTAATATATCCAGAGCCAAGAAAGCGCTCTATCCCCTTGATGTTGTCGGGCATGATCTCACGCCATGCCGAAGCCACGAAACGGCTGCCGTAGCGCGGATCGACCTTGAACTCGCCGTCAATCTCGAGCCGCACACCGGGACGGAAAGCGGCAAAAGTGCCTACCGCGACAAAAGAAGTGCCGTGGGGCTCGCTTTTGGCGCGCACCACGGCATAATCGTTGTCTTTGTTATAATATGTGAGACCCTCTACCGTACAACGTATCGTTTCCATACCTGCAAGTGGAGAGGCCTGTAAGACAGGTATTATTTAAGTTTGATTCGCTGTCCGATAGTCAGTTTCGATTTCGTAGAGAGGCCATTCAGACGGCACAGTCGAGCGACGGATGTACCGTTTCGCGAGGCGATCTTGCTCAGAGTATCGCCCTTGCGCACGCGATATGTCGACGATGAGGCATGAGCGCCGCTGTTCGATGAAGAGGACGAAGAGCGCGACCAGGCCTTGTTGGGATGATCTTTCAGATAAGCCTTTGCGTATGCGGCATTAGCTGCCGGCGAGAAGTTACGAGCATTCTGATATGTCTTCTTATCGAAAGTGTAGATATCGGTGTGTGTGGTCTGGTTCGCGAAATCGAAAATAGCGCTCGGGTTGATGGCATAGCCCATATAGCGAGTCTCGAAATGGAGGTGCGGACCAGTAGAGCGGCCTGTATTGCCGCCAAGTGCGATAGGATCGCCGGCTTTGACGTACTGGTCGGGCTTGACGAGCCATTCGGAGAGGTGGCCGTAGACAGTCTCGAGGTTGTTGGTGTGGCGAATGACGATATACATGCCATAGCCCTTGCGCCGGCCCTGGTTGCGCACGATACGTACCTTTCCGTCGAAGGCAGCGCGCACTGTATCGCCGATGTTGAGCTTGAGGTCGACGCCCTTGTGCATGCGGCGGAAACGGCGGCGATAGCCATAAGGCGATGTGATATAACCGGGATGAGGCATCGCGAAATTGGAGACGTCGATTTCGGCGGTGTTGGGCACCGTAGCGGCGTTGTAGCAGTTCACGGCCTGGCTGTCCCAGCCTTCGGTGTAGATATCCAGTTCGGGCTCTTCCTCTTCATCGAAGAGCTCCTCGAGATATTTCGTTGTATTCTCGACCGATATGCCTGCATTTCCCTGGTTGGCAAGGAGATTGTCGTGGCTTGCGGAATGGCGGTCGGGCAGTTTATATGTCTGAGCCGACGCACCTGTAGCGGCAAGTGCGAGGGCCAATGCTATTGCTAAGATTCCTTTCATTGGAGAGAAGGTATGTTGCAGTTAAATTATAATCGGATAATGATCAGAGTTCGTCGGGCGAGTATGTAGCCGGCTGAGTGAGAAGAGTGTATTCAAAAATTTCTTCGGGCCTGAAGAAGCGCTTTATCTCGATCAGAGCGTTCTCGGGCGAATCGGAAGCATGTATTATGTTTTCCTGACCGCTCATACCGAAATCGCCACGGATAGTACCTGGAGCAGCCACACGGCAATTTGTAGCGCCGGTCATTGCACGTACAACGGCCACCGCATCTTTTCCGGCCAGCACGGCAACAATGACAGGAGTAGCCATCATCGAACGCAGAAGGTCGGGGAAGAAGGGACGATCGACAAGATGAGCGTAGTGTTCGCGCAGAATCTCTTCGTTAAGCTGCATCATCTTGATGCCTGCGATGCGCAATCCTTTGCGCTGGAAACGTGTCAGGACGTCGCCCACAAGGCTACGGCTGATCGTCGACGGTTTAAGAATTATGAAGGTTTGCTCCATGGCGAGCTTGTTAAGGCGTGTTAATCAGTTCAACAATTTCTCCAAAGTTACTGATTTAAAACCACTTCAACAAGTTTTTGAGCACTAATTTTTTATAAAATTTCATGCGGCGGCGCCGAGCTATTTATAAAACACTGTTTTACAACATATTATAAAGTCATAATTTTTTCGTCCGCTCAGCGAGCCGCATATCAGCCATTTGCAAAGGAGAGTGTGTTACAGTTAAAATAAATTAATCATAAAACGCTCCACGGGAGAGCATACCCGTGGAGCGCGTATATGGTTTTATCGACCCGGACATGCCGGGCCGTAAGTCTGTCTTACTTGCTGAAAAGCGGAGTGGGATACTCGCCCGAACGATGGAGCTCGGCGAATTTCTCGACAACGGCAGGACGGTCCTGAGCGTATGTCACGCCGAACCAGCGGCTGTCGGTATCGAGAACCTTTATGGTAGCCTCGCCCGATTTGATAAGGGCGTCGGCAACGTCGGGAATTACCTGCTCCGATTTGGGTACGTTGATCTTCTCCTCGAGGAACTTTGTAAACTCACGTGTGGCAAGCTCGAAATAATCGGGGGTAAAGCCCCACATATTCATCGAAACAGGCACGTTGGGCTCGAGAGTATGCTCTACGCCGGCCTCATCGTTGTAGACGATCTTGTGATCCTGATCATATTTGATATCCTTGCACTCAACCACCGAGGTCAGGTGTCCGTCCTCGGTCTGGCATACGCCACGGTTCACGCCGCCGTTTTCCGACATTGTGTTCGACACACGGAAACCGACCATCGAGTAGTCGCCTTTACGTGTGCGCTCGCGCATGAGATCCTTGGCAAGCACGGCGAAGCTGTCGCGGCCGTAGAAGTCGTCGGAGTTGATCACTGCGAAGGGCTCGTTGATAGTACCGGCAGCCATTATCACTGCATGAGCCGGGCCCCAGGGCTTGGAGCGGTCGTCGGGGCATGTAAAGCCTTCGGGCAGCTTGTCGATAGCCTGGAAGACAACCTCCACAGGCACGTGGCCTTCGTATTTCGAGAGTACTTTCTCGCGGAAGTCGGCTTCGAAATCCTTACGGATCACAAAGACGATCTTGCCGAAACCGGCACGCAGGGCGTCGAACACGGAATAGTCCATAATAGTCTCGCCGTCAGGGCCGAGACCGTCGAGCTGCTTCAGACCGCCGTAACGGCTGCCCATACCGGCAGCGAGTATATAAAGAGTAGGTTTCATCAGATTGTTTTGAATTGGAAGTTGATATGACGTTTGTACTTCTCGCCGGGGCGCAACACGGCCGAGGGGAAGGCCTCGACATTAGGAGCGTCGGGGAAATTCTGACATTCGATGGCTACGCCGTCGTAGTCCTCGTAGCTGCGGCCTGACTTGTTGACGGGGCTACCCGAAAGCCAGCAGCCGGCATATACCTGCACGCCGGGCTGATCGGTGCTTACCTCGAGGGCACGGCCGGCGGCAGGATCGCTCAGTACGGCGACAATCTGTGTGCGGCCGGGCTTGTATTCGTCTATTACCCAGCAGTTGTCGTAGCCTTTGCCATATACGAGAGCCGGGAAAGGCATCCTGATGTCGCGGCCTATGGTCTTGGGCGAAGTGAAGTCCATAGGAGTGCCGGCAACGTCCACGGCCACGCCTTCGGGCACGAGATTTGAATCTGTGGGCAGATATGTCGTGGCCTTGAGCTGGAGCTTGTGGTCGAAGATACATCCGGCATTGTGTCCGGCAAGATTCCAGTAGGCATGGTTTGTAAGGTTTACCACTGTAGGCTTGTCGGTAACAGCCTCGAGCTTGACACGAAGCTCGTTCTGCTCGGTCCATTCATAAGTGACGGTTGCAGTCAGTTTGCCGGGATATCCCATCTCTCCGTCGGCCGACACATACTCGAACACAGCAGTCGAATCGCTGTGCTCTACAAGTGTCCACACCTGGTTCTGGAAGCCTTCGGGGCCGCCGTGCAGGCTGTTGGGACCGTTGTTGATCGGCAGGGTGTACTCTACTCCGTCGAGTGTAAAATGGCCTTTGGCAATACGGTTGGCATATCGTCCGGGCACTTTGCCGGCGCAGGGGCCATCGTAGAAATAATCGAGCGGATCGGTATATCCGAGCACCACGTCGGCCATCTCGCCTTTCTTGTTGGGGACCCAAACTTCAACGATGCCGGCTCCGATAGCGCTCAGCACCACCTTGGCTCCGCTGTTGTTGGTAAGTGTGACAATGGCTACACGGCCTTTGTCGCTTTCAACGTATTTGATCTGTGAGGTTTTCATTTTATATTGCGCAAATGTTTTTCCCACGCCCAGGCAGCGCGCAGGGTATCGTCGAGATCACGCTCCGCTTTCCAGCCAAGCACTTTATTAGCCACAGCCGTATCGGCCCATACAGCAGGAACGTCGCCGGGACGACGGCCCACGATCTTGTAGGGCAGCTTGAGGTCGTTGGCCTTCTCGAAACGGGTAAGCAGTTCGAGGACAGAACCGGGGCGGCCTGTGCCGACATTGAAGATCTCGTATTTCTGTTCCATCTTGCCTTCTGTCATGCGGTCGACCGCAGCGACATGAGCCTTAGCCAGATCGACAACGTCGATATAGTCGCGCAGGCATGTTCCGTCGGGGGTGTCATAGTCGTTACCGAACACCGAGAGGCATTCGCGCAGGCCGGCGGCAGTCTGTGTCACGAAGGGCAGCAGGTTGTTGGGCACACCACGCGGCAGCTCGCCGATAAGGGCGGAGGGATGAGCTCCGACAGGATTGAAATAGCGGAGAGCGATGCCGTACATTCCTTCATAAGCGGCACAGCAGTCGCGCAGAATGTCTTCTGCAATCTGCTTTGTGTTGCCATAGGGCGAAGTAGCCGGCTTACGGGGTGTCTGCTCGGTAACGGGGAGCACATCGGCATCGCCATATACGGTCGCCGACGAGGAGAAGAGGATGTTGGGGCGGCCGAACTCCTTCATGAGCTGAAGGATATTCATGTACGACACGAGGTTGTTCTGATAATATTTCAGAGGCTCCGCCATCGACTCGCCCACAGCCTTGTATGCTGCGAAATGGATGACAGTGCTGAACTCATGACGCTCGAACACACCGCGGAGAGCCTTGATATCGCAAGTGTCGCATTCTTCGAATGTCATCTTGCGGCCGAGAATCTTCTCCACACCTTCGACAGCCGAAGGCTCCGAGTTAGAGAAATTGTCGATCATTACCACATCGTAACCGGCTTCGATAAGAGCCACGGTGGTGTGTGTACCGATGTAGCCGGCACCGCCGGAAACAAGAACGGTATCTTTTTTCTTACTCATTGTCTTATGGTAGTTGGGGCTAAAACAAGAGGTTAAAGGTTAATGGACATTGCCGTGCATCAACCTTTAACCCATTGATATAAAACCGAATTATTCAGTAACTTTGTGAGCGCCGTCGCTGATGATCACTTCGTATACCTTGGGCTCGTGACCATATTTGGCGTTGAATTTCTCCTTCGCAGTAGCGATGAAGGCAGGCAGAAGCTCGTCTTTGACAAGGTTGATAGTGCAACCGCCGAAACCGCCGCCCATGATGCGCGAGCCTACTACGCCACATTCCTTGGCGATATCGTTGAGATAGTCGAGCTCCTCGCAGGATACCTCGTAGTCTTTCGAAAGGCCGTTGTGAGTCTCGTACATGCAGCGGCCTACAGTATCGAAGTCGCCTTTCACGAGAGCGTCGCATACAGTGAGCACGCGCTCTTTCTCCTCGATCACGAATTTTGCGCGGAAGTAATCCTCGGCAGTGATATCGCTCTTGATGCTGTCGAGCATTTCCATGTCGGCGTCGCGGAGGGTTTCGATGCCCAGACGTTTAGCCACGCGCTCGCAGGATGCGCGGCGCTTGTTGTAGGGAGAGTCGGCAAGTTCGTGCTTTACAACAGAGTCGAGAAGGACGAGAGTATAGCCGTCGGCCTTGAAGGGGAAGTACTCAAACTCCATCGAGCGGCAGTCAAGACGCATCAGGTGGTCCTTCTTGCCGAATACGCTGGCGAACTGGTCCATGATGCCGCAGTTCACACCGCAGTAGTTGTGCTCGGTCGACTGGCCGATACGGGCGAGCTCGAATTTGTCGATAGCGTTGCCGTTGAACATATCATTCAGAGCGAAAGCGAAGCACGACTCCAGGGCAGCCGAAGAGCTGAGGCCGGCGCCGAGAGGCACATTGCCGGCGAATACGGTGTCGAAGCCCTGTACTTTGCCGCCACGTTTGATGATCTCGCGGCATACGCCGAATATATAGCGTGCCCACGATGCCTTGGGTGCGTCTTCTTCGTTAAGACCGAACTCGGCATAATCGTCGATGTCGATGGAGTAAGCCCTTACGGTATCTGTGCCGTTGGCTCGTATTTCGGCCATGATGACCTTGTCGATAGCTCCGGGGAATACGAATCCGCCGTTATAGTCGGTGTGCTCGCCGATGAGGTTGATACGTCCGGCAGAGGCGTAGATGGTTCCATGGCCACCGAAGCGGCTCTCGAAGGTACTTGTAATCTTTTCTTTCAGTTCCATGATATATCTGGTGGTTTATTAGAGTTTTCAATCAATTCTCGTGCCCCAAAGTTAATGATAATTTGTTAAATCGCAATGTTATTATCTGTCAAAATTTCTAAACGGCCGGGGCAGATGCCTTATCATTTTTTTACCTTGACACCTTTTGGCGCCTTCACTTCCACAATGGTCTTGCCATTGCTGTCCTTACGCGCCTTGACGTAGAGCGGACCGGCCGGAGTAGGCACAGTGCCCTCGGCGAAGCTGAGATAGCCGAGTTCGGGCTTTACTTCCACGGTCCTGAAGCCGGGTTCGAGAGGCCGCACGCCCAATACGTGACGCTGCAGCCAGGGTGTCGGGCCGGCTCCCCAGCCGTGGCACAGGCTCTGCCGGAGACCGACGTAGCAGTACGCTCCGCCGTCGGCATGGATGTCGTAGCTGCCTTCGGGGACGATCTCGTCGATCCTTGCGGCATTCTTGACGTCGGGATAGTTGAGATGCTCCCAGTATGTGGTTGCACCAAGATCGATCATTGCGCCCCAGTAGTCGCTTATCATCTTCATGGCTTCTTCCACATGTCCGTTCTGCGCGAGAGCCTCTATGGCATAGTAGCCATAGAAGGGCGAGAATGAGTTGATGCCGTTGTCGATCAGAGTGCGGCATGCGGCGTCGGCATCTTCCGACAGGCCGGCGAGCAGGCTCAAGCTTACAGCCTGACTCTCGCTTGTATGCTCCATGCTGTACTTGTCCATGCGCTTCATGCACGATGTGGCGACATCTTTCATCTCCTTGTCGTCCAGCCAGTCGGCAATACGCGATGCGGCGGCAAGAGTCATATATGTAAGCGACTGCAGACCGTCGTGTATCACGTCTGCCTTCTCCGATGTAGGCCAGTCGAGGAATCGTACGCCTGTCATATGCTCTTCGCCGTTGGCGTCGACACACTCGTCGATCTGGCGCACGAGGCCGAGGATATAATCGCGGTTTTCACGCAGATAGCCGAGGTCGCCGTTGTGCATATAGTAGTCGTGATGTATGAGCAGCCACCACATGGCATACGAGCTGAATCCGTTCATCCACCCGGGCAGAGGGGTATCGGCCTTGGCGAAGTCGAGCGTACGACGCACGACATCGTGATTGCCCCATACATAATTGACCGTCACTACTTCGGGATGGAGGTCGCCGAGCCACACGAGACGGTCGCGCTTGATGCCGTCCCAGAGATAATCCTGCATATTCAGTTTCACTGTATATGCACCTGTCTCCCATATCTTGTTGAGGCGTTCGTCGCTGCAGTTGAACGAGCCAATCTCCGGATCGTCGATCATCACACTTATGGCCTGTATGTTGCGCAGGAGGAAGTCGGTATCCTTATCGAGCAGATCGATGCGTGCGAAGCGGAAACCGCTGTTGCCGAGCTCGACCGAGCCCAGCCATGGCACCTGAAGCTCGAAGTCGCGCATGGCATGGTCGTTTGTAGTATTGTGAATATTGTTTGCCGGATCGACATCGCTCATAGCCTCCGATACAGATTCGCCGAGGCGTACACGCAGGCGCATAGGCCTGTTTGCCGCACTCATGCCCGAAGAGAGGCGTATGGCGCCATGAAGTTCTTTGCCGAAATCGACCAACAGCGCGGCCTGATGCTTGCCGGTGCTGCGGAGGACAGTGCAGTTATTGTCGGCTACCGACACCTGACCCGAAAAGTCTTTCATCAGTATATCGGGGTTCTTGATAAACTCGCCGGTCGAGTCGGACATCCATACGATACGTGTAGGGGCAACGGGTGTACGTTTTATCTCAGCCTTCGACTGCATCGGCAGCATAAGCGCTCCTGCGACAGCCAATGCGGTAAGTATAAGGTTGTTCATTCCTTGCAATATTACTTTTTGATTGTTTTATTTCTGTGTGATAATTCTTACGAGGTCCGGTATCAGACAAGGATCATATTGATTTGCTACAAAGTTAAGAATTATTCCCGAATAAACAATGATGGGGGCAAAGGTAATAAAAAAGTCCCGTTTGCCGGCAATCGACAGACGGGACAGAGTATTCAGTATTAATCGAGATCACTTCACGGCTTTGCGGCTGCCGGCCATTGCGCCCCAGCACAATACAGCAAGGACAGCACCGACAACAGGACCTACTACCATGATCCAGAAGTCACCCCAAGCCTCGGGACAGAAGATAGCCGGACCAAAGCTGCGAGCCGGGTTGACAGTGCAGTTGTCGACAGGTATACCGACGATATTTACGAGACCGAGAGCGAGACCGATGGCCAGACCGGCGAATTTACCGAAGCCCTTGTTGGCATCCGTAGCGCCAAGAACCACCAGGACGAAGAAGAATGTGAGAAGGCCCTCGGCAAGAAGTGCCATGCCGGCGGTAGCACCTGGCTGGAGCACGTTTGTGGCAAGGTAAGCCGCAGGAGCTGTCTCGCCGCCGAATTTGAAGCCGTCACCAAGGAAGAGGAAAGCGTAGAGCAAGCCGGCGCCTATTGTAGCTCCGACAAGCTGTGAAACGATATAACCCACGCATTCTTTGCCGCTCATACGACCGGCAAGATATACGGCCAGCGACACAGCAGGGTTGACATGACAGCCTGAGATATTACCGAGGCAATAGCACAGACACACAAGCACAAGGCCAAAACACAGACCGATACCCAGACCGCCTATCGACGGGCCGGCGAGCACGGCACTGCCACACGCGAGAAGCACGAGAAACATCGTGCCCACGCCCTCTGCAATCATTTTCTTCATAAAAAACAGTTTTTTTTGGTTGAAAAGTAGTTTGAATGGAAACAAACATTCAAACATTAATGTTCATGGTATAAATTAAAAGAGGGCGTCTTTTGGACGTCCTCTGTGTATCGTACCCTTGCGCAAGGGGTACGATTCAACTCCGTTACGGATTATTTCTTGCGTACAGAGTAGCGGCTCATGAACTTGTCGACGCGGCCGGCGGTATCGACGAGTTTCTGCTTGCCGGTAAAGAAGGGGTGCGACGAGCTTGTGATTTCAAGCTTTACCAGGGGGTAGGTCACACCATCAACCTCTATTGTTTCACGGGTGGCGACGGTCGAACGTGTGATGAAGATCTCGTCGTTCGACATGTCCTTGAATACCACTTCGCGGTAGTTTTCGGGATGAATGTCTTTTTTCATTTTATAAACTCTTTAATACGTATTAATCAAGTGTGTTGAATGCCGCGCTGGTAAGGCGCTTCTTCGTAATGGCCTGCAAAGTTAATAAATTTTTGCCGTCCACACAAATTTTTACCTGAGCATCATCACATTTTTATTTAATTGAGGCTTCGGGAAGAGTTGTGAATTGAATGATAATAACTAATTTTGCACGACGGTATCTAATCAGCTCTCATATATGACAAGCCGCGAATTTGAAGTTTCATTCCGTAAGCTGTACCTTCCCCTGGGCATGTACGCGCTCCGCATAGTGGAAAATCTCGACGATGCAGAAGACTTGGTGCAGGATGCTTTCATCAAGGTATGGCAGGCTGTCGAAAACGGGGAGGATATCGGCAACTTCAGGGCGTATATGTACAGATGCGTCAGAAACGGATGTATATCGCTGATACGGAGCCGCAAGGATTTTACCGGCCTCGAAACCGTGCCCGATCTCTGCGAGGAAGACTACGAGACATCGTCGATGGACGCCCGTATATGGAAGGCTATCGATGGACTGCCTGAGAGATGCCGCGAGATTTTCCTCATGAGCAAGCGCGACGGGCTGTCGAATGAAGAAATCGCGGAAGAGCTCGGGATATCGGTCAAGACCGTCAAGAACCAGATGACCAAGGCTTTCAGCCGTCTGCACGGAGATCTTTCGTCGGGCCACAAGCCTTTCTTCCTCATGTTCCTGTAACTTTTTTTCGATTAAGGATAGGACTTTTCGGCTGTCATAGCGTCATATTGGCAGATAAACCAAATAACGCTATGAAACGAATTGTAATTTTTATCGCGACTCTCCTGTTGATAGTCCTTGCCGCGAGCGCCCGTCAGCCCGAACGTGGCTACCGGGGATTCCTCGACTGGGACAACTCCCTCTACCGTGTGGATACCTGGATGCCGGGCAACAAAACGACAGCTTTCTATACCGGTATATCCACCTCGCACGGCTATCAGATAAGCCCTCTCTTCTATGTGGGCGCCGGCATCAGTTTCGAGCACTGCGGCAAATTCGACAACAGCTATCTCACTCCTTTCGTCCATGGACGCAGCGACTTCCGCTTCGGCCGACTCACGCCCTTCGGCGAGGTCCGTCTGGGCTACAACCTTACAAATGGCGGAGGGGTATTCTTTTCGCCGAACGTAGGCTACCGCTTCAACTGGGGACGCAAGATGGGTGTGAACCTCGGCCTCGGCCTGTCGCTCTACGGCTACTCGGCCGACATCTACGAGCCGGCCGACAATCCTGTCAACGGTTATGATACATATGTCAAGGTCGGCGTATATCACGGATGCCGTGTCAGCTTTTCTTTTCGCGTAGGTATAGATTTCTAAGATATGACAGAACGGGACGAGATAAAATTCGTAGCCAGCCACTATGAAGAAGGGCGCTTCGACAAGGAGCAAGCGCTGAAACGGATCATGCCGATACACAAGCCGTGGTGGACGAGAGCAAAAATCGCAGCGGCAATGGCCGGCATCGTCGCGCTGAGCGCTACGGCTGCCGTACTGATCGATCACTGGCATGCCGGACAGGAAATAGAGACGGTACAGGAACCCGACACGGAGGTGCAATATATCATGCAGGCTGTAAGGACTATCGACTTCGAAGACGCTCCGCTGCCTGTGGTCGTAGCCGAGATAAAGAATGTATATGGTGTCGAGGTCGACAATATTCCCGACAATGCCGCAGGCTACAGCCTGTCGCTTCACTATGAAGGCACCGCCGCCGACCTTGTCGAGACCATAAACGACATCCTTGGCACCGATATGACAATATCCGAGCAATGAGAAAGATAATACTTCTATGTATGATCGGTCTGGCACTATGCGCAGAAGGCCGCAACATCGATATCAGCGTTGTCGACCGCCCGGCCGCGGAGGTATTCCGCATGATAGTGGAACAGACCGACTATAATTTCGTATATTCATCGGAATTGCTGAAGAATCTGCGTCTGACAATCGATGCCAAAGACAAGCCGCTGAAAAAGGTCCTTTCAGATATATTCCATGACACCGACATCGCATACAAGATAAAGGGCAAAAACATAATACTCTCCCGGAAGAAAGCGCAGAAGAAACTCAGCCGTCCTAAAAAAGAAAGCAGGCCAGAGATTATAAGGACAGATACAACGACCGTGCTGCCCGAGCTCGAAGTAGTGTCGCGCACCGAAGCTCCGCCTGTGGAGACTGTCGAAATCGGAGCCCGGAAGATCAGCGGCGCCGAGATCAAGAATATCCCCTCGCTGTTCGGCGAAAACGATGTAATAAAAGCTCTACAGATGCAACCCGGCATTGCTGCCGGCACAGAGGGCTTCGCCGGCATGAACGTACACGGCGGCGAGCACGACGAAAACCTGTATATGCTCGACAATGTGCCGATTTATCAAGTCAATCATTTCGCCGGACTGTTCTCGGCATTCAACACCGACATTATAAATTACATCGACTTCTACAAGACTTCCATGCCGGCCAAATACGACGGACGCCTGTCCTCGTTCATGGACGTGCGGCTCAGGAACGGTCTCTACGAGCATCATGGCGGCAGTGCCCGGCTCGGTCTGACATCGGGAGCATTCAACATCGCCGGCCCGATAGGCTCGCGCACTTCCTATCTCATCGGACTGCGGCGTTCGTGGTACGACATACTCACAATACCTATTCTGGCCATAGTCAATTCAAAGCAGGACGAAAAGATACGGGCAGGATATGCCTTCGGCGACTTCAACGCCAAGATCTACCACAGCTTTTCGCCGGACGTCAACGGTTTCGTCAGCGCATACTACGGCAACGACTATCTGCGCAGCGGCAGCGAAGAGAAATTCACGGCGAACGACTACGGGTGGTTCGAATCCGACAAGTATAATCTCGACTGGGGCAACATTGTAGTCCAGGCCGGTCTGGACTGGCGCATAAACGAGGACATCACATCTGAGTTCACGGCCGCATACACACGCTACTTTTCCACTATGAAGCACGACGACGTGACACACGACATAAGCACCGAGTCTGTCGACGTGTCGCAGTCGCTCATCAAGACCGACAACAATATAAGCGACCTTATATTCCGCGGCGACTTCATCTGGCGTCCCGACGATATGTCGCGAATAAAATTCGGCGCCGGATATACAAGGCATTCTTTCCTGCCCGAACGCACATCGAGATCTCAGATCTTCAACGACACGGACATCTATAGGCGGGACTCCACCTACACTTACGGGGCAAACGAGCTCAATGCCTATATCGAATACGGCCGCGACATCAGCGACAAGCTGCAGGCCGACATGGGCCTCCATGCGTCGCTGTTCGACATCGACGGCGATACACGCCACGGCATATCGCCGCGCGTTTCGCTTAGCTATCGCCCGGTCGGTAACGTAGCCGTCAAGGCCGCCTACAGCCACACCGTGCAATACGTGCATCAGCTCGCACAGACCTATCTGTCGCTGCCCACCGACCAGTGGATACCCGTCTGCGGCCGTTTCAAGCCACAGAGCGCCGACAAAGTGGCCATCGGGGCATACTGGGGCACGGACGGCGGCAACTACACAGTGTCGGCCGAGGCTTACCTCAAGTCGATGCACAATCTGCTCGACTACCGCGATGAATACTACCTCAGGCCACCTCTCGATATATGGAACGACCGCCTTACCTCAGGCAACGGTTCTGCCAAAGGCATCGACTTCAAGATAGAAAAGGTCTACGGCAAGATTACCGGACACATTGCCTATTCGCTTGCCTGGGCCGACCGCACGTTCAAAGAGAAAAACGGAGGCCGCACCTACCCTGCCCGTTTCGACAACAGGCACACCGTCAACATCGCCATCAGCTGGAAAGCAAGCGACAAAGTGCAACTGAACGCCGCATGGACAGGACATTCAGGCAACCGGTTCACTCTGCTGTCGCAGGTATGGGAAGGGCCCGACTTCGACGGATACACCGACAACGTACCTCTCCGCGCCGACATAAACAACTACCGTCTGCCATTCTACCACCGGCTCGATCTGTCGTGCAACGTCAGGAACAGGCATGGCTACTGGTCCTTCGGTCTCTACAACGCTTACTGTCATATGAATACCGTAGGCATACGTCTCGGTCACAAGAAAGTATACAAAGAGACCTCTACCGGCGTATCCACCAAGTCCATACCGGTATTCCAAAAAATAAAGTTACTCCCCATAATACCCTCAATATCATATACATGGGAATTTTAAGACACATATTCATCGCCACGCTCGCCCTGTGTGCCACAGCCTGCTACGACGACTTTACCCCCGATATTGAAACGGAGCCCGTGCTTTGCATCAACTCGCTCATTACCGCCGGCGAGCCGATAGAAGTGAGAGTGTCGCGCACATGGCTCTATTCCGACACTGCCAAAAGCAACCGCTCAGTGCCCGACGCATCGGTAACGGTCTATGTCAACGGCACTACGGCCGGCGAAGACTACATTGCCCGTGAAGGCGACAGCATACGCATTGTCGCCGAGAGTGCCGTCTACGGCCGTGCGGAAGCCGCCACAAAGGTGCCCGTCGCAGTTCCTATCGTCGACGTATCCTTCTCGCTCTCCGACATAAGCATATGGAAAGATTTCTCCAACCCCAGATTCATGTATGCCGATGTACACTTCGACATAAACGCCGAAATGACGCTCTCCGATCAAGCCGGCGCCGACAATTTCTATCGTTTTTCATACACAAGCTTCGCTAAAGAATATAGCACGTTCTACCCAGGCTACTTCGAATACGACGCCGAGCCTATATTCTCGGAACACGAGGGAGTATTCGAGTCGGTAATGGGATATGATTCGAGCGGCTCAACCTTCTTTACCGACAGGCAGTTTGCCGGCGACAAGTACACCCTCCACCTCAGATTTACATACGGCGGATGGCGCACGCAATGGTCGGAAGAGGACGAGTACGCCGACATGAATTTTGACTGCGGCCTGGAGTTTACACTCAGTTCCATATCCGAGAGCTACTATAACTGGTTGTGCTACATGTGGCATACCGAGAACGGTATTCTCGGCGATATCAGCGAAATCGGTCTCGGAGCGCCGCTCCGTGGCTACAGCAACGTATCTACCGGCGCCGGCGTCGTCGCCGCAAGGACCGACACCAATTACACCCTAAACCTGAAAGAAGCCCTAAAACAAGCCTTGGAGTTAAATGATTAATCGTTATCTTTGCAATTGTAATTACCGCTTAAGATATGGAAGTACAATTCGACAAAGATATAAGCGTGGCTGTGCCTGATTTCGAGGTGCTCTTGGTCGAGGCCGATGTAGTCAACGGCCCGACATCCGACGCACTGTGGAATGAAATAGAACAGGCATGCGCCGCCATCAGGAGCCGTTACGCCCTCGAGGACATACGCCACCGCCCGGCTATCGACGCCACACGAAAAGCATACAAAGCCTGCGGCAAGGAACCCAACCGCTACAGGCCGAGCGCCGAGGCCCTGTGCCGCCGTGCTGTAAAAGGGCTGGAGCTCTACCGCTCCCTGGCCGTCATCGATCTCATCAATCTGCTGTCGCTTGTCACAGGCCATTCGATAGGAGGTTTCGACACCGACAAATTCGTCGGCTCCACACTGACCCTCGGCATCGGACAGGAAGGCGAGCCCTATCTCGCCATCGGACGCGGAGAGCTCAATATCGCCGGCATGCCGGTATACCGCGACGCTACGGGCGGTGTCGGCACCCCGACGTCGGACAACGACCGCACAAAGCTTTCGCCCGACACCCGGCGCCTTACAATGACCGTCAATCTCTACGGCGAGGGCGAACAGAGTAAAGAAGAAGTCGAGGCTCTCGTGCGCCGGCTGCTTACCGACTATGCCTCGGCATCGGACATCCGCACAAGTTACCGGAGGATTACACCATGAGAATATTCAGAAGCTACGGCAACACGCCCGACTCACGGGCTATAGCGGAAGCCGTCGAAGCCATGCGCGACGGCCAGATAATAATCTACCCTACCGACACCCTCTACGCTTTCGGCTGCGACGGCCTCAACAACAAGGCCATAGAGAAATTATGCAGGCTAAAAGGCATCGACGCCTCGAAGAATCTCCTTTCCATCGTCTGCGCCGATATATCGGAGGCCGCCGAATACGCCAGGATCGACAATACGGCATTCCGGATCCTCAAGCGTTGCCTGCCCGGACCGTTTACATTTATCCTGCCGGCTTCGCTCAAGCTGCCCAAAGTGTTCAAGGGTCGCAAGAGTGTAGGCATACGCATCCCCGACAACGCTTTCGCCCTCGAACTCGCACGTGAGCTCGGCGGACCGGTCATGACCTCTTCGGCAACGGCCGATGAGGACTGCGACATATGCGATGCCGAGAATCTGGCGCTGAAATACGACGGTTGCCCGGGCCTCGACATCACAATCGACGGCGGCAGGGGCAACAGCGTAGGGTCGACGGTGGTAGATCTTACAAACAGCGCCGAGCCCATTGTCGTGCGACAGGGACTCGGCGAATATCTGTAGGACGAGTGTCTCTGACCGGCTTATTTACACATTGAAGCGGAAGTGCATTATGTCGCCGTCCCTGACAATGTACTCCTTGCCTTCGACAGCCATCTTGCCGGCCTCGCGCACGGCGGTCTCGCCTCCGAGAGTCACATAATCGTCGTACTTTATTACCTCGGCGCGTATAAAGCCTTTTTCGAAGTCGGTGTGGATGATACCGGCGCATTTCGGAGCTTTAGATCCGCGACGGAATGTCCATGCGCGCACCTCGTCGGGGCCGGCGGTAAAGTATGTCTGAAGGTCGAGCAGCGCATAGGCGGCACGTATGAGGCGCGACACGCCCGACTCTTCCAGGCCTATCTCGGCCAGAAACTCCTGACGCTCCTCCCATGTGTCGAGCTCGGCGATATCGCTTTCGGTAGCGGCGGCCACGATCAGCAGCCCGGCGCCTTCATCCTTGATAGCCTCGCGAACGGCATCTACATAATGGTTGCCGGTGGCTGCCGAAGCATCATCCACATTGCAGACATAGAGCACGGGCTTGGCTGTGAGCAGGAACAGATCACGGGCGAAGCGTTCTTCTTCCTCTGAGTCGAACTCTACCGAGCGCGCCGGCTTGCCCTTCTCGAGCGCCTCCTTGATCTTGGTAAGAGCCGCTGCCTGCATCTTGGCCGACTTGTCGGCGCCGGTCTGCGCAGCCTTTATGGTCTTGGCCAGGCGTGTCTCTACGGTCTCGAGGTCCTTGATCTGCAGCTCCATGTCTATGATCTCCTTGTCGCGCACGGGATCTACCGAGCCATCGACGTGTGTGATATTGTCGTCGTCAAAGCAACGGAGCACATGTATTATAGCATCGGTCTCGCGGATATTGGCGAGGAATTTGTTGCCGAGGCCCTCTCCTTTGGAGGCGCCTTTCACAAGACCGGCGATATCGACAATCTCGACAGTCGCAGGCACGACCGACTTGGGATTGCACATCTCGACAAGCTTGGTAAGGCGGTCGTCGGGCACGGTTATAACGCCCACGTTGGGCTCGATGGTGCAGAAAGGGAAATTGGCCGACTGTGCCTTAGCATTCGACAGGCAATTGAAGAGAGTTGATTTGCCGACGTTAGGCAGGCCGACAATGCCGCATTGTAGTGCCATATATCTTTGTAGTATTTTATATGTTATGTGACGTCAGAAGTACATTACCGCGCCTACGACAAGTTTGGAATTGTCGGAAAGACTGATGTTTGTGACGTCGTGGGAATAAAAATATTGCTCGTAATTTATCTTGTAGTCAAAATGTGCCTTGCCATAGTCGTAGCGCAGGGTCGTGCCTACAGTGAGGCGGCGGCGCGGATTGATATCGGCTGGAAGAACCCCGTCGACATACTGGCCTACAGTGGCCGTTGTAAGGCCTTCGAAACGGCTCTGCACCGACATCCTGTTTGCCACCGCCCAGCGGACAGGCCACGCGTAATCGGCAAGTATGCTGTAGGCCTGAGAGTTGGAGAACGGACCGCAATAATGCCTCCATATATACTCTCCCTCCACGAAAAAGCCGCCGTAGCGCCACGAAAGCGACACGTCCATCTGGTTGATGCGGCACCCTATGCCCTTGCCTCCGGGCACACGCGACATGAAGCCGATCTCGGGCTTAAGGCCGCCGGCTGTATAGTTGGCCTTGACACCATAGGTAAGCGCGGAGTTCCATGAGTTGTGGTCGATCATGTCGGTGGAGTTGAACACGCCGCCTTCCATATACAAGCCCGATCCGGGTACTTTATAAGAGCCCTTCACGCCCACCGAGCGCAGATTGCCCAGCACGGTAACAAGACCCACATCGCAGAATATATAAGCATGAGGCGCACGTGTAGCCTCCACGCAGAAAGGCACTCGCATCTGTCCGGCGTAGAACTGCAGACCCTTGGCAGGGCTTACTCGCATATAGGCGTCGAGGAGCTTTATCTTGCCGCGGTCGCAGAAATCCACCTGCAGGAGATAGTCGACCTTGGGCAGCACGAAGCCTCCGGCACTCAGTCGGGCGTTGCGCACCATAAAACGGGAGTCGCCGGCTGTGGTCGACAGCTGGTAGAACGCCCTCATGGTGCCGTGGAACTCAGGTATATATTTCTTTATATCTGTCTTGGCTTCGGTGCCGCCGGCAAAAATATTTACCGGCAACGCCAAGGCTGCCACAAGAAGTATGGCCTTAGTAATCGTAGAGAAGTTCAAAGTCATCGAGGAAAAGGGTAGATCCGTTACCGCCGGTAAAATAATCGCCGTACTTGCTGGCCGAAGCCGTGACAAGTATGTATTTCGGTCGGCGCGATGTCGATTTATAATTCAGTTCGAACTCGAAAGGTATATACTCGCTTATTGTCTGAGAGCATTCAAGACTGCCGTAGGCTATCACATAGTCGCCGTCGGGGTCGAAAAGCTGACGGTTCTTCGGGTCGGTACGTATCTCGAAGGGCTGGTCGCTGTCGATCAGGGCCACCCATATGATGCATGTGTCGGGCTGGCCAACGAGATGCTTGAAGTCCGACGACGAATGGCTGATATTCGTGCCTGTGTACTTGTACTGGCCGCGCAGCTTGGTGGGACGGTCGGTGTAGGGACGTCCGAACGCGAGCACGCCGTTGGTGCCTACTGTCTTCACATAATCTCCGGCAAATATATTACCGGCCGCGAGCTTGCCGAGCATGCCTATGCCCACAAAGCGTGTCTCGAGCTTTGCTGCCCATCCCGAGCCCGACGGTGTGTCGGTGGTCGGTGTGGTGTTGGACTCGCCGAGCGTCGTCGCGCCCTTGTTGCCGGTGCCCCAATAGGGAGTGCCGCCTTCGAGCCACGGACACCATATCTTTTTGTCGAGCCACCAGTCGTCGAAATTGCTGTTAGGCATCTGCGGATCGCCGCCGGTAGTGAAATCGACGGTCTCGCCGTAAAATTCTTCGGACACAGCCCTGGCCTGATATGCCGTGTTGGGGCTAAGATGGCTTATGCGTGCCGTGAAATCGCCGCTGTTCACTGTGATGTCGGCCGAGGGAACCTCGGTCCACTCATCATCGCCGGCGAGACGGTACTCTACCCCGAAGTTCTTGCCGGCCTCGCCCATTCCGTGTACCCATGCCACGCAGGTCCAGGCATCGACGCCGGTAGTACGCACGGCCGATTCGACGGTAGCGACATTGACGGTCCACACCTCCGTGCGGCCATAAGCCGACACTTTGATATCGAACGGCTCCGAGCCGTCGAACGTACCGCCTGCCGCGAGATCGGGCTCCATGGTAGAGCCTGCAGGGCCTAATTTAGCCTTTAACACTCTCACGGCCTTAAGGTCCTGAGTCTCGGGTATCACGACGTCCACACGATGTGCGGCCGCGTCGATCTCCGTGGCTCCGATCTGGGCGTCGACCTCGAAATAGCGCTCTATCTCCTGGCGGCCGATTATCGTCCATGTATAGTCCTGATAAAGCCTGAGCACAACCTCGTAGGGACTGCTGAGGTCTATCGGGCCGGCGAACGGAGTCCCGACGGTCTCGGCGCCCGGAGTAATCTTTACCTCCGTTATCTCTACATTATAGATATCCACCTCCTCGGGGAAATGGATGGTGGCCGTGCAGGCTATCGAATCTATCTGTGTGCCCTGATCCTGGCCCTTTGCCTCAAGTGCGAGGATATTGACCTGGGTGTGTGGATAGGGTATGTCGTTTTTGATGCAGGAGCTGAATGTAATGGCAAGGAGAGCCGCCAGTGCTGAACAATACTTTTTCATATCACTACCATCATGCCAAAGTTAATATTGAAGATATTGAAGCGGAAATTGGCACCGGAAGTGACTCGCGAGCCTTCGTCATAGCCGTCGGTTGTCTGCGACTCCTTGCGCCAGTGTATGCCGAAAACGCCGAACGACACATTGAACGACAGATAATCCTGCAGGAAGACGCACACGCCGGGGCTGAAGTTGAGGGAGCCTTTCGTTATTATCGTTCGTGTATCCTTGGGTTCGCCGTTGTACAGCCTTTTGAAGCGCGACGATCCGCTGCCGAAAGAGAGGTCGGTCTCGTTGAAAATGCCGAAACGGCCGCCTTGGTCGAGGCCGACATAGGCGCGGTGGAAGGCTGCCACCGAGAAGCTCTGCTGATAATAGCTGACGTCGCGAAGGGTAAAGTCGAGATCGTCGTCGAAGTCTACAGCCAGGCGACCGAGATCGGCGATGCCTCGGGTGTAGTCAAACTTGAGGCCGACTGCCATATTGCTCTTGTAGAAATAAGAGATATAAGGCTTGATCGAGTACATCTTGCCCTTGAAGTCAAGATCCTTTATTACCGACAGCACCTGTATGTCCTCGGACTGGAGCTCGCCGTAGCTGGCCGTGATACCGAAGCCCCATTTGCCCTTGGGGATAAACATATAATTGAACAGGCCTCGGTCGAAACGGCCATAGTTCTTCTCCGGCATGATGATAGGCACTGTATCGCCGGCAACCACCACATGCTCTATACTGTCCATGTTCAGTTCGACAAGCTTCTTGCGCTGTATGATCTGTGCGCCGGCAGGGAGAGATACCGCTATGGCAAGAACGAATATTATAAGTTGGAGTGTTCGTTTCATAATGGTATCATATATAGAACATCACACCGAATGTGATCGAAAATAGGTTGATGTTGAAGTTCGCATGCTGGCTGTGCCGGTTGGCCACATGGATCTGGTCGGTTACCGAACGGCTGTGATTGTACTTGAAACCGAGCACACCCACATTGACCTCGAGCGCCGAATAGTTATTGAGGAACACTGCAAGGCCGGGGGCTATGCCGACATTCATCTGGAAGTTCCTTTCATACGTTCCGGTAAGATCCTTGCCTGTGCCGCTGCACAGCTTTGACTGGCCGCCGCCGAGCTGAAGCTGCACTTCCGTAAAGAGGCCGAAGCGTGTGCTACGTCCCAGACTGATGTAATTACGGAACAAGGCAGTGCCGAGATAGCTGTGACTCACACTATAGAGATTGTCCACATCGTACGACGTCTCGCTGTCGAGGACAAGATCGCCCGAATTGAGGCGTGTCTGCTGACGGCTGTATGAGAAACGGCCGCCGGCGGTAAGATTGTCCTTGAAACAGAACATGACCGTAGGGCTTACCTTGAATGTGTAAGTGTCGCCATCGAGTTTTTCGAAGACAAGGAACTGATAGTTGTTTTGGTCGGACTGAGAATAGCTCACGCTGACACCAGCCACCCATGCGCCTTTTGGTACGAACGACACCTGCTCAAGCTTTCGCTTGAATTCTCCCTGGGCATGGCTCTCTATTGCCGTAGCCGACAAGAAGATAAGTGTGATCAGTACCAGCAATCTGTTAACTTTTTCCATAGCAAATTAATACCGTTTCGTGCCGGTTACTGTGCTCCTTTCAACTTTTTAAGTCAAAAACAGCTAATTTGGGTGTAAAGTTACAAATATTTTCCCAATTTACCAATAAGTCAACCCCGACCCATTACAATTGAAGCGTGAACTTGTACCACTATTTCAGAACGGTTGCAAATGTAGGTATGAACTGAATGCCAAGCACTGCCGCAATGCGAAAGAAACTCGACAGCTGAATATCGGCTTTTCCTCGTTCTACACGCGCTATATAACTTTGTTCGCGACCGACTTTTTCTGCCACTTCACGCTGTGTCATTTTAAGCTCGCGCCTGCGATCGCGTAGCAACTGCCCGTAATACCACGAGAGAGCTTCCTCGTGAAACTCCTCACGCTGCGGAGTTCCGGGCTTGCCGTATTCTTCGTCCAGCTGTTGGTTGAAAGTCGGCAAATTCGCTAATTTTTCAGGATTTAACTGTCTCATTGTTCCAACTCATTTATTATTGATTGAGCAATTTCTATTTGCTTACGGTAATCTTTATTTGATTTCTTCAAAAAGCCATTTAACAGGATAATCCTTCTGGCCTCTATGATATTGGCTTTATCAATGGCAAAGAGAATCGTACGATACTCATTACTTCCTACCGATACGCGCATCTCATATAGATCCGTGTCTTGAAGGTGCTTGACAAATTTTGTAGAGACATCATAAATGGTAGTTACGATATCTATTACGTACATAAATTTAGCCTGCACCTTTGTCGGTAACGAGTTATAGAACGCCTCAAATTGAGGTGTTTTATAAACTATACGGATTTCTATATCTTGCCTATCCATAGATTTGATGGGACAAAGATAACTAATTAGTAATAAATAGACAAATTTATTGTTGAAAAAGTTCAGTCTTCCTCTCACATAGCATAGATTCGATAAAGTCTATCCCGACAGACCGGTAGTAATAGATATATGGGGCACCTGGTGCGTTCCTTGCCTTGAAGCCATCGCCAAAAGCGAGATATTACGCAAGGATATCGACTCTAAAGATGTGGTATTCCTTTATATCGCAACCGAGACAACTCCTGTCGACGACTGGAAAAACAAAATACCTTCGATTTCAGGCGAACACATAAGGATTGGCAATAATTCAGTAGACGTGATAGGCAAGACATACAATCTCTCCGGTTTCCCCGGGTACATTTTCTTCAACTCCTCTCACGACCTTGCAGCATCTTTTACCGGTTTCCCGGGAGCAGAAACTTATGTCGACCTTATCAGCTCATTAGCAGAAAGCCGATGAAGCATTTCACTCTACTACAAAAATCGAGAAATTGACTGAGCCGTAGGCGCGGTGCTCGCGGAAGCCGGGGAGCGAAGAGAAGTCGTGAAGTTTATTATGCTCGATTATTACGAGCGTGCCGGGTTTGACAAGCCCCGACGACAGGATAGCGCCGGGAATGTCGGCGAAGCCGGGCATATCGTATGGCGGATCGGCCCACACCACATCGTAAGCCTTGGGGGCCGACGCGATAAAACGGAGGGCATCGCCGCGCACAAGGCTATGATTGTCGGCGCCTAACTCCTTGGCTACTTTCTGTATGAAGCGCTGCTGCGTGGCGGCTTTCTCCACCGAAGTGACCGACGCGCACTCACGCGAGAGAAATTCGAAGCTCACGGCACCCGTGCCGGCAAAAAGATCGAGCGCATCAAGCCCTTCGAGGTCCACATAATTCTCGATCACATTAAATATATTCTCACGGGCGAAGTCGGTGGTCGGACGTGCCGTGATATTCGTCGGCACATCGAAGCGGCGACGGCCGTATTTACCTCGTATTATTCGCATAATGGCAATATTATAAGTGGGAACGGAGCCTTGAAGGCCTCTTTTCCGGCCCGCATGGCCGCCGACGGGAAGATTAGCGGCATCACGTGGCGGACATAGCGCGAAAGCAGCGGTGTAAGGGCCATGCGCAGAGCACTGTCGCCGCATAGCAGCAGCTCGTCGGTGGCGGCATCGAAACCTGCCGGGCGAGCGGAGGCAAGTATATAATAGAGAGCATCCGTATCGGCCGCCCATGTCTTGCTTGTGGCCATAACGAGATGTCCGCCGGCATCGAAAGCGGCAAGGTCGATGCGGCGCGGCGTGCCGTCGGTAAGATAGGCAAATACCTTCACGCGGTTGCTCATATCATCCTTACGGCTCCAGTATCTGAGCAACATCGACATGGAATGACTCACAGGAGCGTTGCGGAACGTACGCGCAAGAAACTGCCGTGCCTTTTCGGGCATAGCCCATACTACTTTAGCGCCGGCTACGGGGCCGTCGGCCTCTACCGCCGGTTCTTCATCCTCGTCCTTGCAGAGCTGCGTCATATCGGCTATCGCGGCATTGTCGCAGCTTATTTCTTCGGGCACGAGAGTATACGACTCGTTATCGACAAGTATATCGATCTTACCATAATCGGCAAGCAGCTCGGGAGTGGCGTACACGATCTCTTCGAGGGCCTTGTGCAGAGGCAGGCTGTTGTCGAGGGGCAGACGGCGATAGACGAGCGATGAGTCAGCCACGGTAGATGTGATGACAGCGTGAAGCACTCCGGGAGAGAGCTCCAGGGCCATGCGCCACAGGCGTGGATTATCGAGATCGGGTGTTTCCATTATCGGGCGGTAAATGTGACCATGCGGTTATATACAAAATTGGCGAGTGTGTACACCACATTGCCTATGAGGGTGGCTATGCCATAGCCGGAAAGAACTATGCCGAGGATGCGGAAATCGTACTTGCCGTAGGTGCTTGTCAACATCCACACCACAAAGAACTGCAGCCCGTAGCATAGCAGGAAGCCGACGATAAACTTCACGGCTTCGCGGCCGTAATGCCCGTGGCTGTGAAATACCCACTGTCGGTTGCAGACAAAAGAATTGACCACTCCGCATATATAGCCGAGGGCGTTGCTTACATAGAGATTCCAACCCAGCAGCGACTTGCACAGATATATCACGCCGAGCGTGACCAGCGTGTTGAGCACGCCCACGATGCAATACTTCACAAACTGCATCGATTTCTGATGACGCAGGGCTATCTCTCTATATCGTCGTGAACGTCGGTGTGGTCTCATGGCTTATTGTTCTTTAGGCAGATCCTTGGGGTCGACACGGAGTATAGGCAGCGACCAATTGTAGTGTACCGCCGCTACACGCAGGCCTATTACGGTGGCGGCGCACGATATCTGGGCCACAAGAGCCGTCGCCGAGGGTATCAGCGACACTATCCAGTATATAAGGCCTCCGGCAAGACATGCCGTGGCATAGATATCCTTACGGAAAAAGAGAGGCTCCTCGTTGATAAGTATGTCGCGTGTGACACCGCCGAAAGAGCCGGTAATGATACCCATCACTATAGCCACCCACGCCGGATAATCCGCGGCGAAACTCTTCTCTATGCCTACGACCACAAAGAGCGCAAGGCCTATGGCGTCGAAGATAAAGAGTGTGCGCATGCCACCGACAAGGAAGCGGCGGAATATAATGACTATGACAAGCGAGAGGAATGTGACGGCAAGATACATGTACGACTGCATCCAGAACACCGGTATACCCAGAAGCAGGTCGCGGAGAGTACCGCCGCCGATAGCGGTAACGAGGCCCACGACATAAGCTCCGAACCAGTCAAAATTCTTGGCGGCGGCAAGGCGGATGCCCGATATGGCGAAGGCTATAGTGCCGAGCACCTCGATGATGACCAGAAACAGATTGTCGCCTGTCATTTCTCGCAATCGTTAAGGTCTGCGCCATGGCGTGCGGCCGCGGCTTTAATTTTCTCGTCAATACGCATGGCCCGGGCGGCCTCGCGCTCATGATAGCGGCATACATCGGCAAGGAAGCACGTGTCGCACTCGGGCTTGCGCGCTTTGCACACATAGCGCCCGTGAAGGATAAGCCAGTGGTGGGCCCTCGCTATCATGTCTACAGGGATATTGCCGGTAAGTTTCTCCTCGGTAGCCCTGGGGCTGCGGCTTCCGGTGGTAAGGCCAAGACGCTCGGCCACACGGAACACGTGCGTGTCGACCGCCATTGCCGGACGGTCGTAGACTACCGACAGTATCACGTTCGCCGTCTTGCGTCCGACGCCCGGCAGGCTCATCAGATTGTCGATATCGTCGGGCACCTCGCCATGGTATTCCTCCACAAGCTTACGCGCCATGCCCAGAAGCGACTTGGCCTTATTGTTGGGGTACGAGCACGATTTTATGAGCTCGTACACCTGCTCCTGTGTCGCGGCGGCAAGGGCGGCAGGCGTGGGGAATGCCTCGAAGAGTGCCGGCGTTATCATATTGACCCTCTTGTCGGTACACTGAGCCGAAAGAATCACGGCTACGAGCAACTGGTAGGGGTTGTCGTAGTGCAGTTCGGTCTGCGGCGAAGGCATCGTCGCAGCAAAGCGCTCTATGATCGCATCGTAACGTTCTTTCTGCTTCATCGGCTTAGATTTTGCTTCGCAAAGTTAGTGCATTTTTGCGAAAGAGCAAAATCGCCGGCAGAGGCAGAAGAACGTATTTTTACCTTGCGTATCCTACAGGATTGTTGAGGACGGGGATCTGCAGAGCCGTGAAGCCGAGCAAGGACGAAACAGCCTCTTTATCCATCGTGGCGCGCGGCACGGTGGCAAGGCCCTCCGACACACAGGCGAGATTGAGGTTCTCGCATGCTATACCGGCGTCGATAAGAGCCATCTGCCGGGTGGCCTCATCTTCGGGAAGGCCGCTGAGATCGGCCACGAACAATACTATATAGGGTGCGTCTGTCACAAAGTCCTGCGAGAACTGGGCCGTGCCTGCGAGTAACTTGCGATGGTCGCCGGCGCATACCTGACGAAGCATATGCCCGTCGGCTACGTATTCACTCACGCTGTCCTTGCCGAATACATACACACGTATCTCCTGGCGGTTGAGCGCGGTGGGATTAGTGCGGTTTGCCACCATGCCGCCGTGACCCGGTTTGGCATCGGGGCGGTTGATGCCGGCGGTCATCCAGAGTATCTGGCCGAGAGTGGCGTTGTCGACTTCGCGCGCTGTGTCATATTCACGTACACTGTGACGCGACGACATCACTTTATTCATCGGCATTCCGCCTTGTGTGGAGGGTGCCGGGAGTTTTATGTTCTGTGCTGTCATTGTTAGAGTTGTAATTAATACAAATGATACAACAAATAACCTGTTTATCTGTTTTCGTCCGAGCATAAATCAATAATTTTATTTTCGCCGGACAAAGGTAACAAAAAAAATAGTACTTTTGCTAACGTCTTATTCGTATTATCGAATCAACAGACAAATCACTTTACACACATGAACCGATCAATCCTTTTTCTTGCAGTTCTCATCTATATAATGTCCTGTGTCGCAGCATCCGCACGCGATATCATGTCCGACACATGGGTAGCCACCGACGCCCTCGGCCGAAGCATGCCCGACCCTGACTCAATGAGCAAACGCGACGACAAGAAGCGCACAGTAGGTATATTCTACATTACATGGCACGACGAGAGTCTCTACGACTCGCCGCGCGACTACCGCAACGTCGACGAGACTCTGCAGGCCGACACTATGGCCCGATTTACCGACCGCACAGGCCTGTGGAACAGTCCCAACCGCATGGGAAGCTGGCACTGGGGAGAGCCCGAGAACGGCTACTTCCTCAGCAACGACAGATGGGTAATACAGAAGGACATATCCATGCTCAGCGACGCCGGGGTCGACGTCCTGATACTCGACGTTACCAACGGTGTATGCTACTGGGAGCAATGGGACATTCTCTTCGATGTGATGGCTGCAATGAAGGAAAAAGGCAACGAGGTGCCGCAGATATGTTTCTGGGCTTTCAACGGACACCCCATGACTTGCGCTCAACAGATCTACGAGCGTTACTACAAGACCGGGCAGCACAAGAATCTGTGGTTCTACTGGGACGGCAAGCCCCTGTTTCTCTGCAACATGAATCCGACGCTCGATGCCAACGGCGCCGGCAACGGCAACCCGAATCCCAACTATGATCCGGCGGCGGCAAGCGATCCGGCCAACCCTCATTACGGCGATTCTGACTATGCCGACGAGTTCTACAAGGACTATTCGAAAGAAGTAAAAGACTTCTTCACGCTCCGCAACATGTGGTGGGGCTACAACGAATGGGGTGGCAAACCATACGCCGGCACCGAGGACAACTGGTGTTTCGGCTACGAAATGAGCGACACCTCAGTGAGCCGGCGCAGCCCGGCGAAACGCGCGGCGACACACAAGGGGCGTTTCGAGCAGATGGCTGTCACGGCCGGACAGCACCCGATATCGATGACTGGCAAATGCTGGCGCATCGAAAGCGGCGAACCGGCCCTCAACTGTTACGACATGGTCGACAGCGCCTACGTGCCCTGGCTCGGAAAGACGGTAAAGAACCCCGAGGCTTACGGCATATATTTCCAGGACCGCTGGGACGAGGCCCTGAGCGTCGACCCCGATTTCATTTACCTCAACGACTGGAACGAGTGGACGGCAGGCAAATATGCCGTGAACAGGACTCCCGACGGAAAGCCCAACGGCCCCGACTCCTTCCTGGGCAGAAAAAACAACACCTTCTATTTCGTGGACCAGTACAATGCTGAATTCAACCGTACCATACAGCCGGCCAAAGGCGTATGCGCCGACAACTACTACATGCAGATGGCTCAGAACATACGGCGCTACAAGGGCGCTCGCCAAGTGCCTCAGCTCGCCGGCATAAAGAACATGAAGATCAACGGCAAGTTCGACAAATGGGCCGGGGTGCCGTCCTACTATCTCGACACACGCGGCGACATAATGCACCGCGACCACAACGGATATGCCGGACACCACTACACCAACACATCGGGCCGCAACGACATCGTTGAATCCAAAGTTGCCGTCGGCAAGAAAGACATAGCATTTTATGTACAGTGCGACAGCGACATAACGCCATACACCGATCCCAACTGGATGCTACTGCTCATCGATGCCGACAATGACCCGGCCACAGGATGGCACGGCTACGACTTCATCGTGAACCGCCGCGTCGATGACGCCCGTCACAGCACCCTCGAGCGCTACGACGCAGCGACAGGCCAATGGCTGCCGGCAGGACGGATAGAATATTCGGTGCAGGGCAAGGAGCTCGAGCTCGCCATACCGCGCAAGGCCCTCGGCCTTGGCGGCGACAGCCTGACTTTCGACTTCAAGTGGGCCGACAACCCCGAATCGCTTACCGACCCCATATCACTGTGCACACACGGCGACACTGCGCCAAACCGCCGATTCAATTACCGCTGCCGCTGGAGCAAAAAGTAAAAGCATATGAAAACAAGAGCCTTATACACCCTTGCAGCCTTATTTACCGCCCTGCTCGCCTCGGCCCAAATCACATGGGACCGCAGTCAGCTCGACTATGTAAAGGCCAACATCGACCGGCCCTATTACGCCACAGCCTACCGCGCCGGCCGGCAGCCACCGGGGCTTCATACTGCTCCACTCCACAGGCCACAAGCCCGGCAATAGCGAAATCGACGTGCCGCTGAACTATGCCGACTACTACTACCTCGAAGCCCTCTCACGCAAGAGGAAAATAGCTGATTAACGAATAAAGCGCCTCGGGGTTAATGTACGTAAAGTAATGTAAAGCAAAGTTAAATAGGCGAGGCGCGTAATAATTTTATCTAATTTTGCAGGACATCAAAAAAATCTAATCATTATCCTATACTAAATGAAAAAATTTTTACTCAGTTTCTGTCTTATTGCAGCATCTTTTGGCCTCAGTGCAGCCAATTACCTGCATATCAAGACTTCCGACGGCTGGCAAGTTATAGATCTTGACAAGGCCGACCGTCTGACATTCAAAGGCGGCACAATGGAAGTGTCCGATGCCGCAGGCCAAGTCATCGCTACTTATCCGCAGCAGTCTCTCGAAACCATCAAAGTAGACGATTCCACCAGCGGCATTGACATTGTGGGCGAAAATAAAACAGACGCCACATTCCGTTTCAACGGTGCCACACTCGCTGTCGATATGATTGCAGACGGTGTCTTCGAGGCATTTGGTATCGACGGCAAAAAACTTGTTGCGATACCGGCCAAAGCCGGCGACCACATTTCACTCGACGCGATGAAAGGTGCCGGTCCTGTTGTCTTTAAATCCGGAAGTTACACCATTAAAGTCGCCCTCTGATGAAGAAAATCTTTACCACTCTCGCAGCGTCCGTGCTGTGTGTATGCACGGTGTTCGCTCTTCCCAAGGCTTTCTATGTAGTCAAGGGTGATAAAATCACGAAATTCAATTTCGGCGTGGCCGAAAACCTCAGCTTTTCCAACAACGGCCATACCCTTTCGGTAGTCGGCTACGACGAGACCATCAACCTCGACGAGATCGACTACATTTCCTTTACCGCTCCCCTCTCGACGTCACTGACCTCAGAAGAGCAGAAGGAGCGCCTCGTACAGATCGGAACAGAAGCCTACAATGGTTTCGACGTCAAGGACCAGACGGAAATCATACTGATGTGCCACGACTTCATCGACAGCGATACCGAATATCTTGCTCCGATAGAATTCGAATGTCCTCTCGACTACATCGGCGTCCATGGCGAGTTTGCCGGTATGATGAACGATCTCAAGGCGATTGCCGCCGGAAATCCTGCCGCCGTACGCAGTTTTAAGTCCAAGACCGTCAATTTCTACAAACTGGAGGATTACAACGGTATCTATACAGCCAATCCCAAATCAGGCAAATGGGAAAAGAGCGACTGCCCCGACCATGTAGAGCTCCGCTTTACCGGCCGTAACAATGTGACTTACGTCACAAGCATGACCTACAGCAGCGATTTTACCACCTGGACCACACGCGATTTCGAAGGCCGCTTTCCACGCCTTGTTACCGTCACTTTCTCGCGCGACTCCAAGAAGATTGCCACTGTCACACTCAACACCACCCTCAACGACCGCAAGAGCATCGACATGAAGGTGGAGGTCGATGCAAACAACTACTATGTAGTGAACACCATGAATGTAGTGGACGACTGCATCCGCGACGACGTCCGTGTCGTTGTCAAAGGCAAGGATTACCTGACAGCAAGCTCGAAGCTCAGCGGCAAGAACTTCGTAAGCTATGAGGAAATATACGATGCAATAGACGAATCGACAGAGAAATGGGGCGGCGAATATGGTAACGATCTGATTTCAGAAGGTAATCCCGAACGCTTGATCGCCATGTTCAAACGTTGTGAAGCTACTGCAGACCTTCTCGGCAAACTTCAGGTACGCGGCATGGGCTACAACGCTTCGAAATTCTATAACGAGTTCAAAACGGATGCTGACGCTTATTATGAATACAAAAAGAATGGTATCACATATTATACCAATGGAAAAGTGTTCAAAAAAGAAGGCTCTTCCGTACATGTAACTACCTACGACCTCGATATCCTCGGTGCTCAGGTAAATACATTAAATTCGTATACCGATGCCGGTTTCTATTACGACGGCGACAGCAAGCTCCAGGGCTATCTCGGCTGGGAATACATGGAAGAACCCGACGAATACTATCCGTACTATGACGACAAGACACGTGCTTACATGGTAATGGACGGTTATCTTTTAGATGTAAACAGGCAGATCGATTACAGGTATAATGAGGCCACCGGTATGGACGAGCCCATATATGGCCCATGGCAAATATACGGCTATCGTTATGATGAGAACGGAGAATATCTCGGAAACGAGACAATCAACGTGGATGAAAAAGACCTCATATATCCCGAGATCGTTTACACCCACTATTATAATATAACTCCCATGCTGTTGTTCCCCGACAACACATCTTTCTACATGGAGGATTTCTTCGACAGCACTTCCTTCACAAAGCTTATCGACGATTATAACGAAATCATCGACACGTACCTGAATATCACAGGTCAGGAGCGCGGCAGTGATGAATATTAAAAAAACCGTCATACTGTTTTTGTCGGCCGGAATGGTCTTCGCTACGGCGAAGGCCGAACCGGCCGACACTTTAGATATCCGCCACCACGACCTCGACGCCATCACAGTGACTACATTGGCACCCAGACGCGTGGTAAAAATCGACAGCCTCGGTTTTCTCAATCTCAATGGCCGGTTCCTCGGGGAGCAGGTAACGCTTATGGGCTCAGGCGATCCGCTCGCCATCATCAGGACCTTGCCGTCGGTCACTACCACGGCAGAGCTTCAGGGCGGCGTGAGTGTCCGCGGCTCTTCAAGCGGCGACAATCTCTTCACATCCGATAATGCCAGGGTTATAAATCCGCTTCATATGCTCGGCCTGTTCAGCGCCTATAATCCGGCGTATTATCGCAGCTATGTATTCGCACCCGGCCGCATTCCCATGACTACAGGGCCGCTTGCCGCAGGATATTTCGCCGCAGAAAGCGGTGCCGGGCCCGATTCCGTTCTTAACGGCAGTGTCGCCGCAGGGCTGATCGAAAGCCACGCGGCGGTCCGTATTCCCGTCGCCCATGGCCTGTCGATAGGGTTAGGAGGCAGATGCTCGTACCTCGATGCCGTTTTTCCCGATATCCTGAAGCTCGGAGGCTCGCGTCTGAAATATGGATTTACGGATATCAACGGCGACGTGACATGGGCGCCGTCGGACCGCGACATTCTGCGGCTGTCGTTTTTCGGCAACCGCGATTATCTTGACATAAACAATGATGTCAACGGCTCGAAGGACGGAGAACTCGGCTGGCGCAACAGTGCCGCCTCGCTTTCCTGGCTGCGCGGCAAAGCGATTACCTCGGTAAGCCGGTCGGAGTACAGAAACAAATTCAAAATCGACGAAGGCGGCCGCCGTATCGACCTGCCATCCGACATGTGCGAGTACAAGGCGGCGACATCGTTCCCACTGGGCCGATTTACGGTAGGCGCCGATTTCAGCCATCGCCACACTTCCGGCCAGAACGGCTTCGGGGAGGCGTCGGCTATAGAGTATAGTATTTCCGGCGAATACGGCTTTTCATTCCGCCGCTTCAGACTTACACTCGGAATGCGTATGGCCGGGTATCATAGCGGCGCTTACCGCCTCTTCCGTCCGCAGCCGCGAATCGAAATCAGCGCCGAGCTCGGAAAAGAATACACAGTCTATGTGTCGGCCGGGCGGCGCGTGATGTTCGACCGGCTTATCGAAGAATCCGGCGCCGGGCTGCCTACAGATTTTCGGGTACTGGCCGGGCACGGCGTGAGCCCATCGGATGTCTACGGCATCGAGGCCGGAGTCCGCGGCATGCTTGGCAATACGGGAGTGTATGTCAATCTTGAAGCCTATGCTCGCCGGATGCGGCATGCGGTGGAATGGAACGGCTCGATACTGGACCTGGCCTCGGCATCCTATAATCCTCTGGACAATATCCTTGAGGGGCGTGGTTACGCCGCCGGAATAGAGGTGTCGGCCATGCGTCAGATAGGCAAAGTACGAGGGCGCCTCGGATACAACTACAGCACATCGCGAGTGCGCATCGAGAAGCTGGCGGACCGCTATATTCCGTCGTCGCACGACCGTCCGCACGACCTGTCTGTATCCCTGAACTATAATCCCCTCTCGCCGCTTACCCTCTCCGGCTCTTTCACTTATGCGTCGGGCACGCCCTACACCCGGGCAAAATACGGCTATATGATAGACGAGAACCTTATCTGCGAGTACTTCGAACACAATTCCTCGCGCCTGCCGGCATACCGGCGACTGGACCTCGCCGCCGCCTGGAAAATCACGCGAGAAGGGCGTCTGAGTCACACATTCACGGTGTCGGTCTACAATGCCCTTGGCTGCCGCAACGTGCTCTTCCGCTTCCCCGAGTATTCAGTCAAGGACGGCATACGACAGCGCGAATCGGTAATGCAAGCCGTCATTCCGTCACTCACTTACACATTACAGTTCTGATGAAAAAGATACTCTACCTCCTTTCCGTGATTCTCCTGCTCGGAAGCTGTACGTCCGACGAGCCCGTTCTTAGCGCCGGCCCTATGCCATTGGTTGTCGAAGGATGGATTGAAGAGGATATGGCACCGGTGGTAATTGTCACTCATGCCGTCGACCTCACTTCCGAAACTTCCTCTTTCGACGGCTTTGTAGAGAAGTGGGCTCGCGTGAGCATTTACGACAACGGTCGCCAGTACCTGCTCTCCGGGCGAGTGAACAAAGATTATGCGACCTCCTTTGTCTATACCTCATCGCGCCTGCACGGCCAGGTGGGACACACATACCGTCTTGTGGTCGAAACGGAGACCGACACTGTAGAGTCCACTGTAACAATGCTTCCGTCTCCTGCAATCACAAGAATAGAGACCGTACCGGCCGAGGGCTGCGACACCTTGTTTTCACTGCGCGCATTTGTCGATTCTCCGGCGCCGGATGCTTATTATAAATTCTTCTCAAAAACGAACGGACTCGAAAAACGGTTCTTCGGCACATTTCTCGGCACTTTCGCCGGCAAAGACTACGCGGAAAGCGAAGGTTACACCATCACTCGTGGCGTCCACTCCGCATACGACGACGAGCAAAGCGACTTCAGCCATTATTATTCGGCCGGCTCTACCGTCATTGTCAAAATCGCGGCCATCGACCGCCGGCTCTATGACTTCTGGAAAGTTTTCGACAGCAACCTTTCGCTCTCGGGAAATCTCCTGTTCTCATTTTCAGAAAACTGTCCGTCCAATATCGAGGGAGGCCTGGGCTACTGGGCCGCATATGGCTCGTCGGTCAGAGTCGTACGCATCCCTGACGGAAAATGAGACGAGGGCAAGAGATGGCTCCCGGACTCATGTTTTGTTAAGTTGAGGATTTTTACTAATTTTGCAGTCATAACATAACAAGGCCAAAAACTTATCTAAACATAACAAAAATGTCGCAGACAGAACGAGAAGTGCGCGTACGCTTCGCCCCGTCCCCCACAGGGCCCTTGCACATCGGCGGAGTACGCACCGCTCTATATAACTATCTCTTTGCCCGTCAGCACGGCGGTAAAATGATTTTACGCATCGAAGACACCGACTCACAGCGCTTTGTACCCGGTGCCGAAGAGTATATCAACGAGGCACTTGCATGGCTCGGCATCGATATCGACGAGGGTGTTCGCGAAGGCGGCCCTTACGGTCCCTACAAGCAGAGCGAGCGCCGCGACATCTACCGTGAGCATGTGAAGATGCTCCTTGACGCAGGCAAGGCCTACATAGCATTCGACACCCCCGACGAGCTCAACGCCAAACGCGCCGAGATACCCAACTTCCAGTACGACGCCTCCACACGCAACAGCATGCGCAACTCGCTCACGCTGCCTGCCGAAGAGGTAAAGCGTCTCATCGACGAGGGCACACAGTATGTGGTACGCTTCCTCGTGGAGCCTGGCCGCGATGTAGAGGTAGACGACCTTCTGCGAGGCCGCGTGACCATCAAGAGCGACATTCTCGACGACAAGGTGCTCTACAAGAGCGCCGACGACCTTCCCACCTACCACCTCGCCAATATCGTAGACGACCACCTGATGAAAGTATCGCATGTGATCCGCGGCGAGGAATGGCTACCGTCGGCACCGCTCCACGTACTTCTCTATGAAGCTTTCGGCTGGAGCGACACAGCGCCACAGTTCGTGCATCTGCCCCTTCTGCTCAAACCCGACGGCAAAGGCAAGCTCAGCAAGCGTGACGGCGACCGTCTCGGCTTCCCTGTCTTCCCTCTCGAGTGGCACGATCCGACAAGCGGCGACACCAGCCGCGGCTACCGCGAGAGCGGCTATCTGCCCGAGGCTGTCGTCAACTTCCTGGCCCTCCTTGGCTGGAATCCCGGCGACGATACCGAAGTGATGTCGATGGACGAGCTGATCGCAAAATTCTCGTTCGCCCACTGCTCACGCTCAGGAGCCAAATTCGCTTTCGAGAAAGGCAAATGGTTTAACCACACATACCTCCAGACCAAGAGCGACGCCGAGCTCGCCGAGCTTTTCAAGCCGGTACTCAAAGCACACGGCATAGAGCCGTCCGACTTCAGCGACGAATATATAGCACGTGCGGTAGGCATGGTCAAGAGCCGCATCAACTTTGTGAGCGACCTGTGGGACCACGCCGGTTTCTTCTTCAAGGAGCCCGTAGAATACGAAGCCAAATCGATACGCAAACGCTGGACCCCCGACATGCCCGGCAATATGGCGGCACTGGCCGAACTGCTCGAGTCGCAGCCCGACTTCAGCGCAGCCGTCCTTGAGCCTATTGTTCTGGGCTGGATAGCCGAAAAAGGCATGCACCTTGGCAATGTGATGAACGCTTTCCGTCTTACCGTTGTGGGCGAATGCAAAGGACCTCACATGTTCGAGATAACCGAGCTTATGGGCAAGGACGAAACCATAAGGCGTATCCGGACCGGTATCGAACGAATACAGCCGGCTGAATGAACGCACTTTACAATGCCGGCATGCACCTCTACACCGGCGCCGCACACCTTGCCGGCGCCGGATCTGTAAAGATCAGGCATATGCTCGCCGGCCAGGCAGAGACACCCGGACGTCTCGCAGCCTTGCGCGACAAGCTGGCACCAGGAGGCTTCGACGTGTGGATACATGCGGCGTCGCTCGGCGAGTTCGAGCAGAGCCGCCCCGTGATCGAGGCCCTGCTGAAGAACAAACCGGAGCTAAGCATACTCCTGTCGTTCTTCTCGCCATCAGGCTACGAGGTGCGGCACAATTTCGATCCGCGTGTAGGAGTAGTGTATCTGCCCTTCGACACCCCCGACAAAGTAAGCCGCTTTCTCGACGCCGCATCGCCCCGTATGGCGATATTCGTGAAATACGAGTTCTGGGGCAACTATCTTACCGAACTGCACAAAAGACATATACCGACATACATAATCTCGTCGATCTTCCGTTCCAAACAGATCTTCTTCCGACCCTGGGGCGGCATGTTCCGCAAGATGCTGCGATGCTTCGACCACATATTCGTGCAGGACGACCGCTCGCGCCGTCTGCTCTCGGGCATAGGCATCGACAATGTTACCGTTGCCGGCGACACCCGTTTCGACCGCGTGACAGCGATATGCAGCAAACAGCGCGAGATGCCCGAAGCCGACATATTCATGGCGGCCCACAAGGACTCGTTCACTATGGTCTTCGGCAGCAGCTGGGAGAAAGACGAGGATGTGTACATGCCGGTCCTCCGCGAACACAAGGACGTATGCGCCATCATAGCGCCGCACGAGTTCGACAGCCAGCGTCTCGAGCTCATGGCCAAGCGACTTGGCAAGGACGAGACGATGCTCTACAGCGAGCTGTCGAAGCTCTACAGCGAATCGCCTGACAAGGCACGGGAGGCCGCCGGCCGCGCCCGTTTCCTCATCGTCGACTGTTTCGGCCTTCTCAGCAGCCTCTACCGCTATGCCGACGCCGCATATATAGGCGGCGGTTTCGGAACAGGCATACACAACATCAACGAGGCGGCCGTCTACGGCATACCTGTGGTCTTCGGTCCCAACTACAGCAAGTTCAACGAGGCCACAGAGCTCATCGCCCGTGGCGGAGCCTTCAGCATATCCGACAGCCGCCAGTTCGGCAAACTCTTCGGGCGACTTATCAGCGACGGCCCGTTCAGGACCGAAGCCGGCCGCAAGTCGGCAACATATATAGCTTCCAAGGTCGGCGCCACCGCCACCATAATGAAAGACATCTTCAAAATCGAACCATGATAAAAGTAGGTATTTACGGCAGCGCCACGCTCGTCGACCCCGTACGTAAACAACTCTTGCGCCTTCTCCTCCGTCACCCGGATGTAGATCTCCGGGCAGTAGCCTCTCCCGGCGGCAACACAATGCCGCTTGCCGAGCTCCACCCGGTCTTCGCCGGCGAAACCGACCTGACGATAGAGCGAGTACTCGATCTCGACAAGCTCGATGTGCTGTTTGTCATCGACGAGGAAAACCTCAGCCCCGAGATACTGACCAAATACCGTACAGATCCGGAATTCAGGCTTATCGTCCTCGGCAAGACCGAAAATCTTGTGTCGAACCGCGGCGACATGGTATACGGCCTGCCCGAATACTACCGCAAATCACTGGTACGCGGCGCACGCGGCGCCGTAGCGCCCTCTCCCGAAGCAATGGCAATAGAGCTGGCACTGCTTCCTCTCGCCAAAAGCGCACTTCTCAACAAGGACATAAGCGTAGAGCTCGCCACACCCGGCGATATCGGCAATGCCCCCTCCGAGGCCGCCGACATGCTCGCCGAGGTACAGCCCTCGATGAGCGTCGCCATATCGGCGACAGCTCTCCCCAAAGCTCCCTTCGGCCGTATCGACCTGCGCGCACGGCTGAGCACACCGATAGCCATTGAGGAGATAGAGCGCATCTACTGCGAGACTTACGAAGACCATAATTTTGTATATATAATAGCAGGCAAAGGCGGAGTGGACGAAGACCTCCGGGGCAGCAACAAATGCCTGATACAGCTGTCGAAAGAAGGCGACATACTCACGATAGAATCGAGCCTCGACTCTCTTACCAAGGGCTGCACAGGCAATGCGGTACATATCATGGACCTCCTCTTCGGCCTCCACGAACGCACAGGCCTTTCGATCTAACAGATATATAAATGAAAATCGGCGATACCGTGCGCTACCTCAACGCTGTCGGAGGAGGGCGTGTAGTAAGAATAGACGGCGATATGGCATATGTCGACGACGACGGATTCGAGACACCGGTCCTCGTGCGTGAGTGTGTAGTGATCAGCCACGCATCCGCGTTTGCAGATGTCCCGGCTCCCACGCCCACAGCGCCCAAAGCCCGGCCGCAGAAAGAAGACACTCCGGCACCGACGAAGCTCCCTGTCATCGAGACCAAAGGCGGCGATATCCTCAATCTTGTATTAGGTTTCGAGCCCGAAAACATCAAGACACTGTCGCAGACCACATTCAACGCCTATCTTGTCAACGACTCCAACTACTACATATATCTGGCAGTGATGAGCCGTGCGACAGAGGACAAATCGTGGACCTTGCGCTACGACGGCCTCGTAGAGCCCAACATACAGGAGTTCCTTTTCGAGCTGACGAGCGCCGACCTCAGCCATTTCGACCGTATGGAGGTGCAGTATCTGGCATTCAAGCGCGACCGCGACTTCGAGTCGAAAGCTCCGGGTCGCACCGAGCTCAAAATCGAAACGACCAAATTCGCACGCCTGCACTGCTTCCGACCAAATCCATATTTCGACACACCTGTCATAGCCTACGATCTCGCCATCGACGACCGCGCCGTAACACAGCCTGTCTACGACGCCGCGGCCATAGCCGAAGGCATGGCCAAGAAAGAACGCGACATACGCCGCCAGGCACAGGCCGAACAGAAAGCGGCACGACACGCATCGGCGAAGCAGAAAAACGATGTGATAGAGGTCGACCTCCACGCGTCGGCGATGTTCGACAGCACCGATAATCTGTCGGCCGCCGATATCCTCAACTTCCAGATCGACCGCTTTACCGAGGTCATGAACGCCAATCTCCGCAAGCCCGGCACACGCATCGTCTTCATCCACGGCAAGGGCGAGGGCGTGCTCCGTCAGGCGATAATGAAGGAGCTTACCCACCGCTTCAAAGGACATGACGTACAGGACGCTTCATTCCGCGAATACGGCTTCGGCGCCACACAGGTAACCATCCGTCCAGTACAGCCCCAACAGCCTCAAGCCAGACGCCGCAAATGACAATATACTTCAGCGGCACGGGAAATACGCGGCATTGCGCGATCAGACTGGCCGAGTTGCTTGGCGAGAGCGTGCACGAGCTCAGTGCCGACGAGCTCAGAGACCCGGCATCGTCGGTCGCCGACACCGATAGCGGCCGTGTGATATGGGCCTTCCCCACCTATTCATGGGGCATGCCGCCTGTCGTCGCCGATTATATGGCCAATGCAGGGCTCAGCGACAAGGCCCGGCAGGCCACTCACTACATGCTTACCACCTGCGGCGACGATATGGGATATACCGACCGCCAGTGGCGCAGAATACTGAGCAAACGAGGCCTCACGACAGCCGGAGCCTATGCCGTGACCATGCCAAACACCTACACACTGATGAAAGGCTTCGATGTAGACAGCCCCGAGCTGGCACAAGCGAAGGTGGCAGCTTCCGCCGAACGCATGGCGCTAATAGCCAAGGCCATACTCGAAGGCGGAGCCGATATGCCTATCCGCGGCTCCTTCCCACGTATCAAATCGTCGGTCATCTATCCCTGGTTCAAACGCTTTGCCATGTCGCCCAAGCCTTTCCACACCAACGCCGGCTGCACCGCCTGCGGCCTCTGCAGCCGCGTGTGCCCGATGGGCAATATCAGTCCCGGCGCCGACGGCACTCCCGAGTGGGGCGAGGACTGCGCCCTGTGTCTGCGATGCTACCACTCATGCCCCCGTCGTGCGATATGCTACGGCAAAGCCACCGACGGCAAAGGACAGTGGCTTCTCAAATAAAAAATTACGGCATCGGGTGTAACATTTTCCTCGCGCTCCCGTCTTCTTATTTGTAAGCGCTTTCAAAACACTTTTAACCCTCTGTAATAATCTACAAATGAGAAGACTTATAATAGCATTTATCGTGATCCTCGCAACCGGCATCACCTCACAGAACGCACTGGCAGCCAAGCCCATGGTCGAGGATATATTCAAGGAGCTGTCGGCCGAACCGGGCGCGACCAAGGTGTCGATCAATCCATTCGTCATGTGGATGTGCAAGATGTTTGCCGGCGACAGCCCCGAGGAGAAGATTACCAAGAAAACCAAATCGCTCAACGTGCTCAATATCGACGGATGCAAGGAAGCGACACAGCAAAAGGTAATCAAACGCATCGACGATCTCAAAAGCGACGGCTATGAAGAGATGATCCGTGTCAACGACAAGGAAGACAAGGTGCGCATCTACGCAAAAATCGAAAAAGAGACCATACGTCGCATCGTCATAGTTGCTTTGAGCGGTAAAGACTGCGCACTCGTAGACATACAGGGCAAGTTCGATCTCAGCGAAATCGACGAGCTCGTAAAAAGCCATACCTCCGGGAACGATGACGGCCGATGAGTTCAAGACCCTGTTTCTGCCCTGCCACCGCCGGCTCTACCGTATGGCCTACCGCCTGACCGGCAGGCAGGAGGAAGCCGAGGACATGGTGCAGGAGACGTTCCTGAGGCTCTGGAGCAGGCGCAATGACCTGTCGGGCATCGAGAATCCCGAGGCATTCAGTCTGATCACGCTCAGGAACATATGGCTCGACAACATACGCCGCAGCCGCCCCGAGAGATCGGACCGACCGCCCGAGGACTACGCGCTTGCCGACGGCACCGACATAGCCCGGGAGACAGAGGGCCGCGACACGAGCAGCCTGATAATGAATATGATAAGGCGGCTGCCCGACCAACAACGCCTTGTAATGACGATGAGAGACGTATCAGACATGACGTTCGAGGAAATCAGCGACGACACGGGGCTGTCGCAGGGCAATATAAGGACTCTGCTGAGCAGGGCACGCAAAAACATAAGAGAACAATATTTACGGCTATTGAATCATGAACAGATATGATATAACCGACATCAGGCAAGTGCTGGAACGGTACTACCGCGGCGCCACAACCGAAGCGGAAGAGAGCATGCTCAGGGCATATTTCGCCGGCGACGATGTCGACTCCGGACTCGAAGCCGACAGAGACATATTCCTCAGCTTATCCGACACCGAAAGCATCGGGGTGCCCGAGGACCTCGCCGACCGGCTGAGCGGCGAGATAGACAAATGGGATGCGCGCGAGAAGCGCAAGATACGGTTCACGTTCCGCTCGATAAGCATAGCCGCCTCGCTGGCAGTGCTTATGGCCGTCGGGGCATGGTACATGCAAGAGCCGAAGACCACCGGGCAGCAGCTGTCGCCCGAAGAGGCCTATGCCCAGACCGAAAAGGCTCTTACCATCTTTGCCAAGGCCCTCGACAAGAGCATGGACGGCATAGAGACCGTAGACCGCACAAGCGAAAAAATAAACATACAGATCAACACATACCTCCAACAATAAAAACGAACTTCCGACATGAAAAGAATATATATCCTCACACTCCTGCTTGCCATCGCCATAATCGGCGCAAGCGCACAGGTAACAGAGTTTTTCGACCGCTATTCCGACACCGAGGGCGTGACATCGGTGTATGTATCGAAAACGCTCCTGAGAATGATGCCCGACGTCAAGACCGAGGGCATAGAGATAAAGGGTCTCGCCGACAAACTCGACGGCATACGCATACTTACCACCGAGGACAAGGCCATGGCCGACAAACTAAAGAACGACGCGACCAAGAACCTCAGGCTCAAAGGCTACGAAGAACTGCTCCGCGTCAACGAAGGCGACGAAAAGACCATGATATACATGAAAGCCGACAAACGGAATATCAACGAGTACCTGATAATCAATCAGGAACCGGACGAGTTCAACGCCATACTCATTACCGGCAGCATCAGTCCGTCGGACATACAGGGAATGATCAGACAGGACCGGTAAGCGCCCCCGTGGCGATATCGTAGTAGACGTCGGTATTCAGCAGAGCGACAGTGTACTTCACTTTGTCGTGCGAGATGCTGAAAACGCTGTTGAGCTCGCCGGAGCCCTGCAGATAATCGTAGAGAGCCGGCGGCAGCTGGTCGAAGAGCATTACCTGAAGCAATGGCATGCCGTAGCCGTCGACCGTCGTCCACTTATTGTCCTTGTCGAAGGACATGCCGGGGCCGTCCTTTATCCTCACATGGCAGCCGTTAGGGCCGTTGTTTACCGACTGCAGATCGCAGTTAGGATAGTACTGGTTGATAAACTCCGTGATCTCGGCAGGCAGCTCGTCCCAAAGCTCGCTGTCGTGGCACGACGGCAGCAGGAACAAGGCCACCAAAAGCGACAAGGCCAAAGCGACACGCGCTCCGGCCATACAGACCTCCTTGCCGAGCAAGTCGAAACACAAGCTTATATTTTTCATAAAATTCGTCTTTATTATAATTTGATAACATTTCGAAAGGGCCTAAAGTTCGGCGCAGGCATAAAATTATAAAATAATATTGTCATCACATACGAATTACAGAAATTTTTCGTAATTTTGCGATTGAAAAGACACATATTCCGCGAACAAAGAAATACATACAATAGCAAGCTATTAAGTAAACAAAATTATGAAAATCGCAAAAATCACAGGTCGTGAGGTACTTGACTCTCGCGGCAACCCCACAGTAGAAGTAGACGTGCTCCTTGAGAGCGGTGCTTTCGGACGTGCATCCGTACCCTCCGGTGCATCTACAGGTGAAAACGAGGCTCTCGAGCTCCGCGACGGTGACAAAAGCCGCTATATGGGCAAAGGCGTACTGAAAGCAGTAGCCAATGTCAACGGCCCCATCGCAGCCGCCCTCGTAGGCATGAGCGCACTCGACCAGATCGCCATCGACGAGACAATGCTTGCTCTCGACGGTACCGACACCAAGAGCAACCTCGGCGCCAACGCCATCCTCGGCGTATCTCTCGCCGTAGCAAAGGCCGCAGCCAACTATCTCGACCTTCCCCTCTACAAAGCTGTAGGCGGTTGCAACACCTATGTACTCCCCGTACCGATGATGAACATCATCAACGGCGGCGCTCACTCCGACGCCCCCATCTGCTTCCAGGAGTTCATGATCCGTCCTATCGGCGCATCATCGTTCCACGAAGGCATCCGCATGGGTACAGAAGTATTCCACAACCTCAAGAAAGTGCTCCACGAGCGCGGCCTCAGCACTGCAGTAGGTGACGAAGGCGGTTTCGCTCCCAAGCTCGACGGCACCGAAGACGCCCTCAACGTAATCATCAAGGCTATCGAAAAAGCTGGCTACGTACCCGGCAAGGACGTGACCATCGGTCTCGACTGCGCTTCTTCAGAGTTCTATCAGAACGGCATCTACGACTACACCAAGCTCAAAGACGGTCAGCCCAAAGAAGCCAACGGCAAGAAACTCACTCGTGAGGAGCAGGCCAAATATCTCGAGAAACTCATCACCGACTATCCTATCGACTCTATCGAGGACGGTATGGCAGAAGACGACTGGGAAGGCTGGAAGATCCTTACCGACCTTATCGGCGACCGCTGCCAGCTCGTAGGCGACGACCTGTTCGTTACCAACGTGAAATACCTCGAGCGCGGTATCGAAGAGGGTTGCGCCAACTCTATCCTCGTTAAAGTAAACCAGATCGGTTCACTTACCGAGACCCTTCGCGCCGTAGAGCTCGCACAGCGTAACGGCTATACCGCCGTTATCTCGCACCGCTCGGGCGAAACAGAGGACGCTACCATCGCCGACCTCGCTGTTGCCACCAACTCCGGCCAGATCAAGACCGGTTCGGCAAGCCGCTCCGACCGTATGGCCAAGTACAACCAGCTCCTCCGCATCGAAGAGCAGCTTGGCAGCGCCGCTGTTTACGGCTATGGCAAAAAGACCAAACGTCCTGAATAATAATGCCTGCCTTTTCATGCGAAAAGGTTAAAGACATCAATATGAGAAGACTTTTAATAGCAGCCATCGCCATCTCGGCGATGGCTGTTTTTTCCCGGGCACAGCGCTGGCACATAAGCCCGGATGAAACAACTATTGTATGGGCCGTCACAGACAGCCTTCCACACCGTGACCACCTCGAGATGAGCGGAGAGAAGATATCGTCGGTTCTCCGCTACGGGGTCAACGCCGACAAGAGCTTCAGCCTCGAACGTTCGATGGTATGGCCCATGCTGCGCACCGTACCCGAGAACACACACGCCAGCCTCATGCGCCGTCTCGGCCTCGACTTCGTACAGGCCATACTCGCAGACCGACGCCACCCCGGGGCTGAAAAGGTCGACAGCATAACTTTCAACGGCATACTCAGCGTCTACAGCACCTATCCCAAAGGTCTGAAACTGCGCCGAGACATATTCCCCTCCACCACCACGGCGCGTCTGCTCGAGCTCTACACCTTCAGCAACGACGGCACGGAAACGATAGAATTGGTACTGCCGTCGCAGTCCTTCGAGTACTCCACTCCCGAAGGCCAGGGCACCAAGGGCGCCTACAGGATCACGGCCCGGTCTGAAAACAGCAGCGACATACTTACCAACCTCAGACCCGGCGACAGTGTAAAATACAACTTCATGATAGAAGGTCTCGGACGAGATGAAAAGGCGGCCACCCTCACAGCCGCAAATGAGCTGGCGGCCCGAGAGAGACTGTGCGACATGCTGCGCGGCAATCTCATACTCGAGACTCCCGACCCGGTAATCGACACCGAGTTTGCCATGTCGAAGATCCGCGCCTGCGAGAGCATCTTCCGCACAGCCGCCGGCCTGCTCCACTCTCCCGGCGGAGAATCATATTATGCGGCCATATGGGCCAACGACCAGGCCGAGTATGCCAATCCCTTCTTCCCCTACACCGGCTACGACAAAGCCATCGAATCGGTATGGAACTCTTTCAGGCTCTTCTCCGACTATATGAACGACGAGTACAAGCCCATACCCTCGTCGATCATCAACGAGGGCCGCAGCTACTGGAACGGCGCCGGCGACCGAGGCGACGCAGCCATGATAGCCTACGGCGCCAGCCGCGCGGCATTGGTGCAGGGCGATATCGAACAGGCCCGCGACACATGGCCGCTGATAGAGTGGTGCCTCGAGTATTGCAAGCGCCATCTCAACGACGCCGGCGTGGTAGAGTCGGACTGCGACGAGCTCGAGTTCCGTTTCCCTGCCGGCAAGGCCAATCTATGCACCTCGACGCTCTACTACGACGCGCTCATCTCGGCCTCGCATCTCGCACGTGAGCTCGGCAAAAAAGAGCTGTCGAAAGACTACGCCGCACGTGCCGCCAAGCTGCACCGCGACATCAACGCTTATTTCGGCGCCACCGTGCAGGGCTACGACACCTACCGCTACTACGAGGGCAACGACCTGCTGCGTTCGTGGATATGCATTCCTCTCGTGGCCGGCATATATGAAAAAGCCCCCGGCACGATCGACGCTCTGCTGTCGCCCGAGCTGCGCTTCAACGACGGTCTGCTGAGCCAAAGCGGCACAAGCACCTACTGGGACCGCTCCACCCTCTATGCCCTCCGCGGCATATTCGCCGCCGGAGAGCATGGCCGTGGCTACGAGTTCCTCGAGGACTATTCAGGCAAGCGCCTGCTTGGCGAACATGTGCCCTACCCCATCGAGGCATGGCCCGAAGGCAACCAGCGCCATCTGTCGGCCGAGAGCGCACTCTATTGCCGCATCGTTACCGAAGGTATCTTCGGCATACGCCCCACCGGCCTGCACTCCTTCGATCTGACGCCGCAGATGCCTGACCAATGGAACCACATGACCCTGCGCAACGTATATATCGGCAGCGGCAAGCCGGTCGACATAGCCGTGACGCGCTCGGGCCGCAATCTCAGAGTGGATATCTCGCGCGAAGGCAAGAAGATACAATCGAAAAGCATAGCCAATGGCCGTACGCTCAAAGTAAGGCTCTGACCGACATTAATATAGACAAGCCATATGAAATATATAGGTATTATACCGGCCCGATATGCCTCGAGCCGTTTTCCGGGCAAACCGCTTGCCGACCTCGGCGGCAAGACAATGATACAGCGCGTATATGAGCGCGTGAGCACCGTGCTCGACGATGTTGCCGTCGCCACCGACGACCGTCGCATAGCCGATGCCGTCGAGGCTTTCGGCGGCCGCGCCGTCATGACCTCCGACAGACACCGCAGCGGCACCGACCGCGTGTGCGAGGCCGCTCATATCCTCGGCAGCGACGCCGACGTGATCATCAACATACAGGGCGACGAACCCTTTATCGCGCCCTCGCAGATCGAGGCCCTGAAGGGATGCTTCGACGACGATATCGACATCGCCTCGCTGGCAAGGCCCTTCGACCCGGCACTCGGATTCGACGCCCTCTTCGACCCCAACCTGGTAAAAGTGGTCATGGGCGACCGTGGCAACGCGTTATATTTCTCGCGTTCGATAATCCCGTACGTCCGCTCCACCGACTGGAAACACTGGCTCGAGAAAACGACCTTCTACACCCACGTAGGCATCTATGCCTACCGCCGCGATGTGCTCAACCGCATCGCAGAGCTGCCTCAGGCGCCCCTCGAGACTGCCGAGTCGCTCGAGCAGCTGCGCTGGCTGTCGGCCGGCTACAGGATACGCATGGCCATTACCGACGAGCCCACAATAGGCATCGACACCCCGGCCGACCTTGAAGCCGCTGTAGAATACCTCAAGCAACTCAATCACGACTGATGCCTGACCGACGCACACCCCCGGCGGTATATCCCTTCGCGCCGATGACAATGCCCGGCGAGACTGTAGAGCGTCTCGACAACGGACTGACATTCCACCGTTTCAGCGGCGGAGACCAGCCCGTGTGCAATCTCACGCTGCATCTCACGGGCGGCGTGTCGGAAATGGGCGAGGCGGCGGCAAAAGTGCTCGCCTCGCAACTGAGCGAAGGTACGGCCGGGCGCTCGGCCGATGAGATATCGGAGGCGCTGGACGATAGCGGCGCGCGCCTCAGCTGCCAGTCGCAGGCCCATCACACCACGGTAAAGATTTCGCTGCTCACATCGAGACTGCCCGACATACTGCCTGTGTTGTCCGACATGATAACGGAGCCATCCTTCCCCGACGACCGTCTCGACGTGGCCCGGCAACGGCTTGTGACAGCGTTACATGTGTCGCTCGAAGATCCGCAGGCTGTCGCCGACATCAGACTGCAGCCCCTCGTGTGGGGCAGAGACAATCCTCTCGCCCATGAGATGACAGAGGCCGATATCCGCGAGGTAAGCGCCGGCACGCTGCGCAGCCTCCACCGTCGGCTCGTGTGTCCGGCACGCATGCACGCCTATCTATCAGGACTTCTCGACCGCGACAGCATCCGGGCGACAAGGGACTTTCTCGGCAATATACCCGTGCTGTCATCGGGCTACGACATAGAGCTGCACCCGGCCATGCCCGAGCCCGGCGGCAGCATGGTGGTCACAGACATGCCGTCGGCCATGCAGTGTGCCATAGCATGCTCCATAGCCGCGCCCGGGCGCGAACACCCCGACTATGTGCCCCTGCGCTTCGCCGTCATGGCGCTCGGCGGCTATTTCGGCAGCCGCCTCATGAGCAATATACGCGAAGAAAAGGGCCTTTCCTACGGCATCAGCGCGGCCCTTATGGGCAGTCAGGACGGCGCACAGGTATATATCGGTACTACTACCGACCGCTCGACAAGCGACATGGTGCTCGACGAGATAAAGCATGAACTCACGGAAATGGCCGTCAACCCTCCGGCCGGCGAAGAACTCGAGCGTTTCCGCACATATGCCATGACCGGGCTCGCCGAACAGCTCGACAATCCCATATCAGTGATGCAGTACTACGGCTCACAGAACATCGTCGGCACGCCGTCCGACTATTTCGAGCGCCAGCAGGCCATCCTCCAATCCCTTACCCCTGACGATATCGCCCGTACAAGCGCCAAATACCTCAACCCCACCAAACTCCTCATCTCCAGAACCAGCTAAATGGGCCTCGTGGCCCCCTCCCGACATAATGGCGGAGCCATTACATCTTACCGTCCGGGAATCCACATGCGCACCGCGCGAGCGAGGCCGGGAGGGCCGAAACCTCAGCATAATGGCGGAGCCATTACACTCGGTGCTACACTCGTGTAGCGCCGAACTCAGCCTCACGATCATTCGTGAGGTCAGCATCCCGACCCCATGAAACCAACAGCGGAGCCGTTGCATCTTACCATCCGGAAAACCGTATGGCACTGGGACGAACCACACAGTCGTCGCTCCGCGACTCCGTTTTATTGGGGGGCGCACTCCCACCACGGCCTACGCGCACTCCATGCTCTCCGACCGAGGATAACGACAATACCGGGCCTCCGGCCCTCAGCTCCGTTCAGCCCTCCCGGCCTCGCTCGCGCTGTGTGCACTGCCACCTCCGCTCCGCCCCGAAAATCAAAGATTTTGAAAATGCCGGGACAGGGCGGCGCGGCGCAATGCTAACTTTGCAGCGACATGAGTACTCTGCCCTGCAAAGCGAACATTGACATTATGGAACAAAAGTCTCACTTACCCACCTCGATCATCTCGAGAATGTTCGGCGGCAAGGGTGGGGCGAGGGGCGACTGCTCGATATCTCTCTGAGTGTACTCCCCTTCCTCCTCCTTGGCTTCGGCTTGTGTAAGATAACGGTAGCTGAGCGGATAGACTTCGATCACACTGTAGGTCTTGATAGGATCTTTGGTGTGTACCATTTTCTTTATCCACTTGCTCTTGACGGTCATCTCCATTGAAAAAGTGGCCATCTGCAGGGTGTTAGGCCCGTAGTTGCCGTTTTCATCCACAAGGTATATCTCCTTCTCGATCATCTCGGTGGCATCAATAGTGAAACCCATGACCTTGAGGAACAAGGGCGACCAGTGGTGGTCCTTGTGGTCGGCGAGAATATCGCGCGAGTTTATGAGTCTGTTTCCCGACACACGAGTGGTCGAAAACGGGCCGTACTTACCCATCGACACGGCGGCAGAGCCTTTCATGACGCTGTCGGGAGCTGTCTTCCGCATCGGATCAAGAGTGCATATAACCACCCACGACATGATTTCATCTTTGGCAGACGGCCGATAGATGGTATCGAGACCGGCTGCGTTTTTTTGCCTTACCCTCTGGCGCATCACTTTTATATTCGGCGAGTTGTTGCCCGGCTTGAAGCCCTTGATCTTCTTTTCGACAAGGAAATAGTCGGCCATATACTCGCTGAAAATTATGACGGAATCGCTGCCGAACGCCGCCGTGGTGTACTCGCGGATGTAGCAGTTGAGTTTGAGGACAGGCCGCTCGACCGGCTGTATCACAAGCTCGTCAAGCTCGAACGACTTGGGCGCGAGGAAGAGGGTATCGACCGTTCCGCTCAGTTTCGCCTCCTCATAGCCCAGGCAATGGACTGTGACCGGGAAAGAAGCAATAGCCGCGCGGAATACACCCTCGGCGTCAGAGAAGCCTAATATCGAACCGTTTGCCGACATCACAGCGACGCCTCCGAGCGGCGCATGATCTTCGGCATCAGCCACGACAAAGGCTTTCGCCGGCAAGGAAACAAAAAGTACAAGAGCGAGGAACAGACATTTTAAAGCATTCATACGTAATGATTTATTTGCGATGTGGAGGTTTGGTGCCGAAGAGCTTCGCTATGAGGTCGGGACGGCCGATACGGTGGAGGGTCTGAGTGATCTGTCTGCGGTAGGCCGGGTCGTACCAGAAAAAGAACATGCGCTGGTCGAGCTTGTCGCGTGCATCGGTAGCAGTGAACACCGTCTTGCCCGTGTAGGGGTGTATGCCGCTGTAATATATCTCAGTGGCCACCGTCATGGGTGTGGGAGTGAAATCCTGCACCTGCTCAAGATGGAAATTGAGGTCCTTGGTCTTCACAGCCAGCTCGGCCATATCCACCGCCTCGCATCCGGGGTGGGAGGATATGAAATACGGAATCAGCTGTTGCCTCAGCCCTGCTGCGGCATTCTCGCGGTCGAAAATCTGCTTGAAGCGGCCGAAGAGCTCGAAAGAAGGCTTGCGCATGATCTGCAGCACCTTGTCCGACGTATGCTCGGGGGCCACCTTCAGGCGGCCGCTCACATGGTGGCGGATAAGCTCGCTGTTGTAGAGGCGGTTTGTGCGGTCGATATCGGCATCGCCCGTGACGTGCATCGACAGATCGTAGCGCACACCCGAGCCGACAAATGACTTCTTGACACCCGGCAATGCATCCACTGCATGATATATATCGAGCAGTGGGCCATGATCGGTGTTGAGATTAGGACACGGCGACGGATGCAGGCACGACGGACGCAGACACTTGCGGCACCGGTCGATATCGCGCCCGTGCATGGCGTACATATTGGCCGAAGGGCCGCCGAGATCGCTTATATATCCCTTGAAATCAGGCATACGCGTGATCTGCCGGACCTCGCGCAGTATCGACTCAGGCGAGCGCGAGGCTATAAACTTGCCCTGATGAGCCGAGATGGTGCAGAAAGCGCAACCGCCGAAGCAGCCGCGATGGAGGTTTACCGAATGACGTATCATCTCATAGGCCGGTATTGCCTTGCCTTTATATCTGGGATGGGGCAGACGGGTATAGGGCAGGTCGAAGGCCGCGTCGATCTCGCCCTGCGTCATGGCAGGGAGCATGGGATTGACCTTTACCACCCTGTCGCCAACGGGCTGCCACAGTGTGGCGCCGCCGTCGTAGCGGTTGCTCTGCTGCTCTATGTGCTTGAAATTGAGCGACTGCGAGCGTTTGTCGCTGAGGCAGGTCTCATACGACGCGAGTATGATATTATCGTCGTCGGCCCCGGGAAGCTCCGAGAGAGGCCGCAGTACAGCGGTCTGGCGCAGGTCGCTGATGTTGCTGACGCTCTCGCCGGCGTCGAGCCTGCGCGCGAGCTCGAGGATGGTGCGCTCGCCCATGCCATAACTCAGAATATCAATAGCCGAGTCGGCGAGAATCGAGGGCCGCAGTCTATCCTCCCAGTAGTCGTAATGCGAAAGACGCCTCAGCGAAGCCTCTATGCCGCCGCCGACAACAGGGACATCAGGGTATAAGTCCTTCAGAATACGGGAATATACAATGGTAGGATAGTCGGGTCTGGCGCCGTGACGGCCACCGGCGGTGTAGGCATCGTCGCTACGGCGGCGGCGGTTGGCGGTGTAGTGGTTGACCATCGAGTCCATCGCGCCCGGGCTGATACCGAAGAAAAGCCTGGGGCGTCCGAACTTGCGGAAGTCACGCAGATCGTCCTGCCAGTTAGGCTGAGGCACAATAGCCACACGATAGCCGGCGGCCTCGAGAGTACGGCCGATAACCGCAGCACCGAATGCCGGATGATCGACATAAGCGTCGCCGGAGAACAGCACCACGTCGACTTCGTCCCAGCCTCTCTGGCGCATCTCCTTGACCGATGTGGGTAGCCAGTCAGTAATATGCAGATTATTGTAGTCTATCTCTTTCATTGAGCTTTACGCATCTGCTCGAGGCGCTGCTCGAGCTTTATTATTTCGTCGCGGAGAGTCGCTGCGGTCATAAACTCCATTTCTTTTGCCGCCGCCAGCATCTCGCCTCTCAGCCTGTTGATAGAGCGCTGCATCTCGTCGGGCGTCATGTATGCCACCACGGGGTCGGCTGCGATATTGACGCTTGTAGAGAACTCCTCGGCGTAGGGCAGGCGCTGCCTGTCGCGCTTCTCACGCGCGTTCTGCTGCTTCGAGGGGCGCGACGAGCGGCTTGTGGCCTCCATGTCGACCTCCTCTTTCTCGAGGCCGACGATTGCATTCCGGGCCTTGACAATGGCCTGAGGGGTAATGCCGTGAGCCTCGTTGTAGGCGAGCTGTATGGAGCGGCGGCGCTCGGTCTCGTCGATGGTCTGCTGCATCGAGTCGGTTATCTTGTCGGCGTACATTATTACCTCGCCGTTGAGATTACGCGCGGCGCGGCCGACGGTCTGAGTGAGCGAGCGGTGGCTGCGCAGGAAGCCTTCCTTGTCGGCATCGAGGATAGCCACCAGCGACACCTCGGGCAAGTCAAGGCCCTCGCGGAGCAGGTTGACGCCTATGAGCACATCGAACTCGCCGGCACGCAGGCCGTCGAGGATCTTGACGCGGTCGAGGGTGTCGACGTCGCTGTGAATGTATGCTGTCTTTATCTTGAGCTTGAGAAAATAGTCGTTGAGCTCCTCGGCCATACGCTTTGTCAGCGTCGTGACGAGTGTGCGTTCGTTGCGCTCGATACGCTGCTGTATCTCCTCGAGCAGATGGTCGATCTGATTGGCCGACGGCACGACACGTATCTTGGGATCGAGGAGGCCTGTCGGACGTATTACCTGCTCCACGATCACGCCCTCGCTGCGCTCGAGCTCATAGTCGGCCGGCGTAGCGCTGACATATATCATCTGGTTTGTCATGCTCTCGAACTCCTCGAACCTGAGGGGCCTGTTGTCGAGGGCGGCAGGGAGGCGGAAGCCGTACTGCACCAGATTTTCTTTACGCGAGCGGTCACCGCCATACATGGCACGCACCTGAGGTATGGTAACGTGGCTCTCGTCGATGATGGTCAGGAAGTCTTTCGGGAAATAGTCGAGCAGGCAGAAAGGACGCTCGCCCTCGCGGCGGCCGTCGAAGTAGCGCGAATAATTCTCGATGCCGGTGCAATATCCGAGCTCCTTGATCATTTCCACATCGTACGTCACACGCTCCTCGATACGCTGAGCCTCGAGCTCGTGGCCCTCGCTGCGGAAAAATTCGATCTGACGGCCGAGGTCAAGCTGTATCTGCGCTATGGCCGAGGCCTGACGCGCCGGGGAGGTAACGAAAAGGTTCGCCGGGTATATGTTGAAACTGTCGTGAGTGCCGAGATGGGCGTTGTCGTCGGGATGGATTGTTATGACCTTCTCCACCTCGTCGCCCCAGAACACCACACGCACGATTATATCCTCGTAGGCCAGACGAATATCCACGGTGTCGCCCTTGACGCGGAAGTTGCCACGCTGGAAGTCGACCTCGTTGCGGCTGTAGAGCGCCGCCACGAGCTTGCGCAGGAAGGCATTGCGGCTTATGTGCATGCCCTTGCTCACGGCCACGACGTTCTCGTGGAAGTCCTCGGGGTTGCCCATGCCGTAGAGACACGACACCGACGAAACGACAATGACATCGCGGCGGCCCGAGAGAAGGGCCGATGTGGTGGCCAGACGCAGGCGGTCGATCTCGTCGTTGATCATCAGGTCTTTCTCAATGTACTTGTCGACCGACGGTATGTATGCCTCGGGCTGATAGTAATCGTAATACGACACGAAATACTGCACGGCATTGTCGGGGAAGAACTGCGTCATCTCACTGTAGAGCTGCGCGGCAAGCGTCTTGTTATGGCTCAGTATGAGAGTAGGTTTCTGCACCTTCTCTATCACATTAGCCATAGTGAATGTCTTGCCCGAGCCGGTAACGCCGAGGAGTACCTGGGAGGGCACACCGCTCTCCACGCCCTCGGCAAGCTGCCGTATGGCCTCGGGCTGATCGCCGGTAGGCTTGTATTGCGATTGTAACTTGAATTTCATGCGACCGTCGTTTAACTCTCTATCAGGCCAAGTATCTGTGAGGCGGAATTTTTGGTATCTACTTTCGTGATGATGTGTGTGATGACATGGTCGGCATCGGTAATAAATGTGGTGCGTACGGTTCCCATATATTCACGGCCGGCCATCTTTTTCTTCTGCCATACTCCAAAGGCCTGATTTACCTCAGTGCTCTCATCGCTCAAGAGGATAAAGGGCAAGGAATATTTGTCGGCAAACTTGGCATGGCTCTTCGATGAATCCTTACTGATACCTATAATGGTAAAGCCCTTGGCTCGGAGCTCTTCGTAGCCGTCGCGCAATGAACAGGCCTCGGCCGTGCAGCCGGGAGTATTGTCCTTGGGGTAGAAGTACACGATCAGCGGCTTTCCGGCAAAATTCTCAGCCTTCACTGCATGTCCATCGCCATCGTAACCCAACATTGAGGGTATCTTGTCTCCAACTTTCAGTTTATCCATATCAGTAATTTTAAATAAAGCATAAACAAAACACCACATCTTGTCATGCAGGTTTTACTATCTCGCAAAATTAACTATAATTTTATTGAAAACTAAACAGCCTTTGCTGTCCGACGCCGTATTTTAGTTTTTTTAGTGCTTGAACATACGGAATATCCGTCGGAGACTCCGTTTCGAGTTTCAGTATAATCCGTGATCGCTCCTAAACTCAGTTTTTTGTATAAATCGCGGTTATAATCGCAGAAATTTATACCTTAGTATCCTCCTAATCGTGATTATTTGTATGGCAGTAAAGGTTGATCCAGCTGATATGATTATCTGTGCAGGGATAAAACAAAACCCGATAGCTTGATATACAGGGGCTACCGGGATTCATCACTGCAAAGGTAGTGCTTTTTATCTTAAGCAACAAATCATTCCTCATAAAAGATTGCAGTAGTCAGAAGGACATCGGATTTTAGTTTTTTTAATGCTGGTGGGATGGCCAATTGGATGAAAATGGTTAATTTTGCAGTCAATATATAACTCAACCCAAAAGAATATCCAGACATGGCACAGCAAGAAGACGTATTCAAGAAGATCGTATCCCACGCCAAGGAGTACGGTTTCGTCTTTCCTTCCAGCGAAATATATGACGGTCTGTCGGCTGTCTACGACTACGGCCAGAATGGCGTAGAACTGAAAAACAATATCAAACGTTACTGGTGGGACGCCATGACGCTTCTTCATGAGAACATCGTCGGCATCGACTCGGCCATCTTCATGCACCCGACCATCTGGAAAGCCTCGGGCCACGTGGACGCCTTCAACGATCCTCTGATCGACAACCGCGACAGCAAGAAGCGCTACCGCGCCGATGTGCTCATCGAAGACCAGATAGCCAAATACGACGAAAAGATAGCAAAAGAGATCGCCAAGGCCGCCAAGCGCTTCGGCGATGCCTTCGACGAGGCGCAGTTCCGCGCCACCAATGGCCGCGTGCTCGACCTTCAGGGCCGACGCGACGCTCTGCACGAGCGTTTCTCGGTGGCCATGAACGCCAACGACCTCAACGAGCTCCGTCAGATCATCATCGACGAAGAAATCGTATGCCCCATCTCGGGCACAAAGAACTGGACCGAGGTACGCCAGTTCAACCTCATGTTCAAGACCGAAATGGGCTCGACAGCAGATGGCGCAATGACCGTCTATCTCCGCCCCGAGACCGCACAGGGCATATTCGTAAACTACCTGAACGTACAGAAGACCGGCCGCATGCGCATACCTTTCGGTATCGCCCAGATCGGCAAGGCTTTCCGTAATGAAATCGTAGCCCGTCAGTTCATCTTCCGCATGCGCGAGTTCGAACAGATGGAGATGCAATTCTTCGTTCGTCCGGGCGAGGAGCTCAAATGGTTCGGCCAGTGGAAAGAATGGCGTCTCAAATGGCACAAGGCTCTTGGCATGGGCGATGAAAAATACCGCTACCACGACCACGAGAAGCTGGCCCACTATGCCAACGCCGCCACCGACATCGAGTTCCTGATGCCTTTCGGCTTCAAGGAAGTGGAGGGTATCCACTCACGCACAAACTTCGACCTCTCGCAGCACCAGAAATTCTCGGGCAAGAAGATCGAATACTTCGATCCCGAGCTCAACCAGAGCTATACTCCCTATGTGATCGAGACCTCTATCGGCGTCGACCGCATGTTCCTGAGCGTACTCTGCTCGGCCTACGACGAGGAGCAGCTGCCCAACGGCGAGACACGCACAGTACTCCACCTGCCCGCACCCCTCGCTCCCGTCAAATGCGCCGTGCTACCTCTCGTACGCAAGGACGGACTTCCCGAAAAAGCACGCGAGATTGTGGACGAACTCAAATTCGACTTCGCCACACACTATGAAGAGAAGGACGCTATCGGCAAGCGCTACCGCCGCCAGGACGCCATCGGCACCCCGTTCTGTATCACAGTCGACCATCAGACACTTGAGGACAACACCGTGACCCTCCGCGAACGCGACAGCATGGAGCAGACCCGAGTGGCCATCGCCGACCTGCACAAGCTTATCCACGACCGCGTGAGCCTCGCTTCGCTTCTCCGCAAACTACGTTAAACTCCCCTCCTTATGAAGAAATCTGTAATTGTAATAATTGTACTGGTCGTACTTGCCGCCATAGCATTTTTCAGCGGTAAATCGGCCTACAACAAAATGGTGACGCTGGAGCAGGATGTAGACCAGTCGTGGGCCAAGGTAGAGGTACAATACCAACGCCGCATGGATCTTATCCCCAATCTGGTCAACACCGTCAAGGGCTATGCCGAACACGAGAGCAGCACATTCGAGAATGTGACCCGTGCACGCGCCGGCCTCAGCGACGCCTACAACCAGGCACGCGAGCTCGACAACGCCACCCCTGCCGACGCAAACAGCTTCGACACATACAATCAGGCACAGGACAAGCTCAAGAGCGCACTCGGCATCTATGTGAATGCCGTCCGCGAGGCTTACCCCGACCTCAAGGCCAACGAGCAGTTCCTTGGGCTGCAGACCCAGCTCGAAGGTACCGAAAACCGCATAGCAACCGAGCGCGGCCGCTACACCGATGTAGTAAAAGAATATAATGTGGCTGTAAAGCGCTTCCCGGCCAATATCTGGGCCGGCATGTTCGGCTTCTCCGCCAAGCCCCAGTTCAAGGCCGACGCCGAAGCCGCCAAAGCACCACAGGTAGAATTTTAAAGCGACATGAAGAAACTACTTGTATTTATAGCCGTGTGCATCGCAATAGCGACAGCATGCTCGTCAGACTCAGGGTCGACGTGGGACAAATATGCCGACTGGCGCGAGTACAACAAGAACTGGATCAAGGATATGGAGAAACGGACCAATCCCGACGGCACACCCTACTACGAGAAAGTGGTGCCGCCATGGAATCCACAGGGATATGTACTGATGCACTACTTCAACGACCGCAAGCTTACCGAAGGCAATCTGTCGCCGATGTACACCAGCACCATCGACGTGCGCTACAAGCTGCACCTTGCCGACGGCACCCCAGCCGACTCGTCGACCAACGCTACCACCAACGGTGTGAAAGGCATCTACCGCGCCAAGCTCAACACCCTCGTAGCCGGCTGGTATGTAGCACTTCCTGAAATGCGCTGCGGCGACTCAGCCGAAGTGATAGTGCCCTACGCCTTAGGCTACGGCGGCTCATCGAGCGGCGCCGTTCTGCCCTACTCCAGCCTGCGGTTCAACATCCGCCTCGTCGACATCCCCTACTACGAGACTCCGCAATAAGCAGTCATATCGGACAAAATATCGCCCGAAGCCGGAACAATTCCGGCTTCGGGTTTGTTTATAGGCTGTAACCTTTTTATTAAAGACAAAATGCATACTCTACCGTTCGATTTTTACAGCCCGAAAAATTTTCTGAATTGTAGATAAATGTATAAATTTGCAGATAGAAACGAATTCATCCATTATGCAAATATCCAACCGTGTAGAATCACTTGCCGTGTCGCAGACACTTGCGATGTCGCAAAAAAGTGCGGAGCTCAAAGCACAGGGAATCGATGTGATCAACCTGAGTGTCGGCGAGCCCGATTTCAACACTCCGGCACACATCAAGGCGGCCGCAGCGCGCGCCGTAGAAGAGAATTACAGCTTTTACAGCCCTGTACCCGGCTATATGAGTCTCCGCAAGGCCATAGCCGACAAACTGTCGCGCGAGAACGGCCTTCATTTCGAGCCGAGCCAGATAGTAGTAGGCAACGGCGCCAAGCATGCCCTCGCCAACGTGATAATGGCCACCGTCAATCCCGGCGACGAAGTCATCATCCCCACCCCGGCATGGGTCAGCTATGTAGAACTTGTGAAACTTGCGGAAGGCAAGCCCGTGCTTGTCGCCACCGGTCTCGAACAGAACTTCAAGATTACCCCCGAGCAGCTCGAGCAAGCCATCACACCGGCGACACGCGCCATCATCATGTGCTCGCCGTCGAACCCGACAGGCAGCGTGTACAGCCGCGAAGAGCTTCAGGCACTTGTCGAAGTGTTTGGCCGTCATCCCGAAGTGCTCGTCATTGCCGACGAAATTTACGAACATATATTATATACCGGCGGAGAATTTGTATCGCTGGCCTCGTTCGAAGCCATCGCCGACCGCACAGTCGTGATCAACGGCGTGTCGAAGGCCTATGCCATGACAGGCTGGCGTATCGGTTACTGCGCCGCCCCCGCACCCCTTGCCAAAGCTATCACAAAGCTGCAGGGGCAGATGACCTCCGGCGCCTCCTCGATAGCGCAAAAAGCCGCCGAAGCCGCATACACCGGCCCCCAGGACTGCGTAGAGGAGATGCGCAAAGCTTTCGAACGCCGTCGCGACCTGGTGGTAAGACTCGCAAGAGAGATACCCGGTCTCGGCGTGAATGAACCCCACGGCGCTTTCTACCTCTTCCCTGAGGTTAGCGCTTACCTCGACACCACCGCCCCCGACGGCCGCCACATAGCCACCGATTCCGATCTGGCGATGTATCTGCTCGAAGTGGCCCATGTAGCCACCGTAGCCGGCGCAGCCTTCTGTGCCCCCGGTTACATCCGCATGAGCTACGCCACCTCCGATGAAAATATAAAAGAAGCCCTCCGCCGAATCAAAGACGCCCTCGCGGCACTGAGAAAAGGCTGACCACCAAAAGTTAAAAATAATTAAAGTTTGCCCTTCGGGGTAAAAATAATCCTCGAAGAGCAAGCTTTATAACGAAATTTTAACTTCCTTTGCGGTGTAAATACGCCGGACCACCGCCCGGCATCCGAGCAAAAGCTCATATATTATTCATACTTACTGAGATATCAACCACTTACTACCACCACGAAAAACTCCCTCAAGGAGAGGGATCTACATTTACATTACAGACTGACAAGAACCCCGGGTAGCCGGTCGGCCGCCCTTGACCATCGACCTCCCTCCATATAAGCATAGAGATTGTAACCAAAATAAAATTAACTAAAATTCCCCTTGCATGAAGAACATCTGTTCCCCGATGACGCGGAAAGCATGGCTCGCACTCGTGATGGCGCTGTGTGCTGCTTTCCCGGCATTAGCGCAAAAGATCACAGTATCAGGTACTGTGACAGAGCCTGAAGGCGAACCGGCCATAGGCGCAAGCGTTACAGTAAAGGACCTTCCCGGCTTTGGTGTAGCCACCGATTTCGACGGAAATTATTCTATCCAGGTAGAGCCCAACGCCGTACTGATCTTTTCTTATGTCGGCTGTGAAACACAGGAAATACCTGTCAACAACCAGACAACTATCAATGTCAAGCTCACAGCCAATTCGACAATGCTTAACGAAGTAGTCGCCATCGGCTACGGTACCGTCAAGAAAGAAGACGCCACCGGATCTGTATCCATCGTAAAGCCCGATGAAATCGAAGCCGGCCTGGCCACCTCGGTCCAGGACATGCTCGTAGGCCAGACTCCCGGTGTAGTAGTAACCACCGGCGCCGGCCCATCAGGCGCGGCCAACATACGTATCCGCGGCGGCGCCTCTCTGTCGGCCAGCAACGACCCTCTGATCGTGCTCGACGGCGTGCCACTGACCTCGGACACCCCCAAGGGCATGGGCTCTCCCATCGCGATGCTCAACCCCGAGTCTATCGAATCGATGACAATCCTCAAGGACGCCTCGGCGACAGCCATCTACGGTTCGCGCGCGTCGAACGGTGTGATCATCATCAACACCAAGAAGGGTGTCAGCGGCAAGCCTCAGGTAACCTTCACAGCCAACATGTATGTAGACTATGCACGCAAGCTTACAGAAGTACTTGATGCAAACGAGTTCAGAAACCTTATCATCAACCGCTTCGGCGAAGGCTCGGCAGCCGCCTCGAAGCTCGGCAAGGCCAACACGAACTGGCAGGACCAGGTGTTCCGCACGGTCATCAGTCAGGACTACTCGCTTGCCGTAGCCGGCACCGCCGCCAAGACACTTCCCTACCGCGTAGACGCGTCGTACACACGCAACAACGGTATCATCCGTAAATCGGACATGGACCGTGCGACAGTAGGCATCAGCCTTACCCCGACCCTTCTCAACGGCAGCCTCAAGGTAAACGCCAAACTGAAAGGCTACTACGTACATAACAACTGGGCGCAGGAAGGCGCCATCGGCCAGGCCGTAGCCTTCAACCCCACACTGCCCGTACACACCTACGACAATATCAGCGGCGGCACAGCAGCCTCGTCGTACGCATACCTCTGGAACGGATATACCGAACCCTATACCATAGCCGGCGGCCAGGCCAACCTCGAAAACAACGGAACCTACAACCCGGCAGCGACTATCGACCAGACCTCGAGCTACTCGAACGTGTACCGTTCGAACGGCAACCTTCAGCTCGACTACGCATTCCCCTTCCTCCCCGAACTGCATGCCAACCTCAACGTGGGCTACGATATTACCAAGTCGGACGACTACTATGAAGTAGCCGGCAACTCGCACATGGCCTGGAAAGACCACAGCAACTATGGCGGCGCATGGCGCAACCACCAGTATGAGTTCCGCCAGAACATGCTTCTGGAGTTCTACCTCAATTACAAGAAAGACTTCGAGGCCATCAACTCCAAACTCGACGCCACCGCCGGCTACACCTGGAGCCGCGACCGCAATAAAGGCTGGAAGTCGGGCGCCGATTCCGAGCAGGGCTACGCACTCACAGCCGGCCTCCTACCTCCGACACTCAATGCCGACGGCAGCTTCAACCTGAACTGGTCGGACACCGAAAGCCAGATAGGCCAGCCCTTCAAACGCGACGACAAGAGCGCCGACGGCAACTACCACTGGAAGAACCACCTTCAGCTACTATCGTTCTTCGGCCGTGTCAACTATACCTTCAAGGACCGCTACCTCCTGACCGCTACCGTCCGCGGCGATGCCACCTCACGCTTCAGCAAGGATAACCGCTGGGGTGTATTCCCTGCCGTGGCCCTTGGCTGGCGCATCAGCGAGGAAGGATTTATGGAAGACGCACGCGGCTGGTTCAATGACCTCAAGCTCCGCGCAGGCTGGGGCGAGACAGGCCAGCAGGCCGTAGGCTCGACCAACAACTGGTTCCCCTCGTACACTCCCTCACAGCCCGGTTCCTACTACCCCAACGGCATGGGCGGCTGGCTGATGCCTTACTTCCCCGACGGGTTCAACGCCAATCTTAAATGGGAAACAACCACCACATGGAACGTGGGCATCGACTTCGGCTTCATGAACAACCGCATCAGCGGTACTATCGAATACTACCTGCGCAAGACACGCGACCTTCTTTCGGTCGTTCCCGTACCGGCCGGCTCGTCGACAGTGAGCATGCTGCCCCAGAACATCGGCGACATGGAGAACTACGGTGTGGAATTTGCCATCAACGCCAAACCTATCGTGACCGAAGATTTCACATGGAATCTGAGCTACAACGTAGGCTACAACCACAACCGCATCACTAACCTCAACGGCCTTACCTTCGAGGTAGGCGGCGGCTTCGGCGGCACCGACGGCAACGTACAGATACAGAAAGAAGGCCATCCGGCATACTCGTTCAACCTCTACCAGCAGGTTTACGACGCCAACGGCAAGCCGGTAGAAGGCGCATATGTAGACCAGAACGGCGACGGCGTGATCGACAGCCACGACCGAGTAGTGAACCACAGCAAAGACCCCAAGGTAACCATGACCTTAGGCTCCAACTTCCGCTACAAGAACTGGGACTTCGGCTTCAGCCTTCGCGGCAGCTTCGGCCAGTATGTCTACAACGCCACCCTCCGCGGCGGCACAGCCACCGACGGTCTCTTCCGCAACAACAACCTGGGCAACGTGCTCAAGGCCGATGTCTACTTCGACACCAACCGCAACGAGTCGGACTACTGGCTGCGCAACGCATCGTTCGTACGCTGCGACAACATCACAGTAGGCTACACCTTCAACGAGCTCCTGAAAGAGAAACTCCGTCTGCGTCTGTTCGCCGGCGTACAGAATCCCTTCGTCATTACCAAATACAACGGCCTCGATCCGGAAGTATTCAGCGGAGTTGACAGCAACAACTACCCCCGAGCCACGACGTGGTCGCTCGGTCTCGTAGCCAATTTCTGATCAAGCCAAGGTTTAATCCAAAATTCGAAACAACATGAAACTGAATAAATATATATTGTTCGGAGTTGCAGCCCTCGGCCTTGGCCTGACCTCCTGCGTCGGCGACCTTGACCTTGAGCCCAACGACCCGAACCTGGTCAACCCCAAAGACCCCAACTTCGCAGCCAACACACTGGCTATGTGCTACTCAGGCATCGCTGTATCGGGCATCAACGGCCCCGGCAGCTCATACGTACAAGGCCTTGACCCTGGTACATCGGCCTACCTGCGCCTGATGTTTACCCTCGGCGAGTTCTGCACCGACGAACTTGTATGGATCTGGCCCGACGCCGGCGTACAGGATATCGTAACCAACACATGGTCGCAGTCCAACTCACTGCTCCAGGGCGCATACTACCGTCTGATGGGCCATATCGCCATCTGCAACCAATATCTTGCCAACACAGCCGGCGCCAGCGACACCGAGGGCATCAACATGCGCTCGGAGGCCCGCGTGCTCCGCGCCTACTCATACTACAACATGCTCGACCTCTTCGGCCAGTCGTCGTTCACTACCGAGGAGAACATCGGCCAGGAGCCCACACAGATCTCACGCAAAGACCTCTTCAAGTGGATCGAGTCGGAGCTTAAGGAAATCGTAGACCAGAAGCTCATCGCCGAGACACCTGTCTATGGCCGCGTAGGCATAGACGGCGCCGAAGGCCTGCTCGCACGCCTCTACCTCAATGCCGAGGTATTCTCGGGCGAAGCACGCTGGGAAGACTGCCAGAAACGCTGCGAGAACATCATCGCACGCCACCAGGGCAGCGGCTTCCAGGGTTCAGGTCTTGCCGAGAACTATCTCTATCTGTTCTCGGCCGAGAATGAGAAATACATGCCCGGCGGCGGCAACAAGGGCGAGAACGAAATCCTGTTCGGCATCGCCTTCGACGCCGACATGACCCAGAGCTACGGCGGCTCGTCGTTCGTCCTTGCCTCTACCATCTCTAACACCCACTACATCGTACGCCAGAACTACGGCTGCTCGGCAGAATGGTCGTGTATCCGCGGTATCAAACAGATGGCCGAGCGCTTCTACGGCCTCGACAACGACGTGCGCGACGACCTGTGGATGCGCGGACTCAAACCTGAAGGCATCATAACCGACGCCAACGGCAATCCCGTACTGGGCACAGACGGCAAACCTCAGAAATACAACGCAGAGAACTACAACGACGAATTTGTAGGCTTCACAGGCGAATGGAACACCACCGGCGGCAACGCCATCATCAAGATAACCAACCGCCGCCCCAACCCCTCGACACTCAACGACACATCAGTGCCCGAAGAGTACCGCGGCTGGGACTTCAAGAAGAACGCCAACGGTACCTGGGAACCCAACTTCCCGTCGACCACATTCTCGTCGACCGACTGGCCTATCATCCGCCTCGCCGACATCTATCTGATGTACACCGAGTGCTATATCAACGGCCGCAGCGGTAGCGCCGACAAGGCCCTGCAGTACATGAACCTCGTCCGCGCACGCGCCAAAGCACCGGCCTTAGGCTATGCCGACCTTACCAAGACCGGTATCATGGACGAGCGCTCGCGTGAGTTCTACCTCGAAGGCACACGCCGTACCGACCTCGTCCGCAACGGCATGTTCGCCGGCCCTACCCAGACCGTATGGCAGTACAAGGGCTCGAACGCCTCTCCCCAAGGCACACGCATCGACGAGAAGTTCAATCTCTATCCTATCCCCAACGCTGTGTTGAACGCGCAGCCCGGCTTCAAACAGAATCCCGGTTATTAATTGCCCATCTAAAAAGATTATACAATGAAAACGATATCATATATATTCGCTATAGCGGTTGCCGCTCTGGGCTTGAGCTCGTGCAGCGAGACCTGGGATGACAATCCTGTAGTCAAGACCCACGAAGGGGTAAAAGAGGCATCGTTCCTCAACAACCCCGTGATGCAGAACATGCCTATCATGATCACGCAGGCCAACCGTGACGGCAACTTCCATCTGACATGCTCGCAGCCCGACTTCGGCTACGCCGCAGCGGCAGCCTACAATGTACAGGTGTCGCTGACCGAGGACTTCGCCAAGTACAAGGAGATAGGCCAGCAGTTCTTCGACTGCTCCGAGATCAATCCTCTCAACAGCGATGTAGCGTCCATCATCGAGGAGCTCGCCGGCGTCAAGTCGGAGAACGACCTTCCGATGCCCTACCACAAGGTGTACATGCGTCTGCGCGCCTATATCCCCCAGAGCGAGAAGAACACGACATATCTGTCGAATGTAGTGTACTTCGACGCCGTATCGGCCGACTATCTCGCCATCTGGGTTGCCGACGTACCTGTCGACCTCTTCATCCGTGGCGGCGTGAATGACTGGAACGCCGACGTTAACGCAGATCCCAACCTCCCCGGCCCGTGGCAGTTTGTTACCGGCGCGGTAGAGAACACCTGGATACTCCGCAACGTCACCATCCCGGCCAATGTGTCGATAAAGGTGAGCACGGCCAGCTGGGGCGCACCCAACCTTGGCGGCAATGCCGGCGAGAACGATGAATCGCAGATGGTACAGCCCGGCGAGGAAATAGAGATGACCGCCGGCGACAACCCCGGCCACATCCGTCTGAAAGTAGACTTCACAGGCAACGTGCAGCTGCGCCTCGAAGCCGGAGAATATTTCATCCTCTTCGATCCCGCTCATTAAAAATGCTAAAGGCTGATGGCCCGTCGAGGCCATCAGCCGGAATTCAAACTCCTTATCAACAGAAACAATGAAAAGACTTAGCATAATGATGCTCGGCGTCCTTGGCCTGTTTGCCGCCTCATGCGACGATGCGCCCGAGGCACCGAAGCCCCAAGAAAATCCGCAAGAGCCTATCTTTGCCAGCGGCGACATAACATCGGCCACCGACGGGGCACTGTCGGCTACCGGCGTGCTCAATCTCGAAGACTACCGCGATGCTTCGGGCATAGCCGTGATGAAACTTACCGACACCAAGGGCCTACCCGAAGGTGCTTCCGTAGAATACAAGCTCGAACTCTGCGCGTCGGAGGACTTCTCGGGCAAGACAATGACCCTTGACACCGAGGCCGGCGAGGAAGGCGTCTACACCGTAGACCCGGCCAAGTGGAACGAGGCCCATGTGGGGCTCTTCGGCAAGAGCCCCAAAGCGAAGACCGCTTACTACCGCGTGCCTGTGTACGTGATACTCGACGGCAGCGACTACCGCTATGAGTCGAACAGCTACTATGCCGCCAGCGGCAAGATAGAGGAGACATGCATGGATCAGGGTTTCGTGATCGAAAGCAACTACTACCTGATCGGCAACCTCAACGACTGGAAGCTCGACACGGCCGTGCCTTTCGTGCACCTCTCGGACAAGGATGTATATGACGATCCCGTATTCGTGGCCACCTTCAAGGTGTCGCAGGCTATCCTCGACGCCAACGGCGGCGGATGCTACTGGAAGATAGCACCCCAGTCGGCAATCGACTCGAACGACTGGGCTACCGTACTCGGCACAGAAATCGACGGCGACACATCGCTTACCGGCAAACTGACCGACCAGGATCCGAAGGCAGGCAAGCTGACCGAAGCCGGCAACTACAAGATGACCGTCAACATGGAGTCGATGGAGTACACCATCGAGAAGCTCGAGCGTCCAGAATACCTCTATACACCCGGCGGCGCAAACGGCTGGAGCCAGGATAATTCGGCATGGATGCAGTATGACAAGAAGAACGAGGTGTCGAAAGGCTACTACGGCCTCTTCCCCGTGACCGCCGACGGCTTCAAGGTGTGCGCCGAGAAGAACTGGGACAACGCCACCACCTACGGCGCCAAGACCGAAGACCCTGCCGACTCAGGCGAGTTCGTCCTTGGTGAAGCCGGCAAGAACATCCACGCATCGGCTCCCGGCCTGTACTGGATGTCGGCGCAGTATGACTCTGACATGGGTCAGCTCACGACCTACGAGATGACACCGATAACAGCAGTAGGCATCATAGGCTCGTTCTCGGCATCGAACTGGGGCTCGGATGTAGCCATGACTCCCAACAAAGAGAGCACCGTCTGGACGGCAGAAGTGAAATTCGAAGCCGGCAGCAGCTGGAAGATCCGCTTCAACAACGCCTGGACATTCAGCCTGGGCGGCGAGAAGGACAATATGGACCATGCCATCTTCGACGGCGAGAACTACAACGTAGAGGAAGAAGGCACCTACTCCGTAACTCTTACACTGCAGCCCGGCGTGCCCGTAATTACCTGCGTCAAGAAATAAACACCCCCCTCATAACCACGAAAAATCCCGCAGCCGCCAGGCCATGCGGGATTTTTTTGCGAAAAGATTTTGCTATGTCGCAGATAATTAGTACTTTTGTGGGCTGAATTTCCGCAATAGGCTCGGTAAAGAAGCGGAGTAAAGATGTAAACTCCCTCGCCTCAGCGGTTTAACTTTTTATAATCGTATAGAATGTACGTAATAGTAGAAATCCAGGGACAGCAGTTCAAGGCCGAGAAAGACCGTTTTCTGTATGTACACTACCTTGGTAAAGATGTAAAGGAAGGCGACAGCGTAGTATTTAGCCGCGTTCTTCTTGCCGACAACGACGGCGAAGTAAAAGTAGGCGCACCCACCATCGAAGGCGCAAAAGTAGTCTGCGAAGTAGAGAAGCCTCTTGTAAAAGGCGACAAAGTGATCGTCTTCAAGAAGAAACGTCGCAACGACTATCGTCGTAAAAACGGCCACCGCCAGTACTTCACCAAGATCGTCATCAAAGAGATCGAGGCCTAACTTATCATTCCACCCAAGCTAAACAAGAGAAAATACTATGGCACATAAAAAAGGCGTCGGTAGTTCTAAGAACGGCCGTGAGTCAGAAAGCAAACGACTCGGCGTGAAGATATTTGGCGGACAGTTCGCCAAAGCCGGCAACATCATCAAGCGTCAGCGCGGCACAGTGCACCACCCGGGCCTTAATGTAGGCATCGGCAAAGACCACACCCTCTACGCACTCGTGAACGGCACCGTTCAGTTTACCGAGGGTCGCAACGGCCGCAAGTTTATCAACATTGTACCTGTAGCAGAAGCATAAGCTTCCCCCGAACTCTAATCGACAGCGGCAAAGCGCCTTCAAGCGGTGCTTCGCCGCTGCTGTATTTTCAATACCCCCGGACCATGAAAAAGTACGCTCTCATCTTCATCGTGCTGCTAAGCGCCGCGCAGGCTTTCGGCTGGAGCCAGAAAGGCCACGACGTGGTGGCACACATCGCCGAGACACACCTCAGCAAAGCCGCCGCCGACTCTGTGGCGCGCATCCTCAACGGCAAATCGCCCGTCTACTGGGCCAACTGGCTCGACAACGCCAGCCACACGAGCAAGTATGCCTACACCAAAACCTGGCACTACAAGAACATCGACGCCGCCACGCTGAACAAGGGGAAGGCCAATGACAAAGGCGACGCAGTGAGCGCCATCCGCGAGCAGATAAGCATACTGTCGAGCCCGGCATCGACAAAGGAGCAGAAAGAGCTCGCCCTGAAGATACTGATACATATCGTCGGCGATCTGCACCAGCCGATGCACATGGGGCACCTCAAGGATCTCGGCGGCAACAAGATAGCTGTCAAGTTCTTCGACCGCAAGACCAACCTTCACAGCATATGGGACGGCAGCATAATGAACTCGGGGCACTCGTGGAGCTACACCGAGTGGGCCGATCAGATCGACCGCCTCAGCGACGAGGTGGAGGCCAAAGAAAGCGCCGGCAATGTCGACGACTGGGCTCTCCAGACCTACGACATTGCCAAGCGTGTCTACAATTATTTTCCCAAAGGGACGAAAGTGAGCTACAACCATGTGGCGACATGGACGCCTGTAATCGAACAGCAACTGCTTCGCGGCGGTCTGCGCCTGGCCCGTATACTCAACGCGATCTACGACCCCGAGTCGTCCGATGATCCGTCGGGGTTCTAATCCGCGAGTCGGGCTTTGATGATATCGTCGGAGGAGATCTTCATGACGGGAGCGGCATCATCGGTAAAAATGACTCTGGAGATATACATCTGCCTGGGCTGCACGAGTCCGGGCTTGCGGTGGGCGTGGAAAGCCACGCGCAGGCGTCCTTCCTTGTCGCGGAAGAGTGCATGATGCCCTACTCCTTCGAGTGGTCCGTATGTCTTTGTCTGCGGCTTGCATAAGATGGGGTTGCCTTCATATTTCGTCCAGGGGCCCACGGGGCTGTCGGAAGTGGCAAAGCCTATGCCGTAGGACGGATTTCTGAAGTCGTTGCCCGAATAAGTAAGGTAGTATCTGCCGGCATGCTTTATCACAAACGAGCCTTCGTTGACCGACTCGGTTTCCCAAGGCTGGCTCTTCTCGATGCAGAATGTCATCGTGCCGGGGCGCACAGTCACGAGATCGTCCTCGAGCTCGGTAACCCACACCTTGTTGCCGCCGTCGAGAAAACAGAAGTACATATACGGCTTGCCGTCGCTGTCGATAAAGAGGCTGTTGTCGATGCTCTTGCTTTCCAGCATAGGCGCCAGCACTTTCTGCCTGAAGGGTCCGAGGGGGCTGTCGCTCTCGGCGGCGCACACATGCTCGTCGGCCGAATAATACATTATATATCTGTCGCCGATATGGTAGACCTCGGGAGCCCAGAACCAGCGGTCGGCATATGAATCGTTCTTGTCGAGGGCGAGGCCGGCATGTTTCCATGTGCGGAGGTCGTCGGAGGTAAACACCTCGATGCCGCGCGATCCCATGGTGCCGTAGGCGTAATAAGTGTCTCCGTCGAGAAGTATGAACGGGTCGGCGAGGTCGATGCCGTCATTTTTGTCCTGCGCATAAAGTGAGAATACCGCGCAGAGGAAGGCTGCGACAAGCAGCAGTCTGTCTTTCATGTACATATCATTAAAATAAAAGGTCATTAAAATAAAAGGATGGGCTCCGGTGTGAGGCTCATCCTTTCATATTATCGGTTTTCAATAATTATTTGCCGAAGTAGCGGTTGTAGAGACCCTGGAAGCCCTGACCGTGACGAGCTTCGTCCTTAGCCATTTCGTGCACGGTGTCGTGGATGGCGTCGAGGTTGAGCTCTTTGGCGCGTTTGGCGATGCGCATCTTGTCGGCGTTGGCACCGGCCTCGGCAGCCATACGTTTCTCGAGGTTTGTCTTGGTGTCCCATACGCAGTCGCCGAGGAGTTCGGCGAACTTTGCAGCGTGCTCGGCCTCTTCGAAAGCGTAGCGCTTGAAAGCCTCGGCAACTTCGGGATATCCTTCGCGGTCGGCCTGGCGGCTCATTGCGAGGTACATGCCTACTTCAGTGCATTCGCCGTTGAAGTGAGCGTTGAGGTCGGCAATCATTTCGTCGTCGCAGCCTTTAGCCACGCCGATTTCATGCTCGGTAACAAACTGGAGGAGAGCTGCTGTATCGAGTTCTTTGAATTTGCTTGCCGGGGCGCCGCACATGGGGCATTTTTCGGGCGCCTCGTTACCTTCGTGGATATAACCACAAACGGTGCAGATAAATTTCTTTTTCATAGTGAGTTGTTGATTGGTTTGTAGTAGTTATGCAATGATTCCGTGTTTGCGGAATACTTTAGAAATCTTGTCGAGGGCATACTCAACCTGTTCGGGAGTATGTGTGGCCATGAGCGAGAATCGGATGAGAGTATCCTGGGGCGCAACGGCCGGCGACACAACGGGGTTGACGAAGATGCCTTCCTCGAGGAGCTCGCTTGTGATGGCGAAGGTCTTGAAGTTGTCGCGTATATAAAGAGGTATGATAGGAGTGGAAGTGTTGCCGATCTCGAAACCGCGGCTACGGAAACCTTCGAGAGCCATGTTGGTAAGCTTCCAGAGGTTCTCCTGCAGTTCGGGCTCGGCCTCCATGATGTCGATAGCCTTGAGGGCAGCGGCTGTGGATGCCGGCGTGATGCTCGCAGTGAAGATGTAGGAGCGCGAGTGATGACGGAGGAAGTTGGTAATCTCCTTGTCGGTAGCGATGAAACCGCCGAGCGAAGCAAATGACTTGGAGAATGTGCCCATTACGAGGTCGACATCGGCCGTTACACCGAAGTGGTCGCAGACACCGCGGCCGCCTTTGCCGAATACGCCGATCGCGTGAGCTTCGTCGACCATCACGGATGCGTTGTACTGTTTTGCCAGACGAACGATCTCGGGCAGATTGGCCACGTCGCCTTCCATAGAGAAAACGCCGTCGGTCACGATGAGCTTCACTTTGTCGGGGTCGCACTGCTGGAGCTGCTTCTCGAGCGAAGCCATGTCGTTGTGCTTGTACTTGAGCGACTTCGAGAATGAGAGGCGACGACCCTCGATGATCGAAGCGTGATCCTGCTCGTCCCAGATTATATAGTCCTCGCGACCGGTAAGCGTAGACACCACGCCGAGGTTCACGCCGAAGCCGGTGGAATAGATCATAACGTCTTCCTTGCCGATATATTCGGCGATACGCGCCTCGAGCTTCTTGTGGAGGTCGAGCGTACCGTTGAGGAAGGGCGAACCGGCGCAGCCTGTGCCGTACTTGCGAGTGGCTTCGATGGCGGCTTCTTTAATACGGGGGTCGTTGACGAGACCGGTGTAGCAGTTGGAGCCGAACATCAGCACTTTACGGCCGTTGATAATAACCTCGGGATCCTGTTCGGACGAGATCGCGCGGAAATATGGATATACGCCCGCTGCCATTGCTTCTTGAGGTGCGGTATATTTCGAGAGCTTTTCCTGTAAGAGTTTCATATTCTTAGGCTTATGATTGGTCATGCGGGCCTTTGGTCCCATTTTCGATTTTCGCACGCAAAGTTAGCTTTTTTTGTCGAAAAACTTTGCCTCGTTTACAATTTTTCACACCTTATATTTAGCGCGAGGGCCTGTAAAGCGAATTTCGGCGGCCAAAGGGCAGAAGGGGCGCCAAAATTTTTTTGCATAATCGAAAATGAATTTGTAATTTTGCGGCCGTAAAAGAGCCAGCAGGTATGAATTTCACTCCCTACGCTTTTACGGAGGCCGTCGCCCCGGTTTTTGCCCCTTTTACAACGGGCAAGAATAGTTGCCGACACTCCATCGGTTGCCACACGACATCTTCCGCGCCTACGCGCGACTATATACGCTGCCCGAACGACACCCAGTGCCTTCGGGTCTTTTTCTTTTTTTAAGGAATCCCAACAAAGCCACTTCACATTTCAATCTTAATATATATGTCTTCAAGTCTGAGATTTAAGATGGTAGAGGAGGCATTCGACCGCAAGGCCGTAGCCGTACCGACCCCGACAGAACGACCCGAAAAGTATTATGGCGAACTGGTATTCGACAGCCGCAAGATGTTCGAATATCTGCCGAAAGACGCCTATGAGTCGCTGCAGCATGCCATAAGCAACAAGAAGCCCATCAGCCGCGAGCTCGCCGACGTAGTGGCGGAGGGAATGCGCCGGTGGGCCATAGACAATGGCGCCCGTCACTATACTCACTGGTTCGCGCCCCTTACCGGCGGCACCGCCGAGAAGCACGACGCCTTCATAATGCACGACGGCAAAGGCGGCGTGGTAGAGGAGTTTTCGGGCAAGCTGCTTGTGCAGCAGGAGCCTGACGCGTCGTCCTTCCCCAACGGCGGCATCCGCAACACCTTCGAGGCACGCGGCTACTCGGCATGGGACATCTCGTCGCCAGCCTTCATCCTTGACCAGACACTGTGTATCCCGACCATATTCATCTCCTACACCGGCGAGTCGCTCGACTACAAGACGCCGCTGCTTCGCGCCCTCAACAGCGTGGACCAGGCAGCGACGACGATAGCGCGCTACTTCGACCCCGAGGTACAGCACGTGATATCGTACCTTGGCTGGGAGCAGGAGTACTTCCTCGTGGACGAATCGCTCTACAGCGCACGCCCCGACCTTGTAATGACGGGCCGCACGCTCATGGGCCACGAGAGCGCCAAGAACCAGCAGCTTGAAGACCACTACTTCGGTTCTATCCCCTCTCGCGTGGAAGCATTCATGCTCGACCTGGAGATACAGTGCCACCGCCTCGGCATACCCGTGAAGACACGCCACAACGAGGTGGCGCCCAACCAGTTCGAGTGCGCTCCGATTTTCGAGGAGACCAACCTCGCCAACGACCACAACCTACTGCTTATGTCGGTAATGGCCGAAACGGCACGCCGCCACAACTTCCGCGTGCTGCTGCACGAAAAGCCCTTCAAAGGCATCAACGGCTCGGGCAAGCACAACAACTGGAGCCTCGGCACCGACCGCGGCACCATGCTCTTCGCCCCCGGCCGCACGCCGATGGACAATCTGCAGTTCATTACCTTCATCGCCAACGTTATGGCCGCCGTACACCGCCACAATGCGCTGATCAAGGCGTCGATCATGTCGGCCACCAACGCCCACCGTCTGGGCGCCAACGAGGCACCTCCTGCCATCATATCGATCTTTACGGGCAGCCAGCTCGCCGACATACTCAAGAAGATCGCCGACAGCGACAACACCGACCTCTCCGACCTGAAAAAGAAGGCCGAGTACTCTCTCGGCCTGGCACAGATACCCGAGCTTACACTCGACAACACCGACCGCAACCGCACATCGCCCTTCGCCTTTACGGGCAACCGCTTTGAGTTCCGCGCCGTAGGATCGAGCGCCAACTGTGCCTCGGCAATGATAGTGCTCAACGCCGCCGTGGCCGAGCAGCTTACCGACTTCCACGCCAAGGTAGAGGCCCGTCTGGCCACCGGCGAGAAGCTGACCGACGCCATTATGGCCGAGGTGCGCGTGCTCATCAAGCAGAGCGAGAGCATACACTTCGACGGCAACGGCTACAGCGAGGAATGGCAGCAGGAAGCCAAGCGCCGCGGCCTCGACTGCGAGACCTCTGCACCGCTGATGTTCGACGCCTACCTCGCCCCCTCGTCGGTAGAGATGTTCTCGAAGACAGGCGTACTCTCCAAGGTAGAGCTCGAGGCGCGCAACGAAGTGAAATGGGAAATCTACACCAAGAAGATACAGATAGAGGCCCGAGTGCTCGGTGACCTCGCCCTCAACCACATAGTGCCTGTGGCCACACGCTACCAATCGACCCTGGTGGAGAACCTTGTCAAGCTCCGCGAGCTCCTTGGCGAACGCGGCACCAAGATCGGCGCCGGCGACCTCGAGGCTATAGAGAAGATATCAGGCCACATCGACGTGATCCGCACGACGGTGCACGAGATGGTGGAGGCACGCAAACGCGCGAACGCCCTCAGCGACGAACGCGCCAAGGCCATCGCATACCACGACAATGTGGTGCCGGCCATGGAGACCATACGCTACCACATCGACAAGCTCGAACTACTTGTCGACAACGAGATGTGGCCTCTGCCCAAATACAGAGAGTTGCTTTTTATCCGATAAATAGATTTTGACCTCTGCCGCATGGCCCCTCCCGGCCATGCGGCAATTTTTAACCCGGACCTCATGTCCGCCCATCACAGTGGATCCACTCAAACATGAATGCGGCGTGGCGATGATACGCCTGCGCAAGCCTCTGGCCTACTATAAAGAAAAATACGGCAGCTACAGCTACGGTCTCGACCGCCTGTACCTGCTCATGGAAAAACAGCACAACCGCGGCCAGGAAGCGGCCGGCATAGGAGTGGTCAAGCTCAATGCCTTGCCGGGCGAGGAGTATGTGTACCGCGAGCGCGCCCTCGGCACGGGAGCCATCGACGAGATCTTCGCCCGTGTGGGAGCCGTGATACCCCAGGGGCTCAACAGCCTGGATGCCGACGAGGTAGAACGCCGTACCCCGTATGCGGGAGAGATATACATGGGCCATCTCCGCTACAGCACCACGGGGCGCAGCGGCATGGAGTACACCCACCCCTTCCTGCGGCGCAACAACTGGCGCTCGCGCTGCCTGCTGTTGTGCGGCAATTTCAACATGACCAATGTGGAAGAAATCTTCGACGACATAGTGTCGACGGGCCAGCACCCCCGGCTCTACAGCGACACCGTGCTCATACTGGAGCAGACGGGCATAGCGCTCGACAAGGAGAACCACCGCATCTACCGCCGCTACCGCGACGAGCTGAGCGGCCCCGAGCTGTCGCGGCGCATAGAGGACGAGCTCGACATGAGCCGCGTGATAGCCGAGCCGTCGAGGATATGGGACGGCGGATACACCATCTGCGGCTCCACGGGCTCAGGGTCCTCATTTGTGATGCGCGACCCGGCAGGCATACGCCCGGCATTCTATTATATCGACGATGAAGTGATAGTGGTGGCGTCGGAACGGCCTGTGATACAGACAGTGTTCAACGTGCCCATAGAGCGCGTGGAGGAACTCGGCCCGGGATGCGCCCTGCTGATCGACCGCCACGGCACACCCGAGGTAAAACGGATACTGCCCGAAGGGCCCAACAGGCGATGCTCGTTCGAGCGCGTGTACTTCTCGCGCGGCAGCGACGCCGACATCTACCGCGAGCGCAAGGCTCTCGGCGCCAACATAGTGCCGGCGCTGGTAGAGATGACAGAGAACCGCTTCGACACCACGGTATTCTCCTTTATCCCCAACACCGCCGAGGTGGCCTTCATAGGCATGGTAGAAGGGCTGAACCGTCACTTCGACCGCCGCCGCAAGGAGGAGATATCGCAGCTTGCGTCGCGCGGCGAGCTCAGCGACACGGCCCTGACCGACATATTGCGGCGCAAGGTAAGGGTAGAGAAGATAGCGATCAAAGACATCAAGCTGCGCACCTTCATAGCCGAGGGAAGCTCGCGCAACGACCTCGCCGCACACGTCTACGACGTGACATACGGCAGCATACGCCCCGGCGTCGACAGCCTCGTGGTAATCGACGACAGCATAGTGCGCGGCACCACGCTGCGACAGTCGATACTACGCATACTCGACCGCCTTGGTCCGCAGCGCATCATCGTGGTGTCGTCGTCGCCACAGGTGCGCTACCCCGACTATTACGGCATCGACATGCCCCACCTCGACGAGCTGGCGGCATTCCGCGCCGCCGTGAGCCTGATAGAGCGCAAGGGCGACAGCAGGCTGCTCGACCGCGTGTACGAGCGCTGCCTCGAAGAGACGTCCAAGAGCGCCGAGGGCATGAGCAACGCCGTGAAAGCCATCTACGACAGCTTCAGCGACACCGAGATAGCCGACGAAATGGCACTTATGCTGCGTCCCGACGACATAAACGCCCGTGTAGACATACTCTTCCAGACCCTCGAAGGCCTCCACGACGCCATCCCCGGCTGCCCCGGCGACTGGTACTTCTCGGGCGACTACCCCACCCCGGGCGGCACACGCCTTGTCAACCTGGCCTATATCGACTTCTACGAACGCCGCGAAGCCGAAAAGGAAGAAAAATAGAGCTATTTGCTATAAAATTTAATTTTTATTAGAAATTTGTTTGCGCAAAAGAATATTTGTTGTAACTTTGCGCCCATATCTAAAAGAAACGGACAAATTGTCACATTTCACTATCGTCTAATTCCTAAAAAGTAATCTATGAAGAAACTTTACACAACACTTCTGGCTGCCTGCACCCTCTTCGCCGCAAGCGCAGCTGCGCCGCAAATCTCTGACGCGACACTGACCGCAGTTTCTAACAACGTGGTTAAACCGGCCACAAAAATAAACGCCAGTCGTCTGAAAACAGTCGATTTAAACCTCGGCGAAGTCAGCGCACCCCGTCGCATGGGCGCAGCGAATCCCATGGCGGAAGAATATACATGGGAAAGCAAGGGCGCCGGCAAATATGCAGCTTCTATACTCGCAGAGATGTATGGAAACTCTACAGACCCGGTGGATGTAGAAATTTTCGAAGCCAAAGAAAAACCCGGCTTATACAAAGCTGTAGGCGTATGGCCTGACATGGTAGAAAACGGAGAACTTATTGTCGATGCTTCAGATCCTGAATTTGTTACCGTCGCCAAACAATTCACAGGGGTTATAGATGAAGAAGATGGCGAAACATATATCGCAAGCCAAAGTTGGATTCTCAATCAGGAATACGACAAAGATTTAATCATCAGTAAAGTTCCTGAAATTGTCCCCACATTAGTAGATGGCTGCATCTATTTCCCGGCAGAAGCACTTGTTCTTAACTGGCCCAATGCACCAGAGGACAGCAAATATGGAACTGATCCGACAGCGTGGGCTGCAGGTGATGCCTCAGGTTATTTACTTCTCCCCGGCGGTGAATATGTCGAGCCATGGACAAGCCTTGGAAAAGGAACATTCTCTGGCGATGTATATTATACGGTACTTCTCAAAGAGCAGTCATATAGCGACTATGAGGTAGAGGTATATCAGTCTACCGACAATGAAAACATATATCGTGTCAAAAACCCAATCAGACCCATCTATGAAGCAGCCGGTATTGACGGAGAATCTCCAGAATGGAAGATTGACACAACTGATCCAAACGAGATAACCATCAGCTTAACTTCTTTAGGTGTTGGTAATCAAACAGATGGAGTATACTATGCCGGAACTACAAACTTAGGCTACAAAGTATGCCCGGAAGAATATAAATCGAAATTTACAAAAGAGAATAATTGCCTGACTTTTACCTTCCCCGTAGATGGCTTATTGCTTTATACTGCCATCACAAAAAAAGCATTTCCTGTTAACGAGACAGAAGTAACTCTTACCGTAAAACTCAAGGATGATGGTTCCGGTCTCGGCTCGATCGAAGCAGTTGACAACAACGCGCCTGTAGAGTACTTCAACCTCCAGGGTCAGCGCGTAAGCAATCCTGCTGCCGGCCAGCTGATGATCAAACGTCAGGGCACCAAGGTAAGCAAAGTAGTAGTTCGATAAATTACTATCAATAAAGATAAAGAGCCACAGGCCACACCGGTCTGTGGTTTCTTTTTTATGTGCGGCGACAAGGCTATAAAATTTCGGCAGCGAGGACTCGATTTTGTTAAAAAATTTGGCTGTGTGAGAAAGTTTTAGTAATTTTGCTGTTGTATAACACAATTTTACAACATATCTCAGGCCCGATATGATAAAAGCGACACTCGAAAAAGTAATAAACGAAGACATGGCAGAAATCTGGCAGATACTGACGCCGGACGAGCGCCGTGCCGTGGCCGAAAATCTGCAGATACACAATTTCAAGAAGAACCAGCTGATCTATGCCGAGGGAGAGCAGCCCGAGTACCTCTGGGTGCTACTCAAAGGCAAGGTAAAGAAGACAAAAGAAGGAGTGGGCGGCCGTGTACAGATCATCCGTCTCATCCGGCCGGTACAGTACTTCGGCTACCGCGCCTTTTTCGCCAAGGAGCCGTATGTGTCGAGCGCACTCGCATTCGAGCAGTCGACCCTGGGAGCCATACCTCTCACGCTGGTAAAGTCGCTTATCGACAAGAACATACAGCTGGCATGGTTTTTTATCCATGAGCTGTCGCACAACCTCGGCGGTTCCGACACCCGTATAGTGAACCTGACACAGAAGCACATACGCGGCCGCCTTGCGGAAGCCCTCATCGTACTGCTCGACAACTACGGCTACGAGGACGACAACTGCACACTGAAGATCTATATGGCACGCGAGGACCTTGCCAACCTGTCGAACATGACGACCTCCAACGCCATCCGCACACTCTCGACCTTCGTGACCGAGAAGCTGCTGCTCGTCGACGGACGCCGCATCAAGATCATCAACGAGCCCCAGCTACGCAAAATATCTAAATTCGGTTAAATGTACTTCTCTCCTGTCATTCCCGACATTTCGCTGTGGCTGCTGTGCGCAGCCTTCGTGTGTGTGGCACTTCTCGCCGCCATATATATGGCACGTGTGCGCAGTGTGGTAAGCTACCGCCGACGCGCCGACCGCGAGCGCCCCGACAAACCCGACGCCGACTACCTGCCGGCATCGGTGGTAATATACTCGCAGGGCGACAGCGACAATCTCGAGACTCTGCTCCGCACAGTGCTCGGACAGGACTATCCGGCGGCGTTCGAAGTGATAGTGGTCAACGAGGGCGAGTCGGTAGAGGTGCGCGACACGGTGTCGATGCTCCGCGGCACGCATCACAATCTATATCTCACATTCACACCCGAGGGCGTCGTGAACCTCTCGCGCAAGAAGCTTGCCCTCACGCTCGGCATCAAGGCCGCGCGCTACGACATAGTGGTGCTTACCACCACCGCCGCCGACATAGAGTCGCCGCTCTGGCTCAAGCGCATGATGCGCCCCTTCGAGCGCGACGGCAAGACAGAGATAGTGCTCGGCTACTCATATATCGACCCCGAGGAAGACTCGGGCCTCGGCAGCCGCCGACGCGCCTTCGACCATGTGGCCGACAGTGTGCGCTGGCTCGGCACGGCCATAGCGCGCCATCCCTTCCGCGGCACGGAGTACAACATAGCATACCGCAAGAACGCTTTCCTGCGCAACAAGGGCTTCGCGCGCTCGCTCAACCTGCACTACGGCGACGACGACATCTTCATCAGCGAAATCGTGCGCCCCGGCAATACGGTGGTAGAGCTCTCGGACGAGTCGATGGTGCGGCTGCGCCACGGCAATTCGCCACGCATCTTCCGCGAGCGAGTGCTGCGCCGCATGTTTACCGAGAGCCATATCAGCCGCCGTCCGCGCATCCTCTTCGCCCTGACGGGCTGGCTGCAGATCGCCGCGATAGGATGTGCCGCTGCCGCCTCGGTGCTGTCGTGGCCCAATATCCAGACTGCCGTGATAGGCATCGTGATACTTGCCGCGATGATAGTGCTGGACATCGCCGTGTGGCGCCCTGCCATGCGCGCGCTCAAATCAAGAAGTCTCTATCTGAGCCTGCCGTGGCTGTCGATCACACGGCCCATAAGGCGCTGCTCACGCCACATACGTTCGCAAATCGGCAAACAGAAAAAATACACCTGGGACTGAACGCTCCGGGATTAAACAAGAATGTAGAGCTATGGCAATGGCAATTAAAACATCTCCCGAACTCCGGGGCGAAGATGCTCGAATCTTTACCGAAGATGCGGAGCGTAATGGTAAATTGCCTACGCCAAAACTCTCGGAATCACAGCGTAAGGTTCTGTTCACAATGTTGGAGAGCTCCAAGAATATCATATTCCCTCCTCGGAACAAGTAAGGACAATCAACGAAAGGCTGCATTCTCTTCGACGAAATAATCCTGATGCGAAAGCAACGATTTTAGGAACCGACAGCAGTCGGTTGGGAAAATGTGGCATCTGCAGCGATTCGACATTACGGCTTATGTTATAGCGTAATAGCCGTTTTTTTTGTATATGTCAAAAATTTTTCTGAAATTTGCGGATTGAAACGTGGGGCGAAACCCCAACATTAACCACAACATGCAGCTAACAGCCGAAATAATAGCCAATCATTTAGGCGGCGAGCTCGAAGGCAATGGCAAAGTGGAGGTAAGCGACTTCGCAAAAATCGAAGAAGCACGCCCCGGCACTATTACCTTTCTCGCAAACCCTAAATATACCCACTATATTTATACCACCGGCGCATCAGTAGTGCTCGTACGCCGAGATTTCGTAGCCGAAGCGCCTGTGAAGGCCACCCTTATCAGGGTCGACGATCCGTATGTAGCCCTTTCGGGCCTTCTCAACCTGGCGGCAAAATACATACAGCCGCAGCCCAGAGGCATAGAGAGCCCCTGCCACATAGCCGATGGCGTAGAGATATCCGACGACTGCTATGTCGGCGCCTTCGCCTACATCGGCGATGGAGCGGTCATAGGCAAGAACGTCAAGATCTATCCCCAGGCCTACATAGGCCCCGGCGTGACGATAGGCGACGACACCACCGTCTATGCCGGCGCCAAGATCTACTACAACTGCCGCATAGGCCGCCGGTGCGTGATACATGCCGGCGCGGTGATAGGCTCCGACGGCTTCGGCTTCGCCCCCGACAAGCAGGGCATATACCACAAGATAGAGCAGATAGGCATAGTGATGATCGACGACGACGTGGAGATCGGCGCCAACACCACCATCGACCGCTCCACCATGGGATGCACACACATAGAGCGCGGCGTCAAGCTCGACAACCTCATACAGATAGCCCACAACGTAGAGGTGGGCCACGACACCGTGATGGCATCGCAGACAGGCATAGCCGGCTCCACCAAGATAGGCGCCAACTGTATGCTTGGCGGCCAGGTGGGAGTGGCCGGGCATATCAGCGTGGGCGACCGCACGAGCATAGGCGCCCAGTCGGGCATACCCAACAACGTAGCCGCCGACAGCCGCATAATGGGCTCTCCTGCCGTGCCGGGCCGCGAATTTGCACGCATAGCCGCCGCCATGCGCCAGCTCCCCGAACTGCTGCACCGGGTTGCGAAACTCGAAAGACTTAATCAGGAAAAATAAAACCACACTATAATGAAGCAAATCACACTTCAGGGCGAGTTCACTCTCTCAGGCAAAGGCCTCCATACCGGCGCCCACCTGACAGCGACCTTCTGCCCCGCCCCCGACAACCACGGATACAAGATACAACGCATCGACCTCGAGGACCAGCCCGTGATCGATGCCGTCGCCGAAAATGTAGTAGCCACCCACCGCGGCACCGTAATCGGCAAAGGCGAAGCCACAGTAAGCACCATAGAGCACGCCATGGCCGCCCTCTATGCCTGCGGCATAGACAACTGTCTGATCAAAGTAGACGGCCCCGAGATACCTATCCTCGACGGATCGGCAAAACCTTTCTTCGAAGCCATACAGGCCGTAGGCATCAAGGAGCAGGTGGCCGACAAGGATTTCTTCTACGTAAAGCATAAGATAGAGGTCATCGACGCCGCCACAGGGTCGAAGCTCATGCTCCTCCCCGACGACGAGTTCAGCCTCGACGTAAAGGTAAACTTCGACAGCGAGGTGCTTGCCAACCAGTACGCCACCCTCGACCACATCGCCGACTTCGGCGAGGACGTGTCGTGGGCACGCACATTCGTGTTCGTGCGCGAGATAGAGCCGCTCCTCAAGGCCGGCCTCATCAAAGGCGGCGACCTCGACAACGCCATCGTGATATACGAGAACCCCAAGACACAGGAAGAGCTCGACCACCTGGCCGACATCATGGGCGCACCCCATCACAACGCCAACGAGTTCGGCTTCCTCAACACCATACCCCTGCATGCTCCCAACGAGCCGGCACGCCACAAGCTCATGGACCTTATCGGCGACATCGCGCTGATAGGCCGTCCGCTCAAGGGCCGCGTGATAGCCACCAAGCCGGGCCACACCATCAACACCCAGCTATCGAAGGCACTGCGCTCGGAAATCAAGCGTCAGGACATACAGGCCCCCAACTACAACCCCAACCTGGAGCCGCTGATGGACAACAACGCCATCCGCCACCACCTGCCCCACCGCTATCCCTTCCTGCTCGTCGACAAGATAATAGACAAGACCGACAACTTCATCGTCGGCGTCAAGAACGTGACCTCGAACGAGCCATTCTTCCAGGGCCACTTCCCCCAGGAGCCCGTTATGCCCGGCGTACTTCTGGTAGAAGCCATGGCACAGACCGGCGGCCTGCTCGTGCTCAGCACCGTGGAGGACCCCGAGCGCTACTCGACATACTTCATGAAGATCGACAACGTGAAATTCCGCCAGAAAGTAGTACCCGGCGACACTCTGATCTTCCATGTGTCGTTTATTACCCCTATGCGCCGCGGCATGGCAGTGATGAAAGGCCGCGCCTTCGTGGGCGAGAAAGTAGTGTGCGAGTGTGAGTTCATGGCTCAGATTGTCAAAAACAAGTAAGAACATAAATGCATCAACCATTAGCAAGCATAAATCCTGACGCCAGGATCGCCGACGATGTAGTGATCGGACCGTTCACTACCATCGACCGCAACGTAGAGATCGGCGCCAGGACACGCATAGGCAGCAACGTGACCATCCTCGAGGGTGCGCGCATAGGCTGCGGCGTGACGATATTCCCGGGCGCGGTGGTGGGAGCCATCCCCCAGGACCTCAAATTCCGCGGAGAGGAAACAACAGCCGAAATCGGCGACAACACCGTGCTGCGCGAGTGTGTGACCGTCAACCGCGGCACCGCCGCAAAGGGGCGTACCGTCGTAGGCAAGAACTGTCTCATCATGGCCTACAGCCACGTCGCCCACGACTGTATCGTAGGCAACAACGTGATCATCAGCAACGCCAGCCAGCTTGCCGGCGAGGTGGAAGTAGATGACTTCGCCATCATCGGCGGCGGCAGCCTCATACATCAGTTCTGCCATATCGGCAGCCATATCATGATGCAGGGCGGCGCACTGGTCAACAAGGACATACCTCCGTTTATCAAGGCCGCGCGCGAGCCTATCAGCTACACCGGCATCAACACCGTGGGTCTGCGCCGCCGCGGCTACAGCTCCGAGACCATCGAGCTCATACAGGAGACATACCGCCTGCTCTACAACAGCGGCAAGAATATCAGCGACGCACTCGAGCTGATAGAGCGCGAGGTACCCCAGTGCGCCGAGCGCGACATGATAGTTAATTTCGTACGCAAATCGGAACGCGGCATACTCCGCTGCTATCCCGGAACCGTATAAAGGAAATCATGGCCGGAGGGTCCGTCGCTCGTCATATCCATAAGTGGCGAGAGGAAAGTCCGGGCAACACAGAGCACCATACTTGCTAACGGCAAGCTATCGGCAACGGTAGATAAGTGTGACAGAAAACGACCGCCTCCGGCCCCCGGAGGCAAGGGTGAAAAGGCGAGGTAAGAGCTCACCGGGCGCCACGGCGACATGGCGCGCCGCACACATTATGGGTTGCAAGGTCAAGTATACCGGCATTCAAGGGCTGCTCGTCCATTGCCGGGGGGTAGACTGCTTACGGCAGCGATGCCAGATAAATGACGGACGGAGTGCCGTGGCTTCCTCTCGGGGAAAAGTGCGCGCTCCACATAACCCGGCTTATACTCCGACCATGCTTTCTCTTTTTATATATCATCAGAAATGAACGACTGGTTTACCACCCCGGCCGACGACGGCAACGGGCACACCGTGATAGTGACGGGACGTCTCGACGTAGAAAAATTCCGTTCGCGGCCACGCAACAGCATACGCGTGGAAGTGACGATGCCCTACACCCCCGACGGCCCCCTCGGCTTCCCCGACGAAGCCACCGCCGCCCTGCTCGACCAGGCCACCGAGGCCTTCCACAAAGAGCTCAAAGGCAAGAACACCGCCATACTCACAGGCATCTACACAGGTGCCGGCGAGCGCAACTGGGTGTTCTACACCTTCTCGACCGATGTGTTCGGCAGCTTCCTCAACCGTGCGCTCAGCGAGCTGCCCACGCTGCCTCTGCGCATCTATGCCGAGAACGATTCCGACTGGGCCGAGTACGACGAAATGATGGCCGAATGCGCCCCACAGGCCCCTATCGACGAAGATATCAAAGACTGAACACAACATTATTACTACACCATTTGTTACTTTTTTCAGCCGGCAATACACATTATATAATGATTTTCACTAATTTTGCCGACTGAAACGGAAACCAAGCATATGAGCACGCCTAAAAACCTTGTTATAGTCGAATCTCCGGCAAAAGCAAAGACAATCGAAAAATTCCTCGGTCCCGACTATCGCGTGATGTCGAGCTACGGACATATACGCGACCTTAAGAAGAAAACATTCAGCATCGACGTAGACAAGGACTTCAGTCCCATCTACGAGATACCTGAGGACAAGGAACAGCTTGTTGCCGATCTCAAACGTGCCGCCACCAAAGCCGACACTGTATGGCTGGCTTCCGATGAAGACCGCGAAGGAGAGGCTATCGCCTGGCACCTCTATGAAGTGCTCGGCCTCAAGCCCGAAAAGACACGCCGTATCGTATTCCACGAAATCACTAAGAACGCCATACTCCACGCCATAGAGAATCCTCGCAGCATCGACCTTGCACGTGTCGACGCCCAGCAGGCACGCCGCGTGCTCGACCGCATCGTAGGCTTCGAGCTGTCGCCCGTGCTCTGGAAACGCCTCAAGCCCACACTGTCGGCCGGACGCGTGCAGTCGGTAGCCGTTCGTCTGATCGTAGAGCGCGAGAACGAGATACGTGCCTTCCGCAGCGAGCCTTACTACCGCGTGTCGGCCGTATTCATCCCCGAGGGCGACGAAAGCCATGCCGTCCGCGCCGATCTGTCGCAACGCCTCGACAACGAGGCCGAGGCAAGAGCCTTCCTCGAGGCATGCAAGGATGTCGCATTCAAGGTCGGCGACATCGACGTGCATCCGCTACGCAAGGCTCCGGCACCTCCGTTTACCACCTCGACCCTCCAGCAAGAGGCTTCGCGCAAGCTCGGTTTCCCCGTGTCGATGACCATGTCGGTGGCCCAGAGGCTATACGAGAACGGACATATCACATACATGCGAACCGACTCGGTAAACCTGTCGGCCGAAGCGATCTCGGCCATGAGCAAGCTCATCAAGGAAAGGCTTGGCGAGAAATATCTGCATGTACGCGCCTACCACACCTCATCGAAGGGCGCTCAGGAGGCCCACGAGGCTATCCGCCCCACCTACGCCGAGACAGAGACCCTGCCCGACGCCACACCCCAGGAACAGAAACTCTACACCCTCATACGCCGCCGCGCCATAGCGTCGCAGATGGCCGACGCCGAAATCAAGAAGACGACGGTCGAAATCACAGCCACAGGCATAGACCACACCTTCACGGCCACCGACGAGACTGTAGTATTCGACGGCTTCCTCAGAGAGTACTCCGAGAGCAGCGACGACGACGAGGCTGCAACACAATCGAACCCCAACGCAGGGCTCCGCACAGGCATGCCCATGCGCTACACCGATATCGAGGCCACCGAACGCTTCACACAGCAGCCCCCGAGATATACCGAGGCGTCGCTTGTAAAGAAGATGGAGGAGCTCGGCATCGGCCGCCCCTCCACTTATGCGCCGACAATATCGACCATACAGCAGCGCGGCTATGTGGAGCGCGGCGAAAACGAAGGCCAGCCCAGGGAATACAACACCCTGTCGCTCAAAAACGGCAAGATAAGCTCCGAGACAAGAACCATAATGGCCGGAGCGAACAAGGGCCGCCTCGTGCCTACCGATACGGGCATGATAGTCAACAACTTCCTTACCGAATACTTCCCCAACGTACTCGACTATAACTTTACCGCCAACATCGAAGAGAAATTCGATGAGATAGCCCAGGGCAAACTGGCGTGGAACAAGGAGATAGCCGGATTCTATACCATCTTCCACCCTGCTGTCGACGAGGCCATGACCATAAAGCAGGGCGGCCTCAAGTTCGGCGAACGCATGCTTGGCAAGGATCCGGCCACAGGCAAGCCCGTGAGCGTGAAGATAGGCCGCTTCGGCCCGGTGGTACAGGTAGGCAGCCCCGACAGCGAGGAGAAGCCTCAGTTCGCGTCGCTCCTCAAGGGCCAGTCGATCAACAACATCACTCTCGAGGAAGCGCTCAAGCTCTTCGAGTTCCCCCGTACACTCGGCACCTTCGAGGACAGCGAGGTAACGGTGGCCATAGGCCGTTTCGGTCCTTATGTCCGCCACGACAACAAGTTTGTGTCGATACCGGCCGACTTCACACCTGCCGAACTGACACTCGAGCAGGCCATAGAGCTGATCGTAGCCAAGCGCGAAGCCGACGAGAAGAAGACACTGCGCACCTACGACGAAGACCCCGGCGTAGTGCTGCTCAACGGTCGCTTCGGCCCGTATATAGCCTACAACAAGAAGAACTACAAACTGCCACGCGGCATCAAGAAGCCCGAGACACTGAGCTACGAGGAGGTAAAGAAGATTATCGCCGAAGCTGATGCGGCTCCGGCCAAACCTAAACGCGCCACAGCTAAAAAGAAGAAGTAATGGCAAAGAAACCACTCGCAGCCAAGCCCGGCACACAGCCCGGCGTGTTCAGGCCCGACAATATAGAAAGCTACACCGTATACGAAAACGCGCCCTCCACTCTGCTCGAATATCTTTTTTCCGTCATGCCCGAGCGTAAACGCACTACGGTAAAAGACTATCTCAAGCACCGTCAGATAATGGTGGGCGAGAATGTGGTAACACAGTTCGACCATCCCCTCACTCCCGGCGACGAGGTAAAGGTAAACACCACGCGCGAGTTCCAGACCTTCTCGAATCCGCGCCTTAAGATTGTCTACGAGGACGACGACATAATAGTGGTAAACAAGGGCTACGGCCTGCTCTCGATGGGTACCGACCGCATCAAGGACGGCACAGCCTATTCGATACTGCGCGACTACCTCAAACGCAAGGATCCGCGCAACAAACTGTTTATCATCCACCGTCTCGACCGCGACACCTCGGGGCTGATGATGTTTGCCAAGAGCGCCGAAGTGAAAGACACCATGCAGCACAACTGGAACAACATGGTGCTCGAGCGCAAGTATATCGCCATAATCGAGGGCTCGCTCGAGCAGGAAGAGGGCGAAATACGCAGCTACCTCGCCGAGAACAGCGCCCATGAGGTGTACTCGACCAAGAATCCCGAAGAAGGACAGCTGGCCGTGACATACTACAAGACAGTGAAGACCCGTGCGCCCTACTCGATGGTAGAGCTCAGCCTTGCCACCGGCCGCAAGAACCAGATTCGCGTGCACATGACCGAATCGGGCCATCCCATCGTAGGCGACCGCCGCTACGGCGCCAAGTCCTCGCCCATCCACCGCCTGTGTCTGCACGCGCGTACACTGCGCTTCGTACACCCCGTGACACGCAAGGACATGAACTTTACCTGTCCGCTTCCGGCCGGTTTCTACCGCCTGGTATAGAACTTACCGAACTTTCCGGCATTTGTATTATGTAGGTTCGGGCATTTTTGCTAATTTTGCAATTCACAAGGTTCGACATACATGGCAAAAACAAAATTCTCGATACGCGATTTCTACAGCAAGCACCCCTTCCTGTCGCATCTCATCATGGTAACGGCGACAGGCCTTGTCCTGCTGTGGCTTGTACTCATATTCCTCGATTTCTGGACACTCCACGGCGCCAATGCCGTAGTGCCGCAGCTTAAAGGCAAATCATACAGCGAGGCCGGCAGCATACTCACGGCCAACAAGCTCAGCATCGAGATCTCCGACTCTATCTACGACCGCAATCTTGCGCCCGGCACAGTCGTGGAGTCGTGGCCCCGTGCCGGCGCCATCGTCAAGGACGGGCGCCAGGTATATGTTACCGTCACGGCCTTCTCGCCCAAGCAGGTTACCATCTCCATGCCGCTCACAGGCAATGTGTCGTCGCGCCAGGCCATGTCGTACCTCCGCGGCATAGGCATTACCGACATACGCATCAAGGAAGTGCCGTCGGAATATGTCGATCTCGTCGTTGGCGCCAGCTACGGCGACACACCGCTGACTGTAGGCTCGGTAATACCCATCACATCTACCGTCACACTGTCGGTGGGCCACGCCGTGACGCTCGAGGAGGACTCGCTGTCGGTCGACAGCGAATTTATCGAACCCGTATTTGATCAGGAATAATGTCAGAGGCCGACCGGATCGAACTCGACAATGAAGTCGACGACAGCCCGGTAGTCGAAGTCAACGGCACCGAGCTCTACGAACATTTCCGCTTCGTGGCCGACAAAGGCCAGGAACTGCTGCGTGTCGACAAATTCCTTGTGACACGTCTGCAGAAATCGTCGCGCAACCGCGTGCAGCAGGCCGCCGAAGCCGGATGCATACTGGTCAACGGCAAGGCCGTTAAGAGCAATTACCGCGTGAAGCCCCTCGATGTAGTGCAGGTGGTCATGGACCGTCCGCGCTACGAGTTCGAGATCGTCGCCCAGGACATTCCACTCGACATAGTGTACGAGGACCGCTACGTGCTCGTGGTCAACAAACCGGCCGGACTCGTCGTACACCCCGGCCACGGCAACTACGACGGCACACTCGTCAACGCTCTCGCATGGCATTTCCGCGACACACCCGACTATGACGTCAATGACCCTCGTCTGGGGCTCGTGCACCGTATCGACAAGGATACCTCCGGCCTGCTCGTCATAGCCAAGACTCCCGACGCCAAGACCAACCTCGGGCGGCAGTTCTTCAACAAGACCACCAAACGCGAGTATGTGGCACTTGTGTGGGGCACACCCGATCCGCCGACCGGCACAGTAGCGACAAACATAGGCCGCTCGCCCAAGGACCGCCTGCAGATGACCACCTTCCCTCTCGACGGCCCCGAAGGCAAACGCGCTGTTACCCACTATGAGGTAATAGAGCCATTCGCCCATGTGTCGATGGTAAAATGTGTGCTCGAGACAGGGCGCACACACCAGATACGCGTGCACATGAAATCGCTCGGCCATCCGCTGTTTGCCGACGCACGCTATGGCGGCGACAAGGTGCTGCGCGGCGTGTCGTCGTCGACCTATCTCGCCTTTATCAACAACTGCTTCGAGACCTGTCCGCGTCAGGCACTCCATGCCCGTACCCTCGGCTTTATCCACCCCGAGACAGGCGAAGAAATGTTTTTTACCGCACCCATACCTGACGATATGCAGGCATTAATCGACCGGTGGCGAACCTACAGCGCCGGATTGCAGAAATGAAACTACCGGAACTATCGAAAACAGAATACGGACTTGTCGGGCATCCGCTGGGACATTCCTATTCAAAGAAACTCTTCAATGCCAAAGGCATAAACTACGAGAACTTCGACCTCGCGGAGCTTGATGCAGCCGCGCTCTATCGCTTGCTGCTGCTCAATCCGCAGCTCAAGGGATTCAATGTTACCCTCCCTTACAAACAGGCCATCATACCCTTCCTCGACAATCTCGATGAAGTAGCCGCCCGGGCCGAGGCCGTAAATGCCGTAAAGGTGCGCCGCGATGCCGACGGCCGTCTGCTCGGTCTCGACGGATACAATACCGATGTAGAGGGTTTCCGTCAGTCGGTGGAGCCGTTTGTCACTGCCACAAAGCCCTGCAAAGCCCTGATCCTTGGGACAGGCGGCGCATCAAAAGCTGTCGCTGTCGCACTCGACAGCCTCGGCGTGGAGCACAGATTCGTATCACGCGGAAAACGCGGCGCCGACACCCTGGGCTACAGCGAGCTTACAAAGGAGCTTATGGCAGAGCACCTTCTGATCGTCAACACCACTCCTTTGGGTACCTACCCCGACACCTCCGGCTGTGCCCCGATACCCTACGAATATATCACGGCGGCACACAGGTGCTTCGACCTCGTCTACAACCCTGCCGTGACCGAATTTATGCGCCGCTGCGCGGAACAGGGCGCACAAGTGAAAAACGGAGAGGAAATGCTGCGGCGACAGGCCATGGCAGCTTACCGAATATGGACCAACAAAGACATTCAATTGATATGAAACTAACAGCAAAAGCGGTTTACATCATCCTTATCGCGTTGATACTTATACCGTTCAATAGCTTCGGGCTTCCGCAGATCAGTGCGCCGGTGGCCCTGCTATGCGGTCTTATCTTCGCTTTTATCTTCCCCAACCCCTGCCCCAAGTTCAATAAGAAGACTTCGAAATATCTGCTTCAGGTAGCCGTAGTCTGTCTTGGCTTCAACATGAATCTTCAGGAGTCGCTCAAATCGGGCTCGGAAGGCATGCTCTTCACTGTCGTTTCGGTTATCGGCGTGATGTGTCTGGGCGTGCTGATAGGCTATTGGCTGCATATCAACCGCAAGACGAGCTACCTCATCTCGTCGGGCACGGCAATCTGCGGCGGCAGCGCCATTGCGGCTGTAGGTCCTGTTGTCAAGGCCGATGAAAACGAGATGGCGGTGTCGCTCGGCGTGATATTCGTGCTCAATTCGATAGCGCTTTTCATCTTCCCACCGCTCGGCCACCTCTTCGACATGACACAGCAGCAATTCGGCACATGGGCCGCCATTGCCATCCACGATACCTCGTCGGTAGTCGGCGCCGGCGAGATATTCGGCGAGGAAGCCATGAAGACAGCCACGCTGATAAAGCTCACACGTGCGCTCTGGATCATTCCGCTGGCCTTCGTGACGATGTTTATCTTCCGCGACAAGAAATCGAAGATCTCTATACCCTGGTTCATCTTCATTTTCGTCCTGGCAATGATAGTCAATACATATGTAGCTCTGCCGGGATGGTTTGTCGACACAATGGTGTGGATCGCCAAGCGCGGCATGGTAGTGACCCTGTTCTGCATCGGAGCCTCACTGTCGATGTCCTCGATCAAAAAAGTAGGCATAAAGCCCTTCCTCCAGGCTGTAGCGCTCTGGATTATAATAAGCATATCATCGCTGCTTGTAGTACTCGAAACAGTATGACATGGATAGGCTGAGCTCATCGCTGCCGGCCTTCCCATTTATGGCGGGAGCGCTTGCTGCCGCCTTGCTGCTGACAGCCGACGGCATATGGCCTGTCGCCGCCCTTGCGCTGCTTGCCCTTGCCGGTATATTCGCGCTGTCCAACCCTACAAGAGCTCTTATCTTCTGCGCCGTCGGAGCCGTAGCCACATCGGTTTCCGCACTCATACTGTCGCCTGCGGCTCTAAGTTTAGATACACGGGAGCTCAGCATAGAGGGCACCGTAGAGAGCCCGGCAATGGGCAAGCGAGGAATACGCGCCATAGTGATCGCCGACAAAGCCGACGGTATGGCGCGGACTCCGTTCAGAATAAGACTGAGCGTATCCGACCACACAAAACCGATAGGCGAAGGAGACCGCGTGAGCATAAGAGGTGTGCTCGAGCCTTGCGACCGCATGGCCGACATACCCTTCATGGGCATATCGTCGCAGGTCAACAAAGCCGACCGCATATCGGCGACAATGTTTGTCAAGCCTGAGCAGTTCGAAATTACGGGCCACAGCAACAGCCTGCTCACACGTGTGGCATCGCTCAGGACAGCCATTGCCGAAAGATGCTATTCCTCAGGCCTCTCGCCCGAAGCCGCTTCGCTCCTTGTCGGCGCATGCCTCGGCACCGGCGATACCGATATGGCCGTGAAAGAACGCTTCCGCGCTACCGGCCTCGCCCATCTGCTGTGCGTCAGCGGATTCCACGTAGGTATAGTGGCATGGCTTCTTGCGCTCGCCCTCTGGCCGGCAAAAGCATGGTCGAGCATCGGCAGGCTAAGATACGTCATAATCCTCTTCGGAGTATGGCTTTTCGTGGCAGTCACGGGCGCACAGCCCTCGGCCATCCGCGCAGCCACAATGATCACGGCATTCTATCTCGGCCGCCTGCTGCAACGCAAATCTTCGCCATACAACAGCCTTGCGCTCGCGGCAGGCATAATGATAGCCTACAATCCGTATAATCTGTATTCAATAGGCTTTCAGCTCTCGGTCAGCGCCATAGCCGGGCTGCTCGTCTTCGCCGACAGGCTCAACATGTTCACGATCAACCGCACGATCCCCTACCGCCTCGTCTCTATCGTGACAGTACCGCTGGCAGCCATGACAGCGACGGCTCCGGCGGTATTGTACTGGTTCCACCGCCTGCCGCTGATGTCGGTACCGGTCAATGTCCTCGCCACAATAATATTCCCCGTCTTCCTGCTTGGCGGAGGCATATCGGTAATATTCGGATGGCAATGGGCTGTCGGTCTTACCGACGCGCTCTGCAAGGCCATACTGAAAATCTGCGACATAGCCATATCGTTCGACGACGGCATAATGTCAGGAATATATATGAACCCGTCGACCCTGGCGATACTGATATGCGCCATAGTCCTGTGCGGCCTTGCGCTGAACCTGCCCCATAAGAGCCTCCGCTACATGGCCGGCATCATGGCTCCGGCAGCCGCTCTGCTATTGCTGATTCCCTCACAAAGCGCCGAGGCCGAGCTCATTGCGGCAGGCAACACAAACGGCAACCAGCTGATACTGCGGCACGGCAAGTGCTGTCACGTAATAAGCTCGAAAAGCAAAATGCCTGTAGACATGAGCGACTATATCAAGGGCCACGCCGCCGACAGCCTGCACATGCTCTCATGCGACAAGTCATTGAATATCGGCAATATATCGGTGGCTTATGCCGGCGCACAGGACAGCTCACGACACGAAACGGACATATTGCTGATCGACGGAAAATGCAAGGACGACATCAGCGCACTCCTCGCGACATGCCGCCCCCACACAGTACTGATCGGAGCCAACACAAGCCCTGAGCGATGTATCGAGATAGAAAAGGCCTGCAAAAGCCGCGAAGTGGCCACACGACGGCTTTTCGACAGGTCGTTCAGGGCCGGAATGTCAGAACTGAAGGCTCTGAGAAAGACCGGGCGCGACTGACAATCTGCTCACGCCCGACAGCCATTATCTGCTCCACCACTTCCTCGTCGCTTGTCAGGCCGCCGGTGTACAAAACCGACCGTGCCGAGCCCATTATGCGGTTCTCCCGATTCTCCGAACCAATGGCCAACTGTCCGAGCCACTGGCGCTTGGCGGCGGCGATACGGCGGTCGAGCGTCGAGGCCGGAGTATCGGCAAGACGGTTGGCTGTACGCACGCAGAGGTCGAGGCAACGGTCGGTATCGTCGGCATCACAGCCGAAATAGACCGTCATCAGACCCGTTGTCGCAAAGCGTGTTATCGACGATTCGACAGTATACACAAGCCCTCGCCGCTCGCGAAGCTCTATATTGAGCAGCGAGTTCATGCCCGGGCCGCCCATCATGTTGGAGAACAGCCCGTCGGCGTAACGGTCCGATCCATACATACTGCCGACCTCGATACCGAGCACTGTATGTGACTGATGCAGCCCGTCTATTACGATATTGTCGGTAACAGCCTTCATGGCTATAGGCTCACGCGCCGCACGAGGAGCGCCGGCCGGAAGTGCGGAGAAATATTTATCGACAAGCGCCGCGATATGATCGGGAGCCTGCGGACCGGAGTAGAACGCCACCGCATTGCCGACCGTATAATAGCGGTCAAGAAATACGCGGCAATCGCTACCGTCGAGCGACGCCACCGACGCAGCCGAGCCCAATATATTGTGACCCAGCGGCGTACCGGCATAGACAAGATCCTCGAAGTCATCGTAGACAGCCTCCGACGGAGTGTCGCGATAGGAATTGATCTCATCTATTACCACCTCACGCTCTTTGTCGACTTCATGTCCGGGAAACTGCGAGTTGATCGCCAGATCGGCCACAAGCTCTATGGCCCGTGCCGCCGAGCCCTGCGGAAAGATGGTGTAGAGTGTCGTTTCCTCCTTGGTAGTGAATGCGTTGAGTTCGCCGCCGACAGCCTCCATGCGGTTTATGATATGCCATGGCCTACGGTGGATCGTGCCCTTGAATATGGTATGCTCCACCAGATGCGCCAGGCCATACTCGCCGGGGGCTTCGTCGGAGCTGCCGGCGCCGACCGTGAGCCCGAATATGCCGGCACCGGCGCCGCGCTGGTGCACACACACAAGCTGCAGGCCGTTCGACAGTGTTATCAGTTGTGGCTTAGGTAGTTTCATGCAGGATCAATCCACTGTCCGTCTTCGCGAATAATCTGCTCGAGCACATCGGGAGCCTCGGCCTGGGGAATGTTGCGACGGACACACTCTATACCGCGATAGAGGCTTACCATGCCCTTCGCTCCGCCCACATAGCCATAATCGGCACCGGCCATTTCGCCGGGACCGTTCACGATACAGCCCATGACAGCTATTTTGAGATGGCGGAGATGTTCGAATCGGGGCTTGATGGTGTCGAGTACCTCCTGCAGATTGTAGAGCGTACGTCCGCAACCGGGACAGGCCACGATATCGGCCTTATATCGGGCGAGACCGCAGGCCTGCACGATCATACGGCAAACCTCGGTGCATTCCCCGGCTGTGAGCAAATCGCTCTCCAGGCCTATCGCGTCGCGGTAGCCATCAAGCAAAAGCGTGCCGAGGTCTATGGCTGCGGCCGTTATTACCTCTTCCTTATTGTCAAAGCCATTATATTCGAGAACGACAGCGACAGGCTTCGAACCGTGTCCGCTCATCACACGGCGCACAGTGCTTATCTTGTCGCGCCCGGCGACGCGGATAAAGTCCACGCCCTCGCTGTTCGCGCTGTCAAGCGTATCGCCGACAATGGCAGTGGCAGCGTTTCCGCCTATACCGCCGGCAGTCGCCACGCTCTTGCGCCGTCCCTCGCTGCGTCCGCGGCGCTGTGTCTTCGCCTCATAATTATCAGCGGCATTCTCGCCGGCATAACGGGCGATAAACTCGGCCACGGGAATCTCGTTGCACGGATCCTCGCTGAGCGACACACGGATAGTATCGCCTATGCCGTCGCTGAGCAGCGAACCTATGCCTACAGCCGACTTGATGCGTCCTTCGAGCGCGTTGCCGGCCTCGGTAACACCGAGATGAAGGGGATAGTCGAGCCCTTCGGCATCCATGCGCCCGACAAGAAGCCTTACTGTATCGGTCATTACCGACACGTCGCTCGCCTTTATAGATACCACAACATTGTCGAAAGCCTTGTCGCGGCATACACGCATAAACTCGAGCGCCGACTCCACCATGCCCTCAGCACCGTCGCCGAAACGGCTCATTATGCGGTCGGACAGCGAACCGTGGTTCACACCTATGCGTATTGCCGTGCCGTGCTCGCGACAGAGGTCCAGGAAAGAGGCGAATTTCTCGCTAAGCTTCTCTATCTCGGCGGCATACTCCCCGTCGGTAAACTCCATTTTGCGGAAGGTACGGCCCGGATCGTAGAAATTGCCCGGATTGATACGCACCTTCTCCACATGTCTGGCGGCTTCCATGGCCACCGCCGGCACGAAATGGATGTCGGCCACAAGGGGCACATCGCATCCGTCCGCCACGAGCCTCGATTTGATATTGGCAAGATTGGCGGCATGGCTTATGGCCTGTGCCGTGAGACGTACCATACGTGCTCCCGAACGGGCCAGAGCCTCGACTTGCGCCACCGAAGCATCGGTGTCGAGCGTAGGTGTCGTGGTCATTGACTGAGGCACGATGTCGACCTCGGAGCCTATGAAAATATTGCCGACACGCACCTGTCGCGTCGGTCTGCGGTAAGGCCTGTTCGCCATGTCGGTCAGTTGGTCTTGAATTTATAATCCTTGATAGATGCAAGCTCGGCGTCAGCCTTTTCGATCTTTGCCGAGAGAGATGCGCGGTACTCGTTGTACCTTGCGGCCAGCTCCGTGTCGCTCAGAGCCATGATGCGCACGGCGAGCACGGCGGCATTGAGAGCGCCGTTTATGCCCACAGTAGCCACGGGGATGGCCGGCGGCATCTGCACGATGGAATAGAGAGCGTCGATACCGTCGAGTGTCGAGGCCACGGGGACGCCGATGACAGGCAGGGGCGTAGAAGCGGCGATGACACCGGGCAAGGCGGCGGCCATGCCGGCGGCGGCGATAATTACCTCCACACCGCGCGACTCTGCCTCGTGGGCGAAACGCTCTACCGCATCAGGTGTGCGGTGTGCGCTGAGGGCACGGAGCTCGAAGGGGACTTCCATCTGTTCGAGGAAATCGGCTGCTTTACGAAGTACGGGCAGATCGGACGTGCTGCCCATTATTATGCTGACTCTGCAATTCATAGCTATTTGATTATAAGAATGTAAGTGCGATATATTCGATAAGGAATGCCATCGTAGCCCCGGCGAAGACCTGCAGGGGTGTGTGATGACGGAGGTAGAGACGGGCCCAGCCCATGGCGCCTACGAGCGCGAAAGCTATGCTTACCCATATCATAGGCAACGCTATGACATTGTGGAAGGCAAGCCAGTAGCATACCGCCGCCAGGCCGCCCATGCCGCCGGTGTGGGCGCTGATCTTCCACCAGTGAGTGATGATAAGCGACAGAAGCGACACCACAGCCGCGCCGTAGAAGAAGGCGTCGAGCCAGGCCGGCGCCTGCATCGACGACAGAAACAGCCCGGCTCCGATATAACAGGCTATCGACACGCTGTAGGGCATGGTGCGCTGGCTCTTGTCGCTGATACTCATATCTGATACACGGCCCATGCGGTAGAGTACGAATATCACGAGCGCCGGTATGACGGCCGTGATAAAGAACACTCCGCCCAGAGCCATGAGCTTTACACCCAAGGGCAGATAGCGCAACAGTGTGAACCACAAGGCCAGGATAAGGGCGTAGGAGGGTGCGAGCAGCGGACTGAAGAGGTCGCTGATTATATGAGCGGCGACGGTAGCCGTCTTATTGGTAGCAGGTTCTGTCATAATGCTTTATAATTCTTTACGCAGACGAGCGACAGGATGTCCGAGCCTCTCGCGGTACTTGGCCACCGTACGTCGTGCGATGTCGTAGCCTCGTGCCATGAGGGCTTCGGTAAGAGCCTGGTCGGAAAGAGGAGAATGCTTGTCCTCGGACGATATGATATCGTCGAGTACCTTAAGTATCTGATGTGCGGACACATCATTGTCGGCATCGGGCCGCTCGTTGAAAAGGAGCTTGAGCGGATACATGCCATGTGGGGTCAGTATATACTTGCCTGAGGTGGCGCGCGATATCACTGATATGTCGAGCCCGGTAAGGGTAGACACGTCGCGCAGTATCATAGGCTTGATATCGGCCTTGTCGCCGCTGACGAAGAAGTCGTGCTGCAGCTTGACTATCGCACGGGCGATCATCATGAGCGTACGCGCCCTGAGCTCGACGAGCTTTATAAAAGCTGTCGCGGCATTGCGTTTGTCGCGGATAAAGGCGTGTGCCTGCTTCTGTCGCGGTGTCGCCGACTCGCCGGGGTCGTCGGCCCTGAACGATGATTCGATGGCAAGCTCGGGGATATTGCCCTGCAGGCCGACGGTAAAAGTGTCGGTGGCGGCATCGTAATCGAGCACGAAATCGGGCACCACATGCTGCACACGGTCAGATGTCCGCAAGCCCTCGAGCGCCGAAGCCGGTTTGGGATTGAGACCCTGTATGATATCTATAGCGTCGGCAAGAGCCGGCCGGGGGATATCGAGCTGTGCCTGCAGACGGTCGAAATGACGTTTTGAGAAGAGGTCGAAGTGATGGGCCACGATCTCACGGGCGGTTATCGACTCTACGGTCTGGGGCATGCGTTCCAGCTGCAGCAGCAGGCAGTCGCGCAGATCTACGGCGCATATTCCGGCCGGATCGAGCTTGCGTATGTCGTCGAACACGCGGCGCACGTCGGCGTCGTCGACATAAAAGCCTTCGCTTATGGCTATATCGTCGGCTATGTCGCGCAAGGGGCGCGTCAGGTAGCCATTGTCGTCGATATTTCCTATTATGTGCGAGGCTATGCGCATATCGTCCTCATCGAGCTCGTTCTCGGCCGTAAGACGGCGCATGAGTATCTCGCCCATGCTCTCGTCCTCGTCGGCGGTATAGCTCGCCACCTCGTCGTGCCGTTCGTCGGCTGAGTAATTCGACGCGCCGAAATATGTCGGCGTATCGTCGGCGTCGGCATAATCGGCCATCTGCATCTGCTCGGCGCTCTCTCCATATTCCTCGGGCTCTTCGGCTGTCGGCTCCACGGTCTCGAGCGCCGGATTGTCGTCGAGCTCGCGGCGCACCTCGTCCTCAAACTCGGGCACAGACATCTCGAGCACGCGTCCCAGCGCCACATTCTGTGGGTTGAGGCGTTGCTGCAGCGCAAGCTGCTGTTCGAGACGCAGATTCTCGCCCATGGCCAGGACTGTCAGAACTTCCTTATACCCATTACCTGACGCACCTCGGCAAGAGTCCTGGAGGCACGCTCACGGGCACGCTCGGCACCGTTGGCAAGCACACGGCGCATGTAGTCTTCGTCGGCCATGATGTCGTTGATGCGTTCGCGGATGGGAGTGGTTATGGCAAGGATATCCTCGGCAAGCTGTTTCTTGAGGTCGCCGTAGCGTATCGAGCAGTCGGCATATGCCTTGCGGAAGTGTTCGACAACGTCGGGGGTCGATGTAAGTTCGAGAAGGGTAAAGAGGTTGGCCACCGGCTCGCTCATGGGCGAATCAGGTGTCTGCGGTCCCTCGTCGGTAACAGCGCGCATCACTTTCTTGCGCAGCACCTTGGGCTCGTCGATAAGATAGATGCAGTTGCCTTCGCTCTTGCCCATCTTGCCCGATCCGTCGAGGCCGGGCACCTTGATAGGCTGGCCGCCGAAGTCGAAGTCGTAAGGCTCGGTAAGAAGATCCACGCCATAGAACGAGTTGAAGCGGCGCGCAAAGCGGCGTGTAAGCTCGAGGTGCTGCAGCTGGTCTTTGCCTACAGGCACCTTGGTGGCTTTCTGTATAAGGATATCGACAGCCATCAGGGTCGGGTAAGTCAGCAGGCCGGCGTTGACACGCTTGCCGGTGTCGTGGCCTACGATCTCCTTTGCGAACTCGTCGTCGCTCTCGGCCTCGCTGCCTGTCAGGCCGAGGGCCTTGCGAGCCTTGTCCTTGAACGATACCGTGCGCATGAGCTCGCCTATGCCTACATGCATGTTGAGCAGGAGGTACATCTCTGCCACCTCGGGCACGTCGCTCTGGACGAATATCGTAGCTTTTTCAGGATCGATGCCGGCGGCAAGATACTCTGCCACAATGCTTTTCACATTGGCATGCAGATCTTTGGGATCAGGGTTGGTGGTAAGGGCGTGAAGATCGGCCACAAAGAAATTGCAGTCGTAGTCGTCCTGTATCGCAACAAACTTGCGGAGGGCGCCGAAGTAGTTGCCTAAGTGGAGGTTACCGGTTGAGCGGATGCCGCTCAGCACTATCTCTTTCTTTTGTTCAGACATATTCATACACAATTATATTGCAAAGTTAAGACATTTTGGGCAAAGAACGAAAAACCTTCGAAACAAATAGACTTGGCGAATGAGATTTTTTTGTTAATTTTGCACTTTAATTCTACAAAGCTTATTTCGCAGTGGAAACCAAGTACATATTTGTTACCGGCGGCGTGGTATCGTCACTGGGCAAAGGTATAATTTCATCGTCGCTGGCTTGTCTGTTAAACGCCAGAGGCTTCCGTGTAACCATCCAGAAGTTCGATCCTTACATCAACATCGATCCGGGCACACTCAACCCCTACGAGCATGGCGAATGCTATGTTACCGACGACGGACACGAAGCCGACCTCGACTTAGGTCATTACGAACGATTTACCAACGTACACACCTCGCGCGCCAACAATGTGACGACAGGCCGCATATATCAGGCCGTTATCGACAAAGAGCGCCGCGGCGACTATCTGGGCAAGACCGTACAGATCGTGCCCCACATAACCGACGAGATCAAACGCAATGTGAAGTTCCTCGGCAACACAGGCAACTACGATTTCATAATTACCGAGATCGGCGGCACTGTAGGCGATATCGAATCGCTGCCCTACCTCGAGGCCGTGCGCCAGTTGCGATGGGAGCTCGGGCAGAACAGCCTTTGCGTACACCTTACTTATGTTCCCTTCATCGCGGCTGCCCAGGAGCTCAAGACCAAGCCTACACAGCACTCGGTAAAGGCCCTGCAGGAAGTAGGCATACAACCCGACATACTCGTACTGCGCACCGAGAAGGAAATATCGCCCGAAATGCGCCGCAAGATAGCGCTCTTCTGCAACGTCGCACCCGATGCGGTAGTTCAGTCGAAGGATGTCAACTCGATCTACAAAGTGCCCCTTATGCTTCACTCGCAGCACGTCGACGAAACAGTGCTCCGCAAAATGGGTGTCACTCCCGAAGGCGAACCGCACATGCAGCCCTGGCTCGACTTCATCGACAAGATGGACAATGCCACCGAAACAGTGACCATCGGCCTGGTTGGCAAATACGTGGAGCTTCAGGACGCATACAAGTCGATCAGCGAGGCTCTCTTCCATGCGGCCACATACGCAAGCTACAAGCTCAGACTCGTCTACATACATTCCGAGAAAATCGACGACAGCAACGCCGACGAGCTGCTCGCCGGTATGGACGGCGTCATAATAGCCCCGGGCTTCGGCCAGCGCGGTATCGAAGGCAAATTCGTGGCTCTCAAATGGTGCCGCGAGCACGACATTCCCACATTCGGCATATGCCTCGGCATGCAGTGCATGGTAATAGAGTTCGCCCGTAACGTGCTTGGCCTCGCCGATGCCAACAGCACCGAGATGAATCACAGCACCACACATAATGTCATCGATCTTATGGAGGAGCAGAAAAACATCTCGAATCTCGGCGGCACCATGCGCCTCGGCGCCTACGACTGCCGGCTGCGCGAAGGGTCTCTGGCCGCCAAGGCTTACGGACGGCTTGACATACGCGAGCGCCACCGCCACCGCTACGAGTTCAACAACGACTACCGCGAGCGCTTCGAGCAGGCCGGCATGGAGTGCGTGGGCGAAAACCCGGCGGCCAAGCTCGTCGAGGTAGTGGAAATGCCCTCGAAACGCTGGTATGTCGGCACTCAGTACCACCCCGAATATTCAAGCACCGTGTTGTCGCCAAGCCCGATATTCCGCTCGTTCGTCGATGCCGCTATCGCTTATCATAACACCAAATAAACGATTACCTTAAATAGATATGGATAAAAATACGATCACAGGCCTGCTGCTTATGGCCGCCGTAATGTTCGGATTCCTTTGGCTGAGCAAGCCGAGCGAAGCCGAACAGGCTGCCGAGGCTGCTCGCCGCGAACAAGCCCGTGCTGCCAGGGAAGAAGCCGAAGCAGCGCCGGCATTTACAATTACCGCTGCCGACAGCGCCGCTCTTGCCGCTACCGTACGCTCTATGGGCTCGGCCAACGACAAGGGCACATACTCTTTCGCCAACGAGTATTTCGACCTTACTGTAGACAGCGTAGGCACCCTGTCGGGAACATATAAGGACGGCAACGCCACGGTAAGCATCAGCGACCTTACAGGCGGACGCGCACAGCTCGACGCCAAGGCTCTCAGTGATGCCGCAGCTCGCATCAAGGACCTTACTGCCAACGCCGCCAAATACGCCGGCTTTGCCCGTTACCTCTCGGGCGAGGGCAAGGAGATAGTGCTCGAGAACGAGCTCGTGCGTGTCAGCCTCAACAGCCGCGGCGCCAAAGTGGAGCAGGTAGAACTCAAGAACTACAACACCGAGGTAGGCGGCGACACCACAACCGTCAAACTCTTCCGCGACGCTACCGACAGCTACGGCTTCCTCTTCCGCACAAGCGACCAGCGCCTCGACACACGCGACTTCAACTTCACTCCCACTCTCGAGGGCGACAGCGCGGTGTACTTCGCCATATCGCCGGCCGACGGTGCCGAATGGGGCATACGCTACACTCTGGCCAAGGACAACTACACCGTCCGCATGGACGTGATACAGAAAGGCATGTCGGCCGTACTGCCGGCAAACACCTCGTCGATGGATTTCGAATGGCATCAGAAAATGGCTCGCAACGAGCTCGGCCGTACTTTCGAGGAGCGTAACAGCGCCATCTACTACAATTATATAGGCGAGGGCGTGGAAGAGATGAACGCCAACGAAGACGACAGCGAGAGCATCAACGCCCGTCTGCGCTGGGTGGCTTTCAAGAATCAGTTCTTCTCGAGCGTGATAATAGCCCGCGACTGCTTTACCAACGCCGAGCTCACTTCGCTCAACCTCAAGACCGACGACTATCTCAAGGACATGACCATGGCGGCAGCTCTGCCCTACACCGTAAGCGACGGCACGGCAGCAAGCTTCGACTGGTACTTCGGACCCAACGACTACCCCATCCTCTCTGATCTCGACGATACTCTCGGCTACGACAATCTGTCGCTTACTCGCCTGATACCCCTTGGCTGGAGCCTTTTCCGCTGGATCAACACGCTCATCGTGATACCTATCTTCACGCTGTTGGGCAACTACATCAGCAACTACGGCATCATCATCCTGCTCCTTACCATCTTCATCAAGCTCATCATCTTCCCCTTCACATTCAAGAGCTTCAAGAGCCAGGCCAAGATGCGCGTACTTGCCCCCGAGATCAAAGAGATCAACGAGAAGTACCCCAACCAGGAAGACGCCCTCAAACGCCAGCAGGAGACAATGGCACTCTACAGCCGCGCCGGCGCAAGCCCCTTCTCGGGCTGTCTGCCCATGTTGCTGCAGATGCCCGTGCTGATCGCAATGTTCTCCTTCTTCCCCTCGGCGATAGAACTGCGCGGACAGTCGTTCCTCTGGGCCCACGACCTCTCGGCTCCCGATACCATCTTCACTCTTCCCTTTACCATACCCTTCTATGGCAACCATGTAAGCCTCTTCTGTCTCCTGATGACAATAGTCAACATCATATACATGAAGGTAAACATGCAGAGCCAGCCTTCAAGCCAGGGTATGCCGGGCATGAAGATGATGATGTACATAATGCCTGTAATGTTCCTCTTCATATTCAACGACTACGCCTCGGGCCTGAGCTACTACTACTTCCTGTCGCTGCTCATCACTATCGTGCAGACATGGATATTCCGCCGCGTAATCGATGAAAAGAAAGTACGCGAACAGCTCCTTGACAATGCTCGCAAACCTCGCAAGAAGAGCGGCTGGATGGCTCGCCTCGAAGAAGCAAGCCGTCAGGCACAGGCCGCACAGCGCCAGCAACAGCAAGGTGGCAAACGCCGCAGATAAGAATACACTACTATATATAGACCTAATGGCATCTGTAATAATCTACAGATGCCGTTTTTTGTTAATATTATTTAAATTTGAAATATTTTTAGTACTATGTATTGCAAGGTACTATGAAAATGTATAAATTTGCATCGTAAAACAAAAGTATCCCTCTAATAATCTACAATCCCAACCGACATGAACATCGACAATCTAAAATCACAAATGCGCAAGGGGATGCTCGAGTTTTGCGTGCTGTTGCTGCTGCGACAGGGAGACGCCTACGCATCCGAGATCATTACCAAGATGAAAGAAGCTCATCTGATCGTGATGGAAGGCACCCTCTATCCGCTGCTGACGCGCCTTAAAAACGACAACCTCCTGTCGTACCGCTGGGAAGAATCCCCGTCGGGGCCGCCTCGGAAATACTACAGCATCACGCCCTTAGGCACGCAATTCCTCGATCAGCTCCAGTCCTCATGGGACGAAATCACTCACACGGTAGAACATCTACGCTCCCAATCAACTACAATAACACCCCCCGACATCAATCTACAATGAAAAAAACATATTCAGCCAATATCGACGGTCAGATATTCAATATCGACGAAGACGCGTTCGAACTTCTCGGCAACTACCTCAACCAGCTGCGCCAGACTTTCAGCGGCAACGAAGGCGCTGAAATAGTAGGCGATATCGAAAGCCGAATACGCGAACTCTTTAACGAGCGCATCGAGTCGGGCGCACGGGTAATAGTTATCGCCGACGTCAACAATGTGATAGAGACCATGGGACACCCCGAAGATCTCAGCGACAACAGCGACAACAACGAAAAAAAGGAAGACATCAACAGCTCCTTCATCAGCTTCAATCTGCCCGGCAAAAAGCATATTTACCGCAACATGCGCAATAAAGTGTTCGGCGGTGTGTTCGGCGGCCTGGCAAGCTATATGGGCTGGAACGCAAACATAATGCGACTCCTCTACTTCATTATGGCCTGCTTTACATATTTCTGGCCTCTTACAATTCTCTACCTCATCGCCTGGATGATAATCCCTGCCGCCACCACACCCCGTCAGATACTTGAAATGACCGGCGAGCCGGTAAACGTCAACACCGTAGGCCATACAGTGCTGGCCACAAGCCCCTACGCCGACAAACGTGTGGCTTCCGACAATAACAACAATTTCCTTGTAACACTGTTCACGGCAATAGGCAAGACTATCTTAATCCTTGCCGGACTGCTGGTAGGCGTTATATCCTTCGCTTTCATATGCGCTTTCTTCTGCATCCTGGCCGGAATGGTTGCATACACCTTCTTCGATTCAGTCCAGATACTGTCGAACATCGACTTAATACCCACCCATCCGGGTGGCTGGACTCAAATATGGGCTATCCTATGCCTTGTCCTCGGCTTTGCCGTACTGTCGGGACTCATGGCCTTCGGAGCATTCGCAGAAGTATTCAACCTGCGTGGATCGACAAAAACAGGAGTAATAACCACCATAATCATTTCCGTCATGTTGTTTGCTGCAGCGGCTATCCTGTTTATCTTCGCAGCATAGCCCCCCTTATAAGCCCTCCTCACGCAAGAACGGAGCCGTAGGCGAATCGGTGGCCGCAACCTCCTCGGGTGTTCCCTGGGCGAGAATGCGGCCACCGCCGCGTCCGCCCTCAGGGCCCATATCTACAAGACGGTCGGCCTGACGCAGCACATCAAGATTGTGCTCTATCACAAGCACGGTGTTGCCTCTGTCGACGAGCTTGTTGAGGATACTCATAAGAGTGTTTATATCATCGAAATGAAGGCCTGTCGTGGGCTCGTCGAGGATAAACAGTGTGCGGCCGGTGTCGCGCTTGGCAAGCTCGGTGGCAAGCTTGACTCGCTGGTTCTCGCCACCCGACAGCGTTGCCGACGGCTGTCCGAGCTTTATATAGCCCAGGCCTATATCCTGCAATACCTTGATCTTCTTGTATATGTTCGGTATGCCCGAGAAAAACTCGCAGGCCTGATTGATGGTCATGTCGAGCACATCGGCTATTGATTTGCCCTTATAGCGCACCTCGAGAGTCTCGCGGTTGTAGCGCTTGCCGTGGCATTCCTCGCAGGGTATGAGCACGTCGGGCAGGAAGTTCATCTCTATGGTCTTGTAGCCGTTGCCCTTGCATGCCTCGCAGCGTCCTCCGGCAACATTGAAACTGAACCGTCCCGGCTTATAACCGCGTATCTTGGCCTCGGGGAGAGCCACAAAAAGGCTGCGGATAAGAGTGAACACTCCGGTGTATGTGGCCGGATTCGACCGGGGCGAACGGCCAAGGGGCGACTGATCTACTGTAACGACCTTATCGATATTTTCGATACCTTCGAGCGTGTCGTAAGGAAGCGGCTCATCGAGAGAGCGGTAGAAATGCTTGTTCAGTATGGGCTGCAAGGTGCCGTTGACAAGCGAGGACTTGCCCGAGCCCGACACATCAGCAACGACAGTCATAGTGCCAAGTTCGAGCGTGAAATCCACATCCTTGAGGTTGTGGCCACGGGCTCCGCGCAGTACAAGTGTCTTGCCGTTGCCTTTACGCCGTTGGGCCGGAGTCTCTATCTTGCGTGTGCCGTTGAGATACTGCGCCGTCACGGTGTCGGTGGCAAGCATCTCGGCAGGAGTGCCCTGGAATACCACCTCGCCGCCCTTGCGTCCGGCGCCGGGGCCGATATCCACAATATAGTCGGCCTCAAGCATTATTTCCTTGTCGTGCTCTACCACGATGATGGTGTTCATGGCGTCGCGCAGGCGTTTGAGCGAATCAATGAGCCGCCTGTTGTCGCGCTGATGCAGGCCGATCGAAGGCTCGTCGAGTATGTAGAGTACGTTCACGAGCTCGCTGCCGAGCTGTGTAGCCAGACGTATGCGCTGGCTCTCGCCGCCCGAAAGCGTGGCCGAGGCGCGGTTGAGCTGCAGATAGCTCAGACCCACATCGACAAGGAAACGGAGGCGTGTGGATATCTCTTTTATTATCTCTCCGGCTATCTTGCGGTCGCGGCTGTCGAGACGCTCCATCACTGTGTCGGTCCACTTGGCAAGGGCGTCGATATCGAGTGCCGACAGCTCGGCTATATTCATGCCGTCGACAAAGAAATGAAGCGCTTCCTTGTTGAGCCTTGCTCCGCCGCACTCGGGGCATACCGTGCGCGACGCAAACTGACCGCTCCACTTCTTCTCCTGATAGCTGCCGTCCTCATCGGCATTCTGCTCTATGAATTTTATGATGCCGTCGTAGGTGCGGAAATAATCCATACCCGAGTAGGCGCTGTCGGCGAGCCGAGGCACGGAGGTGGAGCCGTTGAAAATCTCGTCGACAACCTCGTCGCTCAATTCGGCAAAAGGCGTCTTGATGTTGTAGCCGTTGGCCTCGAGGATGGCCCGTATCTGCAGGAATATCAGCGAATCCCTGTACTTGCCGAGAGGTACGAGCGCACCGCTGTAGATGCTCAGTTTCTCGTCGGGCACTATCTTGGCACGGTCGATGATATTGACATAGCCGAGGCCCTTGCAGCACGGACATGCGCCGTGAGGAGAGTTGAAAGAGAAATTATGAGGCGCCGGGTCATGATATGATATTCCCGAAACGGGGTCCATGAGTTCCTGGCTGTAATATGCCACCTCGCCGGTGTCGGCATCGCATACGAGCATCTCCTTGTCGCCCTGATCGAGAGCGCTGTCGACCGATGCGAGTATGCGTTCGCGATCCTTGGCGTTGACTTTCAGACGGTCGATGACGAGTTCCACGCTATGGTTCTTGTACCTGTCGAGGCGCATGCCGGGCGAAATCTCCTTGAGCTCGCCGTCGATGCGCACATTGAGGAAGCCCTTGCGTGTGAGCTGCTCGAAAAGCTCTTTGTAATGGCCTTTACGGTTCTTGACCAGCGGAGCCAGTATGTACACCTTGCCGCCGTCGTATTTGTCGAGAATCAGATCCACGATCTTCTCGTCGGTATACTTTACCATCTCGGCGCCCGACACATAGCTGCGAGCCTTGCCGATACGGGCAAAGAGCAGACGTAGGAAGTCGTAGACCTCGGTAGTAGTGCCTATGGTGCTGCGCGGATTGCGGTTGACGGTCTTCTGCTCTATCGCAATGACGGGACAAAGGCCCGATATATGGTCTACATCGGGTCGCTCGAGCTTGCCGAGCATATTACGGGCATATGCCGAGAAGGTCTCGATATATCGGCGCTGGCCCTCGGCAAATATGGTGTCGAAGGCAAGAGACGACTTGCCGCTGCCGCTGAGGCCGGTTATCACAGTGAGCGACCGGTGCGGTATCGACACATCGATATTCTTGAGGTTATTGACACGCGCGCCAATAAGCTCGATCGAAGCATCGCTGCCGTCGTCGGCTGTTGTATGAGCAAGCTTTTCGGTCATCGGGTCCAGGCCTTGTTGTAGGTGTTCACGCCTGCCGCCTTACGCGACATCGACTCGGCGGTCGGAATGCGTACCTTGTATGTCTTTCCGGCCTTGTTGGTAAGTTTCTTCGCCCTTATCCACGGATTTTCTTCGCGTAGGAGCGAATACGATATACCCTGCTTCTTTGCCCAAGCCGGCCAGTCGGCCACAGGTCCGCTGACCTCTACCGTCTTATACTTCCGGGGCTGATAGAGCTGATTGTCGCGCAGGCGGAAGCCATACTTGCCGGGGTTCTCCATAACGGCTTTCATGGCCATAACACGGAACGGATAGCGCGAGGTCTCCTCATTGAGATAGAGGTCGAGCGAGGTGTCGGCGTCCTGTGCGCTGAGCTCACGCGTGATGCGAGCCTGACCGCCGTTGTATGCAGCCATGGCCGAGGGCCAGTCACCATACTTGTCGTATGACCTCTTGAGATATCGGCATGCCGCCTTGGTGGCTTTTTCGAGATTGTAGCGCTCGTCCACCTCATCGTTTACCTCCAGACCGTATTCCTTTCCCGCCGACGCTATGAACTGCCAAATGCCGGCAGCCTTGGCCGGAGAGTAGGCCCTCGGATTGAGGGAGCTTTCGATACATGCAAGGTACAGGAGGTCCTCAGGCACGCCGTTTTCGCGCAGTATCGGCGCCATCTCAGGGAAGTAACGGTTGGCGCGCTTTATTACCAACATGGTGGTGCCATGGGTATATATTATCGAGCTTAGCTCGCGGTCGAAGCGCTCATAGAGATCGCTGCGGTCGAGATCTATGTTGTCGCCGCACAGCTTTACCGACGAGGGTATCTCGGGGCTGTAGACATCGGAGAAGCGCGGTTGAGAGCCTTGTGCCTGCGCCACGAGGGGGAGCATCATAAATGCCAAGGCCAGTATCTTGATATTCATCATTCTGTTTCCTGATTACTTGAATTATTGGAATTGTTCTTAAAGCCTATTATGTTAATATCTCCTGCTTTGTCGTACTTCACTCCATCGGCACCGACGGCCTTGATGACATAGAAATACACACCGGGGGGCACCACTTTGCCGCCGGTCTTTCCGTCCCAGCCGACAGAGGGATCGTCGCTTTCGAAAAGCTTCTTGCCCCAGCGGTTGAATATTGTGCACTTGTACGACACTATCGATTTATAGCTTACCTTCCACTCATCGTTGACACCGGGCGAGGTTCCGGGCGAGAAAGCATTGGGAATATCGAGTTTTGACTCCCCGATGAAAATCTCGTATGTCTGGCTCTCGAAAGGACAAGTGCCGTCGGCGTTGTCAGAAATAAAACGCACATATGTCTTGCCCTGTTCGGTAAATGTGTAGCTGAACACCTGATCGTTGTAGGAGTTTATTATCTCCGAGAAATCGGGAGAGCGCGAGATCTGCCATTCGTTGAACACCGCGGCATCGCTCACGGCCGCCTCGAAAGTAATGTCGCACGGCGCGGAACCGCCGAGCTCGCCACCTTCGACGCGCTGTTCATTGTCGGCGTCGCGCTGCTCCTGCGTGGCACGTGTCTGCGCCTCGACCCGGCGAGTGGCATATGTGTCGGATTCTATCGTCTGCGTCTGCCCCCACGCCTTGAGGAAACGGTCGCCGGACAGCGTGAAGGATGTATTGGCAAGCGGCGCGCCCACACTGAATGTCGAGGACACTGAGCCGAGGACATCGCTGAGCTGCACGGGAGAGTAGGCAAAGGATTCGTCGTTGAAAGCAAGCGATGTATAGCTTATCTCGAGGTCGCGGCTGACTATTATCCTGCGTCCGAGAGGGCTGTAGGCCTCGAGCTCGCCGGCCGAGCCTGTGAAGTCGAAGTGCGTGCGGTCGCAATCCTGCTCGGCGGCAAAGCTTATCGACTTGAGATCGAGCCTGTGGCCGGCATAATTGATTACCCAGTAATAACGGCTCCTGCCGCCCTCCTCTATCACATAGCCCATATCCTCAGTGGCACATGGCAGTGTCAGGCGAGCGCCTTCGCGCTGCGGCGTGACTTCTTCGGCATACGATGCGCCCATGCGTGAATAGCGTAACCAACGCACCGGGGAGGTCGCGGAGGCTGCCGTATAGACCATTGAAACGCCACGTGGCTCTGCGATGACATATATTGCGTCGAGCCCCGAGGAAGCCTCGGCCTTGACCTCGACGGGCTTCAGCGCCGCGCCATCGAAATCGAGGGCCGACGCCGTAAACGACATAAGTATCACAGGGAGAAAAAGGTACTTCATAAGCGGTGGTATATCATACAAAGTTACAAAACTTTTACGCCATTGTCAAGCATTTCCCACCACGAAATACGATGTTTAATGATTTTTCAGTGTTTATTTAAGCGCCGGATTATTATATAATCCGTTCCGCGACACGACTTTCTATGAAGATCGGGCACTAATAAAAAACTGCATCCCGGGAGCCTGTGACAAAGCCCCGGGATGCAAGCTATGATGTTTCCGCAGTATCAGTCTTCGCGAGGGAGGACTTTTACGCCGAGGGCGGCGTAGGCGCGCTCGGCTTTTTCGCGTGCAGCCTCTACAGTATCGGCAGTAGCAAGGATAACACCCATACGGCGGTGTCCGCGCACTTCGGGTTTACCGAAAATACGCATCTGTACGCCCGGCTCGGCAAGCACGTTCTCGAGGTTTTCCATAACCACCTTGTCGCTGTCGCCTTCCACCACAATGGCTTTCGATGCCGAGGGGCCGAGGAAACGGACGTCGGGCACGGGAAGACCGAGAAGGGCGCGCGCATGGAGGGCAAACTCGCTGAGGTCCTGTGAAATCATGGTTACCATGCCTGTGTCGTGCGGACGGGGCGATACCTCGCTGAAGATCACTTCGTCGCCTTTTATAAAGAGCTCGACGCCAAAAATGCCGTAGCCGCCGAGAGCGTCGGTAACGGCTTTGGCGGCATCCTGAGCCGCTTTGAGAGCTTTTTCGCTCATGGCCTGGGGCTGCCATGATATACGGTAGTCGCCATCGACCTGAATGTGACCCACGGGCTGGCAGAAGACCGTACCCGACACGCTGCGCACGGTAAGGAGAGTTATCTCATAGTCGAAATCGACGAAGCCTTCGACAATGACACGTCCGGCACCGGCACGGCCACCTTCCTGAGCCTCTTTCCATGCGTCGGCAAGCTTATCGGCCGTACGCACTGTAGACTGGCCGTGGCCCGACGAGCTCATGACAGGCTTTACCACCACCGGCAGACCGATCTCCTCGGCAGCGGCAACAAATTCCTCATAGGTAGAAGCAAAGCGGTAAGGCGAAGTCTTAAGGCCGAGAGTCTCAGCGGCGAGGCGGCGTATGCCTTCGCGGTTCATGGTAAGGCGAGCGGCGTTTGCCGTCGGTGTCACATGGTAGCCTTCGCTTTCGAGTTCGACAAGAGTAGGAGTGGCGATAGCCTCGATCTCAGGGATGATATGATCAGGTTTCTCCATTTCTACGACCTGACGCAAAGTAGTACCGTCGAGCATGTTGAACACATAGTTGCGGTGCGAAGTCTGCATAGCCGGCGCATTGTTGTATTTGTCGCAAGCTACCACTTCCACGCCAAGGCGCTGCAGCTCGATAGCCACTTCTTTACCAAGCTCGCCACTGCCGAGCAACAGGGCTTTGCGCCCGACCTTTGTCATTACTGAACCTATGGATGCCATAATATAATTTGGAATTAGGGTTTAGGAGTTTCTATAGTGAAGAATGTCATTGCATTATTTACAGTCGCCAGTGCGGTTTCGCGGCTGTCGAGCGCCAAGGCCTCCGCTATCCTGTCGACGATATAGGGGATGTAGGCGCTTTCGTTGCGACGGCCGCGTTTAGGCACGGGCGCCAGATAGGGCGAGTCGGTCTCGGTAAGGATACGGTCGATGCCTATAGCCGGCAGGACAGCCGCAAGACCGCTGTTCTTGAATGTCACGATGCCGTTGATGCCGAAATAGTAATCGCCGAGACGGCGTATGCGCTCGACATCGGCCATCGTGCCGCCGAAGCTGTGGAATACAGCCCTGACGTCGGGATGCCCAGAAAGGACCTCGAGGGTCTGATCGAGAGCCTCGCGCTGATGTATGATCACGGGAAGGGAGAGACGCGACGCCTCGCATAGCTGGCGGTCGAAAACCTCCATCTGCGCGTCGGCGAAGGTTTTGTCCCAGTAAAGATCCACGCCCACCTCTCCGACAGCGACATATGCGGAGCCGTCGTTGAGCACCGACATGAGATAGTCGAGCTCTTCGGGCCAATTTTCTTTTACTTCGGTGGGATGCAGGCCCATTGCAAGCGCCGTGTTGTCGGGGCGCAGTGCGTGGAGCCTTTTCATAGGGCTGACACTCGAACGGTCGACCGCCGGAAGCACCATCATATCCACACCGGCCGCGAGAGCGCGGTCGAGAGTCTCGACCTGGCCGGACATAGCACCGTCGGGCTGTCCCTCGATCGAAAATTCCGGACCGTAGATATGTGTATGTGTATCTATCATCAGTGAGTGCGAGTGGAAGCTCTGTCGGCGAGGCCGGCGAAGAAGAGACGAGCCTCTACATCCATGTCTATATTGTCGAGATTCATCTTGGCTTCGGCACTGTACTTAAGCGCGAGCTCCTGACACAGATCGCCGAGATGATGACGCTCGTAGAGTGCCTTGACCTGAGCGATCGTCTCCTGCGGTTCAAGATCCTCGGCAAGTATCGCCGGCAGATCCTCGGGCTCGGCATTACGGGCGCTGATGAGAAGCCATGTCTTCTTGTGGTTGACGATATCGCCGCCTATCTCCTTGCCGAATACGGCAGGATCGCCGAAAGTATCCAACCAGTCGTCGCGCAGCTGGAAGGCCATGCCGAGAGAATAGCCGTAGCGGTAGAAGGCATCTGCGGCGGCTTTGTCGGCCCGTGCCATGATAGCGCCGAGGCGGCACGCACAACCAAGGAGAACGGAAGTCTTGAGGCCTATCATCAGCAGATATTCGTCGATCGTCACATCGTCGCGATTCTCGAACTCCATATCGAGCTGCTGGCCTTCGTATACCTCCATCGCCGTGGTGTTGAAGCACTCGAGCAGATCGGCGAGGCGGTCGCCGGCTCCGCGAGTGAGCTGCTGTGTGGCCATGGTAAGCATTGCATCGCCGGAGAGGATGGCCACGTTGTCGTTCCATTTACGATGAACGGTCGGACGGCCGCGGCGTATATCGGCGCGGTCCATCACGTCGTCGTGGAGGAGCGTGAAATTATGGAAAAGCTCGATAGCGACAGCCTGATTGAGCGCGTCGGCAGGGTCTGCCTTGGCAAGAGCAGAATACACGGCTACCGCAAGGACCGGGCGAATACGTTTGCCACCGCTTTCGAGGGTGTATCGTATGGGGTCAAAAAGTCTGGGTGCCACCGAAGGGTACTCCAAGGAGGCGAGGGCATTTTCAACAAGCCCGGAGAATGTGTCGAGTGTAAAATCCATGAGCACTGGTTTTGCTCCACAAAATTACTCACATTTACCCTAATATGCAAATAATTCAGGAGCACCGATAAAATTTCGGACAGAGCTACTCCACAGTTACAGACTTTGCCAGATTACGCGGCTGATCGACGTTCTTTCCTTTGCCCACGGCAATGTAATAGGCAAGCAGCTGCAGAGGTATCGATGCCACGATGGGCGTGAGGCACTCGGGCACCTGAGGTATCTCGATACAGAAGTCGGCGATATCGTTCATCGACGTGTTGCCACTGCTGACGATGGCCACGACAGCGCCGCCACGGCTCTTGACCTGCTGCACATTCGATATGATCTTGTCGTAGAGCGAATCGTTGGGAGCAATGATGACGCTCGGCATCTCGTGGTCGATGAGCGCGATAGGGCCGTGCTTCATCTCGGCGGCAGGATAGCCCTCGGCGTGGATATAGGATATCTCCTTAAGCTTGAGGGCGCCTTCGAGAGCCGTGGGGTAGTTGTAGCCTCGGCCGAGATAGAGGAAGTTGTGGGCGTAAGTGAATATGCGCGATAGGCTGTGCACCGTCTCGTCGCACTTGAGCGTCTGCTCTATCGTAGCCGGCATAGCCTTCAGAGCCTTGGCGACAGTGCGCACAGTTTCTTTGTCGACAGTGCCCCGGAGCTGACCTATGGCAAGGGCGAGCATGGCGAGCACTGTTACCTGACCGGTAAATGCCTTGGTAGAGGCTACGCCGATTTCGGGACCAACGTGGATGTATGTGCCGGCATCGGTGTTGCGCGGTATCGATGCGCCGACGACATTTGTAACGCCGTAGACAAAGGCGCCCTTCTGTCGCGCCAGCTGTATCGCGGCAAGAGTGTCGGCGGTCTCGCCCGACTGCGATATCGCTATCACTATGTCCTTGTCGTCGACGTATGGGTTGCCGTAGCGGTATTCCGAGGCATACTCGACGGCGACAGGTATATGGCAGAAGTCCTGGATGAGACGCTTACCGATAAGGGCGGCGTGCCACGATGTGCCGCAAGCGATGAATGTGATCCGCTCGGCATTGAGGAATCTGTCCTTGTGCATCTCCACACCCGAAAGCACTATGCGCGAAGAATCTTTGGTAATGCGTCCGCGCAGACAATCGCGCAGGGTATGCGGCTGCTCGCATATCTCTTTGTGCATGAAGGTGTCGTAGCCACCCTTCTCGAGCTGTGCGAGCGACAGTTTAAGTTTCTGTATGTCGATGTGTCCGGGAGTGTTCGACTCGATAGCAGTAATGTTGATGTTACCGTCGCGGTGTATCTCGGCCATCTCGTTGTCTTTGAGATATATCACGCTATCGGTGTAGCCGACAATAGGAGTAGCGTCGGAAGCGATGAATGTCTCGCCGTCGCCGACACCTATTACCAGCGGCGAACTTTTGCGAGCCACGATCAGGGTATCGTTGTTGTCTTTCTCTATCACGGCAATGGCATATGCACCCTCAACCT
>JAGAUV010000018.1 GCA_017620635.1 Muribaculaceae bacterium | reverse complement strand
GCCTCGGCATTTTCGGCGGAGTCGTCGAGGAAGAGTGTCTCGGCCGGGTCTATGCCAAGCAGCTCTACGGCATAATCGAAGATAGCGCGATCCGGCTTCAGGGCTTTTGCCTCGAACGAGGTCACTATGCCGTCGAAATAATCCTCGCGACGAAGGCCTTCCTTGCCGAACTCGGTCGCCAGGACGCCGCGCCACATTATAGGGTTGGTATTGCTCAGCACATAGATGCCGTAGCCTGCGCAGCGCAGACGACGGAGTGCCTCGAGTCGATGAAGCGGTATGCCCGTGATAAACTTCTGGAAGGCGGTATCGATCTGATAGTCGCTGACATTAGCCGGCAACACTTTATGAAGCTCGGCATGAAAGGTCTCGATATTGATCGACCCGTCCTCGATAGCCTTGAATACTCCTTTCTGGCCGTAATCGCCAAAGAATGAATCAGGGTCTTTAAGGCCGAGGCTCAGAAATGCATCGACACAATTCTGTCGTTCGATGTCGACTATGACACCGCCAAGATCGAATAGGAGATTTTTAGTCATCACAGGGAACAGATAGAAAGTTAAGGCTCTAACCGAAATCGATTAGAGCCGTAGCCGTAGCCCATAGCAGAATCGAACTGCTCTTTCAAGAATGAAAATCTTGCGTCCTAACCGATAGACGAATGGGCCGTCCTCACATCCTGACGGATGCGTTAATCTTCAGATGCTTAGGCCGCCAGCTTTGCGATATGACGCGCAAGCTTGCTCTTGAGGTTAGACGCCTTGTTCTTAGAGATGGTGTTCTTCGATGCAAGACGGTCAAGCATTGCGGTTACTTCGCTGAAGCGTGCCTCGGCGGCTGCCTTGTCTGTCATTTTACGGAGTCCGCGAACTGCATTGCGGACGGTTTTGGCATAGTAGCGGTTACGCAGACGGCGTGTGGCTGTCTGGCGGATGCGCTTTTTAGAAGAATCGTGATTTGCCATTTTGTATGCGGTAATTCTTTTGTATTCTGTTTATTAACAGTAGCCCATAGCAGAATCGAACTGCTCTTTCAAGAATGAAAATCTTGCGTCCTAACCGATAGACGAATGGGCCTTGCGTATTTTGCGAGTGCAAATTTAGAAATAATTTGCGACCTGGACAAATATGCAACCTCTCAAAACCTAATTTTAAGAAATTTTCACAGTTATTCCCCTACAAGGCGTATGGTTTGCGTCGGATTGGCCGGGTCGTTGCATACCAGCGCCACACGATAGTTGAGTATATCGCCGGGAATCTGCGACGGATCGAGCTCTATGTTTATATCGACGGTCTTGCCGGGCTTGACTATTGGCTTCGAGACACTTACCTTCACACCGGGGTCGGTGGAATATACCCTGCGCACCACAAGCTGGCTCTTGCCTTCGTTCTTGAGCGACACCTTGTCCTTCAGTGCCTTGCCGCTGCGGTCTATCTTGCCGAAGTCTATCTTGTCCTTGTCGAGTACGGCGACAGGAGCCTTGGCGAGCTGCTGCGGACTCATCTTGCCGAAGTCCTCTGACACAAGCGCGGTCACGGGGAGCTGATAGACTGTGCTCGACAGCGGATCCGACGACACAAGCAGTGTGTCGGCCACAAGGCCGTAGTCGGGGCATTTGGCCGAGTTGAAATATAATATGAATGTTACCTGATCGCCGGGGGCTGTCTCTTCGGGCACGACATCGACACTGATATACTCGGGCAGATTCGTGATTGTCGGGTGCAGGGTATTGCCCGACAGGTTATAGCCATGCAGATTGAAGGTGCGCGTCATGCCCTTCTTGAGCTGGCCGAACATCACGGCATTGCGCGAGAGCGAAAGCCACTGGTCGGCCGACACGGGGAAACGGTGCTTGACGCTCTCCCTCGACCCCACAACAGTGCCCTTGATATAGAGCTTGATGCTCTCGAGCCCGGCCGAGAGATCGACGCCGACATATTTGGTAAACTGTCCGGGACGGCCGGCCGGATCATATGTCACTGCCACAACAGCGGTGTCGCCCGGGGCTATCGGCGTACGGGGATATTTGGGTGTAGTGCAGCCGCACGATGCGCGCGCGGCAAGGATCTCCACCGGCTCGTTGCCGGTATTGACTATCTTAAATTCAGCCGTGACAGGGCCCGTCTCCTCATCGAAGGCGCCGAAATTATGCTCCGTTTCGAGCCATTTGATATCGACCTCGGCATTGCTGATCAGATACAGCAACAAGGTGGGTATTAGGACATACAATCGTTTCATGCCGTAAAATTATACATTTTGTACGAAATAGAAAAATCAAAACTTTTGATTTTCGCCGGACAGCGCCCTTCCGCCCCATGCTAATTTTGCATCGTCGGCCGACAAAGGATCGCGATTCTCTCACTTTCGCCATCCGCATATTATAACAATACAAACGAATAAATATCCTGTAAATCACAGATTTTTTATCATGGCAACAAACGAACAGACTCCCGGCACTGCCGGCGGAACACACATCAGCAACACTCCTCTCACTACCGAGAACATCAACGAAGCCGCTCCCGGCCTGCTGCGCAACAGCATCGACGAACGAATCGTCAAGATTCGACCCATGTCCACTCCCATCGACCAGCTCAGCCGATGCGGCAACAGCCGTCGCGCCGGGGCGATGACGGTGGAATACTACTCGGTCGACACAAAACAGACCGAGACCAAAGTCAAGATAAACGTGCCAGGCGGCACCGGCACTGAGCGCTCGGAAAACATATTCAGCCACTCCATAAAGACCGAGGCCGACAACATTTTCGACATATCCGAGACCGTCCTCGTCCCCGATATCGAGGGTTTCGACGCAAAAGGCAACAAGAACGGGCCCCTGGTGCTGTATGTTGTAGGCAAGAGCGACAGCGGAGTAGAAATGGCGCCCGTCAACGGCAACGTGGTAACATCGATGGGCAGCACCAAGATTTCGATGCCGGCACTCCCGGTGGGTACCCGTCTGGTACGCATGGGCAGGGCTGCAACCGAACTCGACGTGCAGTCGCCTCAGTTCCAGGCCCTTCCGCGAAAAGCAAGCAATAACTGCCAGATATTCAAAATGCAGATTGAGCAAAGTACGCTCGCCAAAATCGCCGACAAGGAAATCGGCTGGAACTTCTCCGACCAGGAAGAGGCCGCAATTATCGACATGCGACTGGGCATGGAGAAAAACTTCCTGTTCGGTTCGGCGGCAAAGCTTTTCGACCCCGAGAAGAACGAATACGTCTACTTTACCGGCGGTATCTGGGGTCAGACCGACCGCACATACAGCCTGCCCGTCAAGGGGCTGACCGAGAGCATGCTCGTGAGCATGTGCCGCGCGGCCTTTACCGGCAACAACGGCTCGAAGCGCAAGATTCTGCTCGCCGGCAGCGCACTCATGGAAGCTATCAGCCAGCTCGAGTACACAAAGACAATACATTCGGGCGAGACGAAAGTGAAATGGGGCATCGAGTTCAAGGAGTTCGTCTCCAACTTCGGTACGCTCTACGTGCTCCACAGCGAGGTATTCGACCAGTGCGGACACGAGAACGACGGCTTCATCATCGATCCCGGCTACATGACCAAATACGTGCATGTGCCTTTCCAGGCCGAGAAACTCGACCTGCGCAAGTCGGGACAGCGCAACACCGACGCCGTGGTGCTTACCGAGGCTTCATGTCTCGTCCTCCGCTACCCCGGCGCACACATGAGAATTAAAGGCACTGTAAGCACCGGCTCTTCAGCCACTACCGAATAAAGTATGAAACTAAGCCTTACACGGGCGCAGATGCTCGAGCGTCGCCGGATCAGCGGCGGCCTCGAGCCTTTACGCTCCGATTGCTCAATCGAATACACCGACGGCATCGACATCGACCGACTCCTCGAGCAGCAGCTCCGCGCACGATATGTGTGGATGCTCGATCATGCCGACCCGTCAATGCTCGCCGTCGAATCTGTCGGCGGCATAAAGGAAAGCGCGGCGCCGCACGGCGGTTCGAAGCTGCGTCTGCCGCCATCGTGCCGCAGGGCCCTCGATGTAGAGCTCGACGGTTGGGAAGTGCCGGCACACATCCTGCCGTCCGACATGTTCGGCACTATTCTGTCGCTCCAGGCCAATACCTTCCGGGCGGCGACGGCACGGCACCCCGTGGCTGTGACAAGCCCCGGCGGCGACATATACGCATGGCCCGGCGGTCAGCTGCGGCAACTGAACGGAATATCCGACCCCGGCGACGACTCTTACATTCTCGACGAAAGCGGACTATCTTATCTTCTTGATTATGGAAAAGGAAATACTCAGGCAGGCATATAGCGCCTGGAGCTCAGCCGCCGGGCTGCGCGAGCGGCGCGCCAGATACAAGCGCTACACCTACGGCGACCAGTGGAGCGACCTCGTGCTCAGCAGCAAGGGACATATTGTAAGAGAACGCGACAGGCTCACCGAAAGCGGAAAAAGCCCGATGATCAACAACCTCATACGTCAGCTCGTAAAGACCATCGTCGGGCGATACCGCAACATTATGGCCGACAAGGAAATGTACAAGAGCGGACTGTCTTCGCGCAATCATCTGCCCGAACTCGACAGCCGTCTGCTCGAGGAGTTTCTGATATCAGGCACCGCCGTGCAGCGGATAGTGCGCGAGAAACGATTCGGCGTCGACGACGTTTGGGTCGACAATGTAGACATACGCTATTTCTTCGTCAACCGCTTCCGCGATCCGCGCGGATGGGACATCAACATGATAGGGCAGCTCCACGATTTCAGTTTCGCCGACATGGCCCGTCGTTTTGCTGGGCGCTCGAGAGCCCGTGCGGAAAATCTGCGCAAGCTGTTCGCGTCTATCGACGGGGGCGGATCGTTCGCGGCCGAGGCACTGGGTCTGCCCGGCGGAAATGTCGACTTCTTCTGCCCCACGACGCCGGGAATGTGCCGCGTGGCCGAGGTATGGACTCTTGACAGTCGTCCACGATCCGACGACGGCGACGACAGCATCGACTTTGACTTCGCTTGGCATTGCCGCTGGTTCGCGCCCGACGGCACATTATTGGCCGAGTACGACAGCCCTTACCGGCACGGTGGGCATCCTTTTGCGGTAAAGTTCTATCCCCTTACCGACGGCGAGGTGCATTCTTTTGTCGAGGATATTATCGACCAGCAGCGGTCGATCAACCGTCTTATCGTGCTTATCGACAAGATAATGGCCACTTCGGCAAAAGGTGTGCTGCTCTTCCCTGCCTCGCAGATGGTGGAAGGCATGAGCTGGGAGGAGGTCACTCGGCGCTGGGCTCAGGCCGACGGCGTGATTCCCATATCGGGCCGAGGAGAGCACCTGCCGCAACAGGTAATGACAAACCCGGGTGCATCGGGCGCATACCAGTTCCTGCAGCTGCAGATGAAACTGTTCGACGATATCGCCGGCGTGGGCGACGCACTTCTGGGCCGAAGCAACGGCTCGGCTCGCGGGGCCGACATGCTCGACCATCAGGTACGCAACGCCACCATTGCCCTGGCCGATATATTCGAGACATTCAGCGATTTCGCCTTGGAGCGCACCGCAATAGCCGAAAAGACATGAATCGTTCACAGTCCCCGTGCCGATAGTGACGCACGGGGGTATAATGCCCCTCGTCCTAATTCGATATAATGCAGTTTTTTACTTATTCCGCTACTACAGATTCCATTACAACCATAGTATCACAGGCAACAGTATCATATCCCCAGTCTTGATCTGCTACAGCCACCACTTCAACCTCTTCTACAGCTACCGAATCCACTTCATCATCATAATTCCCGGAAGAATCCGAGGACATTGATCCTATAATATATAGGATAACGGTCAGGACCACAATTATTGCCGCAGCAATATTGATAATCCTGCCAAAAGGCTGCTTGAACCGGTCAAGCGTGGCCGACACACTTTTTCTATGCGTCGTCGGTTTTAGGGGACCTACAACTACCGGCTCGTCCGACGACTTGCCGCACTTGTGGCGGAGAGTCTTTACAAGCCGCGCAAAAACCTCATCGCTAAGGCTACCGCCTTTGAGGTCTATATAATCGAGATTTATAAGGTCGAACTTTATCTCGCTGTTATACTTGGCATTATCGAGCTTGATGGGGATAATCGGCTTATTGTCGTATATGGCCACGCCTATCTCCTTCGAGGTCCATTCCGATGCATTCGAGGCCTCAGACGAGAAAAACAGCACCACCGCCGACCGCTCGATAGCCTTGACTATCACATGCTTGAACGCATCGCCGCTCTCTATGCCATCCTTGTCGATCCACACAGAGAAACCCTCTTTGAGCAGACGGTCTACAAACATACCGACCACTTTTGCGTCCCTGCGGCTATAGCTTATAAAAACATCGTATTTCTTAGGCTGATCCATCCTGCATCAAGTATTTTTAAGGTTACCAACGGCATAAAGCCTTTCCGCCGACAAAGATACGAATAAGTGAGTGCAAAGCAAAATTTATTTGGCTTTGCCGAACGTGAGTATCTAAGACGACAGTCAAAGATACGAATAAGTGAGTGCAAAGCAAAATTTATTTGGCTTTGCCGAGG
>JAGAUV010000003.1 GCA_017620635.1 Muribaculaceae bacterium | reverse complement strand
GCAAGATCGCCGTATTCGACCTCGGCGGCGGTACTTTCGATATCTCCATCCTCGAACTTGGCGACGGGGTCTTCGAAGTGAAGAGCACCAACGGCGACACCCATCTGGGCGGCGATGACTTCGACCACGTGATCATCGACTATCTTGCCGACACTTTCCTCGAGAAAGAAGGCATCGACCTGCGCAAAGACGCCATGGCCCTCCAGCGCCTCAAAGACGCAGCCGAGAAGGCCAAGATCGAGCTGTCGAGCGCAACATCGACCGAAATCAACCTGCCCTACATCACAGCCGACGCCACAGGCCCCAAACACCTGCAGCTGACACTGACACGCGTCAAATTCGAGCAGCTTGCCGACAAGCTTATCCACGCTACAATCAAGCCTTGCGAGGAGGCTCTGCGCGACGCCGGTCTGAAAGCATCCGACATCGATGAAGTGATCCTCGTGGGCGGTTCGACCCGTATTCCGGCCATCCAGGAAGAAGTGCAGAAGTTCTTCGGCAAAGCACCTTCCAAGGGCGTTAACCCCGACGAGGTAGTAGCCATCGGCGCAGCCATCCAGGGCGGCGTGCTCTCAGGCGATGTGAAGGATGTGCTCCTTCTCGACGTTGTGCCTCTGAGTGTAGGTATCGAGACTCTCGGCGGCGTGATGACAAAGCTTATCGAAGCCAACACCACCATTCCTACCCGTAAGAGCGAGACCTTCTCTACCGCAGCCGACAACCAGCCTTCAGTAGAGATCAACGTACTCCAGGGCGAGCGTCCCATGGCGAAAGACGACAAACTGCTGGGCAAATTCCACCTCGACGGCATCGCTCCCGCTCCGCGTGGCATACCTCAGATCGAAGTGACATTCGAGGTAGACGCCAACGGTATCCTCAATGTATCGGCCAAAGATAAGGCTACAGGCAAGGAACAGAGCATCCGCATCGAAGCATCGAGCGGTCTTACCGACGCTGAAATCAAACGAATGAAAGATGAGGCTGCTGCCAACGCCGAAGCCGACGCACGCGAGAAAGAGCGCGTAGACAAACTGAACCAGGCAGAGGCTATCATCCACCAGACCGAGAAACAGCTCGGCGAACTGGGCGACAAGATACCTGCCGACAAACGCTCTGCTATCGAGGGCGCTGTAAGCAAGCTCAAAGAAGCCCACAAGAACGCCGACCTCGCAGCTATCGACGCCGCCATCAAGGAGATCGAGGCTACATTCGGCGCCGCTCAGCAGGACATCCTCAATGCCCAGGCTCAGCAGGCCCAGCAGCAGGCAGGTGCCAACCCCGGCGCACAGCAGGGCGGCAATCCTGACGACCATGTGACCGACGTAGACTTCGAGGAAGTGAAGTAACAAACACTTACCACTATGGACGAAAGAAACACCATAATCGAAGCAATGCGCAAGGCCGGCGAACCGGTAAACGCCACCAAGGTGGCCGAGCTGACAGGCCTTGACAAGAAAGTTGTCGACAAAGTATTCGCACAGCTTAAAAAAGACGGTACAATCACATCTCCCGTCCGCTGCAAATACGTACTCGCATAAGACTAAAACATCTAATAAAAGTGTGGGAGCGATATGTTTCCACACTTTTTTTGTAATTTTGCGACTGAGCGAGCTTTACATAAAAGGTCGGCGTTAAACCGGGATACCGTATTTGCAATTGATTATGGCAAGGAAGTATGAGATACGAAACAGCACGGCAGAGTTCCTGATCTTTCAGATTGAAGGGAAAGAATCAGGCGTGCAGGTAGTGTACCACGATGAAACAGTGTGGTGCACGCAGAAGGCTATGGCAGAACTATTTGATGTGGGAGTGCCTGCTATAAGCAAGCATCTTAAGAATATATTTGAGAGCGGAGAGCTTTCGGAGGATTCAGTTATTTCCAAAATGGAAACAACTGCATCGGATGGGAAAACGTATAATACGACTTTCTATAATCTCGATGCCATTATCAGCGTCGGCTATCGCGTGAACAGTACCCGTGCCACCCAATTCAGACAGTGGTGTACTTTCATCTTGCGTCAGTTTGCTATCCGAGGATACGTGATTGACAAGAAACGGATGGAAAACGGGGCGGTCCTTAATATCGACTATTTCGAGCATCTGTTGGCTGAGATACGTGAGATTCGTCTCAGTGAGCGGCGGTTCTATCAAATGGAGAGAAAGATGTCTTGCCGAACGCAAAAACCATATCTTTGAGACTGTGATGTCAGCTGCCGATAAGGTCGATTACATTCTCAGAGCGAAGCACGCCGGATTCTTCATACGCCTACTCTTCGTTTCCACCGAATCTCCGACAATCAATGCGAAGCGAGTAGCGAACCGTGTGTTGAATGGCGGTCATGATGTACCTATCCCCAAAATCATATCACGCTACGACAAGTCCATTGCCAACTGCAAAATCCTATCCTCGATAGTCGACAGGCTCTATGTCTACGACAATTCAATCGAGGATGCAGAAGCGCGTCTTTTGTTCCGACTGAGTGACGGAGAACTTGTAAAACATTATGTAGAGGAGCTTCCCAACTGGGCTTCAACCATTCTTCCGAGATAGAGAACAACAATCAATGAAACTAAATAAAGTACACCATATCGCCGTGATATGTTCCGACTATGAGCGGAGTCTTGATTTCTACACCAATATATTGGGTCTTAGAATATTATCGGAGAACTATCGCAAGGAGCGGCAATCGTATAAAACCGACCTCGCTCTCGGCGAGGAGTATGTAATAGAGCTTTTCTCGTTTCCCGATCCTCCCCGGCGACTCACACATCCCGAGGCTGCCGGCCTGCGCCACCTGGCGTTTGAGGTAGATAATATCGACGAGGCCGTAGACGAACTCGAGGCCAAGGGCGTCGCCCACGAGGAGATCCGCACCGACGAATACAGCGGCAGGCGATTTGTATTTTTCAAGGACCCCGACGGACTGCCGATTGAGTTCTACGAAAAGGCCCTTGATGAAAACTAAACCGACATTTAAAATGTTAATTTTATGTTATACGACACTTTCCTTTGGTCGGAAACGATAAAATTTATTAATTTTGATGCTTTTTATGAATGAATAGCTAACTAAACATAACCCAAAATACATACTTGATGAAAACAAGACTGTTTTTACTTCTATGCCTTGTAACGTTGATACCGGCGCTTGGAGCGTCGGCGGCGACAATACTTGGCGTCGTGGTCGACAGTTCTAACGGCAGCCCCCTCAGCGGCGCTACCGTAGTGCTTCGAGGGCAGAACGCTCAGACCATGACTAATTTTAACGGACAGTTCCGTATTACCGCACCCGACGGCACCGACGATTTCGTTGTAGTGATGTGCGACGGCTTCGAAAGCTACAGTGTCGAGGTCAGCGACGCCAAGTCGACTGTCAATTTAGGCGAGATCCGTCTCAATCCTGTCAACACAGGAACAGAAATGTACGGAGATCTCGACGATCTTATCTTCGACGAGACAGCTCTCGAAAACGACGAGGGTTCATCTCAAAGCGTGGCAGCTCTTACGGGCGCCAACGACAACATCTATTACAACACAGCGTCGTACAACTTCGGCCCCATGTACTTCCGCTTCCGCGGCATGGACAACCAGTACCAGAGCGTATATATCAACGGTGTGAGAATGAATGACCTCGTACGCGGATCGTTCAGCTTCTCCACCCTTCTTGGCATGACAAGCCGCGCCTTCCGCAACAAGACCACAAGCATCGGCATGGAGGCCAGCAACTATGCCTACGGCGATATAGCAGGCAGTGTCAACTACAACACCACCACCGACCTCTATGCACCCGGGTTCAACGGTTCTGTAGCGTTCACAAACTCCAACTACATGATGCGCGGCCTCGTAACATATGCCACCGGTCTCAACGACAAGGGCTGGGCCATGACCGTGAGCGCAATCGGCCGCTATGCCAAAGAAGGCGTGATGGAAGGCACATTCTATAATTCGGGAGGTGTGTTCCTGTCGCTCCAGAAGCGCATCAACGCCCAGAACGACCTCGTGCTTACCGCATTCGGCGGTCCGACACAGCGCGCCACCGGCCGCCCGACCGTACAGGAAGCCTACGACCTCGCCGGCTCCAACCTCTATAATCCCGACTGGGGCTATCAGGACGGCAAGAAGCGCTCGTCGCGCATTACCGAGACATTCGACCCCACAGTGATGCTCAACTGGCTCTTCAAGAACGAAAAGACATCGCTCAACACCTCGCTTACCTTCCGTTCGGTTTACTACAACCGCACAGCGCTCAACTACTACAAGGCACTCGACCCCAACCCTACCTACTACAAGTACCTGCCTTCGTACTTTATGAGCAACTCTGACGAGAACAAGAACAATCCCGAGGCATTCGACTACTACACCTGGCTCTGGGAGAACGACGAGTCGTTCCGTCAGGTAAAGTGGGATGACCTCTACAGCATCAACTACCTCAACAACGCCCAGAACGCCAATCTCCCCGACGCGCAGAAGCAAGGCTCGTCGTACATAATGGAGAACCGCACCAACCACCAGCTCGTGGGCGTATTCAACAGCTATGTCAACACCCGTCTGAACTCATGGATGAGCCTTCAGGGCGGTGTGTCGATGAACTATACCAAGAGCTCCAACTACAAGACCGTCCGCGACCTTCTCGGCGGCGAGTTCTGGCTTGACATCGACCCCTTCAGCGACCGTGAAATCTCCGTGAAGCCCGACAACCTCCAGAACGACCTCGACAACCCCAACCGCCGCGTAGTCAAGGGCGACCGTTTCGGCTACGACTATGACATCCACGCATGGCGCGCCGAGGCCTGGCTGCAGAACGTCATCAACCTGCCCAAGTGGGATGTGAACTACGCCATGCAGATCAGCCACACGCAGTACTACCGCGACGGCCACATGCGCAACGGCCGCGCTCCTCAAAATTCGCTCGGCAAGAGCCGTACACTCAGCTTCGACAACGTGAGCGTGAAAGCCGGCGCAGTATACAAGCTCGACGGCCGCAACCAGTTTGCCGCCCACCTCAGCTACGGCACACGCGCACCACTCTTCGACCAGGTATTCATCTCGCCCCGTATCGGCAACGCAGTGGTAGATAATATAGAGAACGAACGTGACTTCTCGGGCGACCTCGGCTATATCTGGAATTACCGCCGCTTCCGTGGCAGCCTGACAGGTTTCTACACCAACACCAGCAATGCCATCGAGCGCTCGGGCTTCTACGACGAAAGCTACCAGACCTACAACAACTATGTGATGACAGGCGTACGCCGCGTGTACAAAGGCGTAGAGCTCGGCATGGCCTACAAGATCACACCGAGCGTTACAGCCACATTCGCCGGCACATATGCCCGATTCCAGTACAAGAGCAACCCCGAAGGCACACGCTCGTTTGAAAACGGCATGTACCCTGACACCACACAGACCGTCTATCTCAAGAACTACTACCTCGGCTCGACACCCCAGTACGCCGCCAACATCGGCATCGACTGGGCCGCTCCCAACAACTGGTTCTTCAACATCAACGGCACATTCCAGGGCGACGCCTACGTGAATCTCGCACCGCGCTACCACGAGGTACTGCCGGGTCTTGCAGAGCAGTATCCCGACTACACCAAAGAGCAGCTCATGGACAAAATCATAGAGCTCTCAGCCCAGGACAAACTCAAGAACGCATTTACGCTCAACGCCTCGATCGGCAAGGTAATCTATATCAACCGTAAAGTGTCGCTGAATGTCAACCTCAACGTCAACAACATCCTCAACAACCGCGACGTTGTCACATACGCCTACCAGCAGGGCCGTCTTGACACCAAGGACTACAACCGCAACCGTTACCCCAACCGCTACAACTACGCACAGGGTATCCGCGCCTTCCTCAACATCGGCGTTCGTTTCTAATTCATAACCGACAACAACAATGAAAAAGACATTAACATATATAGCAGCAGCGTTGCTTGGCGTGACGGCATTGAGCTCGTGCGACGACGATTTTACCCGTCCGCCGCTCGTACTCCCCGAGACGCTCTCAATCGAGCCGACAATGACCACCGAGGCTTTCAAGGCTCAATACTGGAGCACCGTACAGTCGGGCCCGGCAGCTATCGGCATGACCGAGTCAGGCGATTCAATCATCATAACCGGCCGCGTGTGCTCGTCGGACCAGTCGGGCAATATCTACAAGAATGTCGTGGTGCAGTCGCACGACGCCGAGGGCAATCAGATAGCACTGTCGTTCTCGGTCAACCGCAACGACATCTACGAGCTCTTCCCCTTCGGCCAGGAAGTAGCTATCTATGCCACCGGCCTCAACATCGGCCCCTACCGCAAGCTTCTGCAGTTCGGCTCTGTCAACGGAGACCAGATGACCTTCATGGACGAGGCAGTCTTTACCGCCCACGTGTTCCGCAACAAGAACGCATTCCCCGAGCCTGCCAAAGTCGACACCACCGTAGCAAGCCTCAAGGAGATCGTAGCCGCCAAATCGAACGACAAAGACCTGATGATGTGGCAGAGCCGCCTCGTACGTGTCGACGGCGTTAGCTTCCAGGACGCAGGCCAGCAGTTCGCCGGCAAGCAGACCGCCGACCGCTATGTTACCGACGCTGAAGGCAACCGCCTCAACGTGCGCAACAGCTCATATTCCGACTTCTCCGACGCCATCCTGCCCTACGGCACCGGCTCGGTAGTAGGTATCCTCAGTTACTATCAGAGCGACTGGCAGCTGCTTCTTATCGACAAGGCAGGCTGCATCGGCTTCGACGGCGTCGCTCCCGAACCCGGCCCCGGCACCACCCCGTCGGGCGAAGGCACAGCCGAGAGCCCCTATAACGTGGTCAAAGCCCTCGAGGTAATCAATGGCCTCGGCGCCGATGTAGAATCGGGCGAGGTATATGTAGCCGGCGTCATTTCGGCCATCAAGGAAGTCAGCCCCGATTTCGGCAACGCCACCTACAGCATTACCGACGAAGGCGGCAACCAGGTGCTCGGCGTATACCGCGGCTACTGGCTCAATGGCGATAAGTTTACCTCGGCCGACCAGCTCAAGACAGGCGCCAAGGTAGTGGTCAAAGGCAAGCTGATCAACTTCAAAGGCAATACACCCCAGTTCACGACCGGCAACCAGCTTGTGAGCTATAACGGCGAGACCGGAGGAGGCGACGAGCCTGTGACACCGCCTGCACCGGGCGAGGAAATCAAGTATTCGCTTGTCAACGAAGTTAGCTCCGGCGCCTCGTATGTTCTCGTAGTCGACGGCCAATACGGCGCCGCCATTGCCTCGACATCAAGCTACGGCCGCTTCAACCTTACCGACGCCAGCATCTCCGACAACAGCTTTACCGGCCCGTCGGAGGCAGCTTTCGTGCTGAAAATGGTCGACGGCAAGGGCTACACCATGACCGACCACTCGGGCCGCTACCTGAGCATGGACGACAGCCACTTTACAACATTCCAGATCTTCGACACACCGCAGGACGGCAGCTACTGGACAATAGAGTTCGCCGACGGCAAGGTCAAGATTACCAACGCGCTCAACACCAATTGCTTCGTATGTGTAAGCAAAGGCAACGAGGGCACATATTACACCAATATGGCACCGGCAAAAGAACCTGCCGAATACAAATTGCCTCAACTCTTCAAAGCTGAGTAATCATGAAAAAGATTAAGACATATATCACAGGACTCGCCGCTGCCATAGCTCTGAGCATAGGTTTCAGCGCCTGTCAGGACGACGTCGACGCACCGGCGCCCGTCATCCCCGAGGCCGGTATCGAGGCCAACATGACCATTCTCGACCTCAAGAAAGAATTCTGGAGCGACGAAAAGAACTATGCCGACAGCATCTATGATCCGAGCAACGCCGACCGCCGCTTCATCATCAAGGGCCGCGTAATATCCTCCGACAAGGAAGGCAATATCTTCAAGAGCCTCATCATCGCCGACGGTACAGCCGCCCTCGCATTCTCGATCGACTCATACAACCTCTACCTCAACTATCGCCGAGGCCAGGAAATCGTGCTGGACGTTACCGGCATGACCATAGGCAAATATGCCGGACTGGAGCAGATGGGCCACAAATCGTGGTATGCCAACGGCAAGACCTGGCAGGTAAGCTTCATGCCCTACGAGACTTTCGAGACCAAAGCCAAGCTCAACGGCATGCCCGACATAGCCAAGATCGACACCCTCACAATCAACACATTCGCCGACATACCCAACGATGTAGACGGTCTTCAGAAGTATCAGAGCCAGCTCGTACGGTTCAGAAACGTGTACTTCGCCGACGGCGGACAGAAAAACTTCTCGGTATACCACACAAAGGTCAACGAGGAGCAGAACCGCACGCTTGTAGACCGCAACGGCAGCACACTGATCGTCCGCACAAGCGGCTATGCCACCTGGTGTGAGAAACGTCTGCCTGTAGGCGTCATCGACCTTGTGGGTATCATGAGCTACTACAATGACTCATGGCAGATACTTATGATCGACTATGAAGGCGTGATGCCGGCAGTAGAGATGCCCGGAGACAAGGACAAACCCTATGATGTGCCCGGCGCTATCCAGGAGATCACAGACGGTATCACAGTCAACGGCTGGGTAAAAGGCTATATCGTAGGCGCGGTAGCCCCCGAGGTGGAAGAAGTATCGTCGAACAGCGATATCGAGTGGAGCGCACCCACCGTGCTTGCTTCTACCCTCGTAGTGGCACCCGATCCCTCATGCAAGGAAATCGCACAGTGCCTGGTGGTACAGCTGCCTTCAGGCAGTAAATTCCAGGAGGTAGGCAACCTCCGCGCCAATCCCGGCAACCTCGGCAAGCAGATACTCGTCAAGGGCGACTTCGTCAGGTTCATGGGTACGCCCGGCATTACCGGCAACAACGGCAAGCCCGACCAGTTCGAGATCGAGGGCGTGACAGTCGACACCGGCGAAGTAGCCGATGGCGACGGCCAGGAGAACAGCCCGTACAATGTATCACAGGTTGTAGGCAAGGGCTCGTCGGTCAATGAGCCGGGCCAGTGGGTCAAAGGCTATATCGTAGGCTTCATCCCCACCGGCGGAGCATCCACTACCCTGCCCTACACCGTATTCGGCACCGACGGCGCCATAGCCAGCAACATTGTGCTCGCGCCGACTCCCGACTGCACCGATCCTTCGCTCTGTATCCCCGTACAGCTTGTCAGCGGCAGCGCCGTACGCTCTGCAGTCAACCTTATGGATCATCCCGGCAACCTCGGCAAGCTCCTTTCCATAAAAGGCGACCTCATCAAGTACTGCGGAGCTCCCGGTGTAAAGAATCCGTCTGACTACAAGCTCGAAGGCGGCGACACACCCGACGTACCCGACACTCCCGTGGGCAATCCCGAGGGCGAAGGCACGGCCGAAAGCCCCTTCAACAGCGTCAAGGCTCTCGAGATGACCAAAGCACTCGCAGCCGACGTGACCACCGACAAAGAGTACTACGTCAAAGGTGTGGTAAGCTCAATCAAGGAGATCAGCACACAATTCGGCAACGGCACATACTCGATAACCAGCGCCGGCAGCAATGTGGCATTCGATATCTTCCGCAGCTATTATCTCAACGGCGAGAAATTCAGCTCTACCGACCAGCTCAAGGTCGGCGACGAAGTGGTGGTATGCGGTAAGTTCGTCAACTACAAGGGCAACACACCCCAGATGGCCCAGGGCGGCAAGATTGTCAGCCTCAACGGCCAGGGCGGCGACACTCCCACACCTCCCGGCGGCGATGCCACCGGCGCGGGCACAGCCGAAAGCCCCTACAATGTAGCCAAGGCTATGCAAGTGATCGACGGCCTCGGTGCTGACGTAGAATCCGACGAAGTATATGTAGCCGGCGTCATTTCGGCCATCAAGGAAGTAAGCACAAGCTTCGGCAACGCCACCTACAGCATTACCGACGAAGGCGGCTCAACCGTACTTGGCGTATTCCGCGGCTACTGGCTCAACGGCGAAAAGTTTACTTCGGAAAATCAGATCAAGGTCGGCGGCAAGGTAGTGGTCAAAGGCAAGCTGGTCAACTACAAGGGCAATACACCCCAGCTTACCACCGGCAACCAGATAGTAAGCTATGACGGTGAGAGCGGCGGCGATAATCCCGGTGGCGACACTCCCGGCGGAGATAATCCCGGCGGAGATACACCTGCCACTCCGGGCGATGCCATCAACATCGACCTTACCCCGTTCAAGAGCGATCAGACTGCAAGCGGCGGCTTCGTGATGAACACCTCCGTGACCGAGGACGGCTACAAATTTACCGTATCCAAGGGCAGCGGCGCCACAGCACCGGTCTACAATGAATACAACGGAGCAGGCACACTCCGCCTCTATGCCGACAACACCTTCACGATAGAAGGCGCGGCAATCGCCAAGATCGTATTCAGCATCAACACCGCCACCGGCTCCAAGCGCTACACCACCTTCACACCGAGCACCGGCAGTGTCGGCACTCAGGCCGCCGGCGACGAGTCGATAACCTGGACCGGCGACGCAGGCAAGATAACATTTACTGTAGGCCACGACGCTACCCTCGGCAGCGACGGCGCATCGAAACGCGGCCAGGTACACATCAACAAGATAGAGATCTATCCTGCCAAATAAGCAGTGACAATACATTAACAAACGCGCCGGAGGCACAGGTCTCCGGCGCGTTGTTTTTGTATGATAAGATTTTCTACATGAACACGAGCACGAGTATCTGAGCTATAACCACACGGGCGAACATCGAAAGAGGATAGACGGTGGCATAGCATACAGCCGGGTTGTCGCCGGGCAGAGTGTCGTTAGAATAGCTGAGCGCCATAGGATTCGCCATAGAGCCGCACAGCATGCCGCACACAGAGCCGAAATCGAGATGAGAGAAACGCAGCGCGACAAGACCCATGATAATTACCGGCACCACCGTGATAGCGAAGCCTGTCCCGATCCATACGAATCCGTCGCCACGCATTATGGTGTCGACGAAATGCGCTCCGGCGTCAAGGCCGAGGCAGGCAAGGAACAAAGACAGGCCTATGCCACGGAGGATGAGATTGGCGCTGCGCGTGGTGTAGGTAACCACATGCAGCCTCGGGCCGAAACGGCCCATGAGTATACCGACAATAATAGGACCGCCGGCGAGGCCCAGCTTGACCGGCGCCGAAATGCCCGGCAAAGCGATAGGCAGCGAGCCGATGAGTAGTCCGAGCACTATGCCGACGAATATCACGGCCAGATTGGGGTCCTCGAGCTGACCTTCCGAATTGCCTACTACCTTGGCCACCTTGTCGATCTGAGAGTCCTTGCCGACGACTGTAAGCCTGTCGCCGAGCTGCAGTACGAGCTTAGGTGTGGCCAGCAGCATGACACCGCTTCGCATCACGCGAGTGATATTCACGCCATATGTATTGCGAAGGTGCAGCGAGCCCAGGCGTTTGCCGTTTATCTCAGCCTTGGTAACAAAGACATGCTTCGAAGTCAGGCTCGAGTCGATCTTGTTCCAGTCTATGTCGCCGGTGTTCCAGTCGTAGCTCTCATGAGCGCCGAAGAGCACCGTCAGAGCCTCCATATGAGCCTCGGTAGTGATTATCATCATGCGGTCGCCCTTGCGAATCACGGTCTCCGAATTGGGCACGCTGACCTCTCCGTTGCGCCACAGCCTGGATATGACGAAGTCATGGGGCGAAAACGATGCTATCTCCCTGATATTCTTGTCGTAAATGGCCGGATTGCAGACCTGGAATGTGGCAATGAAAGTCTGGTCGTCGTCATCGTGGCTGCCGGCATCTATATCAGTCGGCTTCACGAATAGCTTGCGCATCAGTATAATCGCTATTATCACGCCTACCACGCCCAAGGGATAAGTCACGGCGCAACTCAGCGCGGCGCCGTTCGCCGACATGCCGAGCTGCTGAAGAGCCTGCTGGGCGGCCGCGAGCGAGGGCGTGTTTGTTGTCGCACCGGCTATTATGCCTGCCATATCGGCCATAGGTATTCCGATGCCGAAACTCATGACAATGCCCATAGCCGTGCCGACAAGCACCGTGCCGAGCCCGAGCAGGTTGAGCTTCACGCCGCCCTTCCTGAAGGAACTGAAAAAACCCGGACCGACCTTAAGGCCAAGCTCATACACGAACAGCACAAGGCCGAAACTCTCGAGGCAGTAGAGCATGGCCGGATCGATGGAGAATCCCAGATGACCGGCAAGGATGCCGGCAAAGAACACCCACGTGACGCCGAGCGATATGCCCCACAGCCTGATTTTGCCGAGGGCAAGGCCCAACGCTATTATGCACGACAGCACTATTACCGCCTGCAGCGGATTATGGTCGACTAATATATCTTCTATCCATTCCATGCTGCAAAATTACAAAATAATACTCACAACAGCCAATCCGACGCAATTACTCTACTGAAAAATAGATATTTCCTTTTGGGAATGAAAAATTTTGTTTAATTTTGCAGTCCGAAATCAACTGAAACAGGCCTCACTCGCTTCATTACCGACTACTCGAACCAAAACTTCTGATGTCGATATTCTCGAAAATATTCAGCTCCGACATACCTGTAAGCCTCAGCGGCTCGACAGACTGGCATTGCCACATCCTACCGGGTGTCGACGATGGCGTACAGAAATTAGAAGATTCACTTTCAATCCTGTCACAGTACGAACAGGCAGGCATCAGGACTGTATGGCTCACTCCGCATATCATGGAGGACATGCCTAACGAGACCGCCGATCTGCGCAAGCGCTTCGAAGAGCTCAAAGCCGCCTACAAGGGCAACATCGAGCTGCACCTCGCCGCCGAGAACATGCTCGACAATCTCTTTGCCGAACGCCTTGAGGCCAACGATGTGCTGCCTATAGGCGACAATGCCGACACACTGCTGGTGGAGACATCCTACTTCAACGCCCCCATGGGCATGACCGATACACTTAACGCGATCAAAAGCAAAGGATATTTCCCCCTCATCGCACATCCCGAACGCTATTTCTATGTGCCTGACATGCAGACCTACCGCCGCTGGAAAGAGCTCGGCGCCCGTCTGCAGCTCAACCTCCTGTCGCTCGGCGGCCACTACGGCCCTGTGGCGCGCGACAAAGCGTTCAAGCTCCTTACCGCCGGGATGTACGACTGCGTAGGCACCGACCTGCACAGAAGCAGGCAGATAGAGATGCTCCGCAAGCTGGAATTGCCCAAAAAGCATTTCTCCCAACTGTCAAAACTGATATAACAGTAACAATTATGATACAGCTGATAACCAAACTTACCAGAAATTTATTGATTGTCGGGCTCCTTACGCTTGTCTCCTGCGGCACGCCCAAGGACATAACCTATTTTCAAGACCTTTCATACGGGAGCCAGATAAGCCCGAACGAACAGCTCGACATCAAAGTAAAGCCGGAAGATAAACTGGCCATACTTGTATACTCGTCAGACCCCACACTTGCCGCCCAGTTCAACCTGGTACAGCAGCAGACACGTCTTACCAGCAGTACCTCATCGGCAGTATTCAGCGGCTCAGGCACCACCGACGGCCGCATGAGCTTCTATACCGTCAGCCCCGAAGGCGACATCAACTTCCCGAGCCTTGGCAAAATGCATATCGCAGGCATGAGCAGAGCCGAGGTGGCCGAATACATAGAGAAGGAACTCATACAGCAGGGCCAGCTGCAGGATCCTGTCGTTACTGTAGAATTTGTCAACACCGGCATCTCCATTATCGGCGAGGTCTCACACCCCGGCCGTTATGACTTCAACAAGGACCGCCTCAACATAATCGACGCTCTCGCAATGGCAGGCGACCTTACCCCCTTCGGTCTTCGCGAGAACGTGCTTGTAATCCGTGAGGACGCGTCAGGCAAACAGACCACCTACAAGGTAGACCTTACCAATATGGGCGCCATCACAAACTCGCCCGTCTACTATCTCCAGCAGAACGATGTGATATATGTAGAGCCCAACGACAAGAAGAAACGCGACACCACCGCGAGCGGTAACGTTGTCTATACCCCCTCTTTCTGGGTAACCATCGGCTCACTCGGCATATCAATCGCTACCCTCATCGTAACACTCACAAGATAAGCACTCATGGCAGAGACAACAGACATAAAAGAAAGCAACGACAGCGAAAGCATCAACACCGGCACCCCGATCATCGATATCGTGTATATGACCCTGCGCCGCTGGCCGTGGATCATCCTGTCGGTATTCGTATGCCTCGCCCTGGCCGGCCTCTATATATTGTGCACACCCAAGGTGTACACCCGGTCGGCCGAGATCATGATCAAGGACCTCTCGAAAGGCCAGACCGCCAGTATCGAAGATTTCGCCGAGTTAGGCTTCATGTCAAGCAAGACAAATGTGATCGACGAAATCTTTACCATCCAGTCGAAGGATCTTGTGGCAGAAGTAGTGAGCCGCCTCAATCTTGACTACAGCTACTACAAGAGCGGCACCTTCCACGATCTGCTGCTCTACGGCAGCAACCTGCCCATAATCGTGAGCCTTCCCGACATCTCGGCCGAGGACAAGCTGAGCCTCAACGTCGAGGTCACACCTGAAGGCATCGTCAAGGTCAGCAAGATCAAAGCCTTCGACGAGGAATTTGACGCAACTGTAGAGGGCCTGATGAACGACAGCATCGAATCGCCTATCGGCACCATCATCGTACGCCCCAACCCCAATTTCTACGTAGAGGACGATAACACGCTGCAGTCGAAATACAAACAGGACGAAAAAGAGTCCAAGGGCAACACAAGCATCAAGCTCGTCAAACAGTCTGTCAGCGATGCTATCGCAGTGTTTACCCGACGTCTCGACGTAAAGCAGAAGGACAAACAGGGCAACGTGATCAACCTGACCATTACCGATCAGTCGCCCCAACGTGCCGATGAAATACTGTCGTCTATTATCGGCGTATACAACGAATCATGGATACGCGACAAAAACCAGATGGCCGTCTCGACGAGCAACTTCATCAACGAGCGTCTCGGCGTGATAGAAAGCGAGCTCGGCGACGTCGACAGCGACATATCGTCGTTCAAGAGCGAGCACCTCGTGCCTGATGTCGACGCAGCCTCATCACTGTACATGAGCGAGAGCCAGAAAACAGCCGCCGCAATCGTCGAACTCAACAACCAGTTGTCGATGATGCGCTACATCCGCTCTTACCTTACCGCCGAGAACTCACTCGACCAGCTTCTGCCGGCAAACTCGGGCGACACCAACGCCACACTGTCGACCCAGATAGGCGAGTACAACAAGATGGTGCTCCAGCGCAACGACCTTATCAAGAAATCGTCGGAGCGCAACGCCCTCGTACAGAGCCTTGCCGAGCAGCTCAAAGCACAGCGCAACGCCATCATACAGACCGTCGACAACCAGATCATCGAGATCCAGACACAGATCAAAGGTCTGCAGCGCAGCGAGGCACAGACCATTTCACGAATCTCCACCAGTCCTACCCAGGCCAAGTACCTTACCAGTGTCGGACGTCAGCAGAAAGTGAAAGAGTCGCTCTACCTCTTCCTCCTTCAGAAACGTGAGGACAACGAACTGTCGCAGGCATTTACCGCCTACAACACCCGTATAATCACACGCCCCGGTCCTTCGGGAGTACCCCCCAAGCCCATCAACCGCAATATCTTCCTGCTGGCATTCGTATTCGGCCTGGCCATACCGTTCGGCGTGACATACGTACAGGAGATAAGCAATACCAGAATCCGCGGCCGCAAGGACTTGGACAAGCTCTCACTGCCATTCCTCGGCGAGATACCTCTCAGCGCCGACTACAAGGCAAGCAAGAACCCGAACGAGAACAACGTGCTTGCCGTACGCGAAGGCAACCGCGACATTACCAACGAGGCATTCCGCGTGCTCCGTACCAACCTCGAGTTCATGAAGCCCCACGACCAGAAAGACGCTTACGTGCTGGCCATGACCTCGTTCAACCCCCACTCGGGCAAGAGCTACATAAGTATGAACCTCGGCAACGCCCTCGCCCTCAAAGGCAAACGCGTGCTTATCATCGACGGCGACCTTCGCCACGGTTCGTCATCGAGCTTCATCAACAGCCCCTCGCACGGTCTCGCCGACTATCTCAACGGCTCGATAAAAGATCTGGCATCCCTTATCCGTCCGGTCGACGGCTCCACCAAGCTCGGTATCCTTCCTACAGGTAAATTCCCCCCGAACCCCACCGAGCTTCTTGAGACACAGACCTTCCCGAACATGCTCAAAGAACTGCGCAAGGTATTCGACTATATCATCATCGACTGTCCGCCTATCGAGATTGTCGCCGACGCGCAGATCATCGACCAGTATGTCGACCGCACAATATTCGTTATCCGCGCCGGTCTCTTCGTGCGCACCATGCTGCCGGAGGTCGAGAAACTCTACCAGCAGAAGAAGTACCACGCCATGTCGCTGATCCTCAACGGTACCACCGCCATGGGTCTTGCCGGATCGCACGGCTACCGCTATGGCTACAACTACGGTTACGGTTACGGTTATGGTTACGGTTACGGTTACGGCTACCACTCCAACAACGGCGACAAAGACAACGACAAAGGATAACAGATAATCGTAAAGAACGAAGCGGCCGCACCCGTCGAAAGGTGCGGCCGCTTATATTTTGTGCCTTATCAGCAAGCTGACATCAATCTGCGCCCAAGAGGATACGGGTGCCGTACTCGGTCAGATATGAAGAAAGGACATAGGGCGCGATGGGGATACGAATTTCGCCCTGCGCATAACTTGCCACCTCATAAGGCTGATATACAAACACGATATCGCCGTCGGCACTGATGCAGAAATTGCCGCCATGAGGAATGCCGTCGATCTCGGTCGGCCCGATGAATCCGCGCATATCCGCAGCCGCCGATTTGAGCGTCTCGGGCAGCTTCTCGAGGCCATCCTTCGTAAAGAGGTCGCCGACAGTAAACACCTTGCCCGAAACGGCATCGTAGTTGATATAGAAGGTGGTGTACATGCCGTGAGCCGCACGAGGTATATAGCTCGACGCCGTCACGCCATAAGAAAGCACCTTTGCCGTGAGCGACTCTACCGAGCCTGTCACGCTGCAGAGTCCGTCGTATGAGCTGTCGGCCACGGCAGTATCAGCCACAGCATAGCCGAGCGACGATACATTGTGACGGAAGATATCCTTTATCGCCACACTGTGATCGGGAGCGACGGTGTCAAAGGCGAACTTCATGATAGAGTCGCGCAGCGCCGACACGTCGTGACCGTATATAGCGACAGGCATGAGCAGGTCGGCCTTGCACTCAAAGCTGAGATCGGATGAAGTATCATAGTCCTTGGCAGAGCCGACCAGACGATATACAACACCTGTATTGACTCGTTTAAACGACAGATTGTCGGCCTCTGTCGCAGCCTGCCGGCCACAAGCGCCGAGGCATAGCACAGCCGCCGCGCCGAGACCTGCAGCCGCAAATGCGGCAAGATGTAATTTCAGTTTCATAGCGTAATATGTTTTCGTAATTATTGAGCATACAATGGAACGGCATTCATCATGAAACGCCTCAGTTCTCCCCATTGATAATATATCGAATCGTCGCCCTGCCGCAGATTGACGGGGCGCTCATTGAGATCCACACGCACGTAATATCGTCCCGAGAGCCGTGATTTGAAAAGTACGAACTGTATGTTTGCCGCCATAGGCACTACGTCGAAGTCGCGCCAGTGCCCTGCCACGGTGTCGAAATAGTTTGTCATATAGTAGCAGCCGGGGATCCTCAGCAAAGACAGCAGGGGCATCAGGGTCTCGGCATGGCCGAAACGCAGCACGGCACGCGGCGACTTGTCGGGCGACGAAATGTAGGCGTCGGTAGTCTCGATAAGATTCACGACCAGATCAGCCGCTATATCCGCCGGCACGGTCGACAAGGTAGTGGCCGTGCGCTGAAGATACTGCCGCATATTGAAACAGCTCCACAAGGCCTGGGCCTCGTCCCTCGAAAAATATGTAGCCATAGCCGAGGGCATACCCATAGCCTCAAGCCCGGCCACAACATAATACTCCGACAGGGCGAGCTGACGCTCATTGTCGGCATCGGCAAAGGGGAAACGTTCGCCGAGAGCTCTCTTTATCGCCGTCACAGGGCATGTCGACTCGACAAAGGCGTCGTAGGTGGGCGTCGCCACCTTATCGCGGCGGAACTCCAGATACGACTCCACAAGGTCAAACGGACGCAGTAGGCGCGAGTTGATGCGGCCGGTGGAAGTAGTGAATGTCATGCGGTTGTTGAGCCTGTCGAGCTGATGGGTAAACGAATACATGCTCATCATCGCCCTGGGGGAATACGACGACATAGCCTCTACCACACCGCCCTGACTGAACACTTCCGTAAAAGCCATAAACATCCTGGTGGCTATACCCTGCTGCTCGGCCATACCGAGCGAGTCGAGGGCGCCCCAGCGGTCAGTGCTCCTGCGTATCACTTCCTCGTTGAGTCTGGCGAGTTTGCGGCCCAGAGGAGTGATAGTGCCGAGCGAGTCGGCCTTTTCGAGAGCCTTGCGCAGAGCGAGACAATTGGACGACGAAGCCGGGAAACGGGCGCCGTGACGGCCTACATGATTGATAAACACCGGCTCCAGCGAGTCGGGGAACTCGACAGGATGGTCAGGCTCCACGTATGGCATCAGCGACCCCTCGCATTGACGATAAGTATAGTCCGGCACCTCGGGAACTGCTCCCGAAACACTGGAAAAAACAAAAACGAGGGATGCCGCGATCGATAAAAGTCTGAACGTTTTCATAACTGTATAACAATTAACACACCGAAAATGCTCACTTCCGATGTGCTTGACACTGCAAATTTAGCTCAATAATCCGAATAATGCGACAAAAGTGCCGCTAAAATCGTAACTTTGCAATATCGATGCTTCGAGGTCGTTAATTATATGATGAAAAAGCTATTTTGTAATCTGATTATATGCCTTCTGGCCATATGCGTGCTCGGGTCGTGCCGCGGACCGAAACTCGCTACCGCCAACGAGCAGATGGAGCGCGGAGAGTACTTCGACGCCTCCAAGACATACCGTAAAATCTACAACAAACTGACCAAGCGCGAAGAGCGTCCGCTGCGCGGCGAAGTGGCCTTCAAGATGGCCGAGTGCCACCGCAGGCTCAACCAGTACGCCCGTGCATCGGCAGCATACCAGAACGCAGCGCGCTACGGCTACGCCGACTCCACGCTCTACCTCCACCTGGGGCGCACACTCATGGCGGAGGGCAAATACGCGGCTGCCGTAAAGGCTCTCGAAGATTACCTGGCATGGAAACCCGGCGACCGCCTGGCCGAGAACTCGCTGGCCGGAGCAAAAATGGGCCTTGCCAAAGAACTGCAGACACGCTACATAGTGCGTAACGCCAAGCTTTTCAACTCCCGTCGCGCCGACTATTCGCCCATGTATCTCGACCGTTCGCTCGATCAGCTGTACTTCACTACCACCACCGAGAAATCGACCGGCACAAAACACAGCGAGATCACAGGCATGAAGAAGGGCGACATATGGTTTGCCACAAAAAACGAGCGTGGGGAATGGAAACGACCCGAACCCGTGGAGGGCGAGCTCAATACCGAATTTGACGAAGGTACCCCGGCATTTACGCCTGACGGACAGACCATGTACCTCAGCCGCGCCCGTCGCGAGCCCAACTCCAACACCGGTGTGGAGATCTACACCAGCCAGCGCAGCGATGCCAAATGGAGCGCTCCCGTAAAATTTGAAATCACAGCCGACACACTGTCGAGCTACGCCCATCCGGCGGTATCGCCCGACGGCAACTGGCTCTACTTTACCTCCGACATGCCCGGCGGCTTCGGCGGCCGCGACATATGGCGCATAAACCTCAAGGAGCGGGCCGGCTCGCTCGAGAACCTCGGAGAGTGGATCAACACTCCCGGCGACGAGATGTTCCCTACCTTCAGGTCCGATTCAGTATTCTATTTCGCTTCCGACGGCCATCCCGGCTTCGGCGGCCTCGACATATTCCGCGCCGAGCAGACAAAATCGGGCGGCTGGAAGGTTTCCAACATGGGTCGCCCCGTCAACTCGTCCAGCGATGATTTCGGCATTACCTTCGGCGAGAAAGAGACCGGATTTTTCACATCGAACCGAGGCGACAACCGAGGTTACGACCATATCTATTCCTTCGAGCTCCCCGAGCTCAAGATACAGATCTCGGGGTGGGTGCTCGACCGCGACGAAGAACCCGTGCCCAATGCCGTGATACGTATCGTGGGCAATGACGGTTCGAACCAGAAACAGGTGGCGAAGCCCGACGGCACATTCTCGTTCCCCCTCGACAGGGGCGTGAGCTATGTCATGCTTGCCGGAGCCAAGGGCTATCTCAACGCCAAGCAGGAGTTTACGAGCGACATCGCCGAGGAGGACGCCGAGTACAACGTCGACTTTATCCTGGCATCCATCACAAAGCCTGTAGTGATCGACAATATCTTCTATGACTTCGACAAGGCCACGCTGCGGCCTGAATCGAAAGTCGCTCTCGACTCCATGGCACAGGTGCTGCGCGACAACCCCAACGTGACAATCGAGATGGCTTCGCATACCGACCGCATAGGCTCGGAGGAATACAATATCAAGCTGTCGAGCCGACGCGCACAGTCGGTAATCGACTATCTGATATCGGTAGGCATCGCGCCCGAACGCCTGCAGAGCCACGGCTACGGCAAGACGCGGCCCAAGGCCATCACGAAGAAACTTGCCCGTCAGTTCCCGCAGTTCAAGGAAGGAGATGTGCTTACCGAAGAGTATATACTCGCGCTCCCCGAGAGCGATCAGGAAATAGCCGACCAGATAAACAGGCGTACCGAGTTCCAGGTGCTTTCGATTGAATACAACATGTACTGATGAAATTCCGTACTGAAATAGAAGCCGTAAAGTCGACTTACCGCATACGTCACGGCGAGCCGGTGCTCATGCTCGGCTCGTGCTTTACCGACAACATCGGCGCCAGGCTCGACATCGACGGTTTCGACGTGTGTCACAATCCTCTGGGGCCGCTCTACAATCCGGTCTCGATAGCCGCATGTATAGGCCGCGCACTGAAGAAGTATCGCTACAGCGGCGCGGATCTCACAGAAGGCCCCAATGGCTATCACTGCCTCGATTATGCCTCGCGCTACAGCGGATCAGACCCGGAGGCTATCGTATCGCATGTCAACGATGATTTCTCGGCCGTTGCCGAACGCCTCGGCAGGCCCGGTGCCAACACACTTATCATCACTTTCGGCTCCGCTTTCGTCTTCGAACGCCACGGCGAGGTGGTAGGCAACTGCCACAAATTCCCGGCCTCGGAGTTCTGCCGCCGCCTGCTGTCGGTAAGCGAGATTACAGAGCTATGGACATCACTCATAGCATCCTTGCCCGACAATATACATATAATCTTTACCGTGAGCCCGATAAGGCATCTTGCCGACGGTCTCCACGGCAACACCATAAGCAAGTCCACGCTATTGCTCGCAGTCGAGCAAATCTGCCGCAGCCATGCAGGCCGGGCCGAATATTTCCCCTCTTACGAGATTATGGTCGACGATCTGCGCGACTACAGATTTTATGCGGCCGACATGAAACACCCCTCGGATGTGGCTGCAGACTACATCTACGATTTTTTCCTCAACACCTACACGACCGTGCAGACACAGGAATCGGCAGCGGAAAACCGTCGCCGATACCGGGCCGGCCAACATAGACAAATTCTATGAGAACTATCTCAGCAAACGATCTATCACACCTCAATATATCTCCCGACGAGATAAGATATGCGAGCTCCGACCCATGCGGAGAGCATAAGATACTGTATCTTACCACCGACAGCCGTACCGTTTCCGATCCGGGCATGACAGCCTTTGCCGCCGTGCGCACAGGCGTCAACGACGGGCACAGATATATCCCCGAACTGTTCGGCAAGGGTGTCAAGGTTTTTATCGTAGAACATCTGCCGGAAGAGCTCTGGGCGCTCGACGCCACATTCATAGTCGTAGCGAGTGTGGAGGAGGCTCTGCATCGCATTGCATATGCACGCATACGAGGCAATGAGAACGGAATAATCGTGACCGGCAGCCACGGCAAGACCAAGACGAAGGAACTCATCTACCGCGCCCTGCTCAGCCACAGCGACACACGCCGCAGCCCCCGAAGCTGGAACAGTGCCATCGGCGTGCCTCTGGCCATCTGGGACATGACCATCGCCGACGGCAAGCCCGACCACGTGATAACCGAAGTTGCCATCGACGGCCCCGGACAGGGCGTGAAAATGGCCCGGTTGCTATCCAACTCACATCATATCGGTGTGATATGTCCTGTTACCGACGAGCACGACGAGGCTTTTGCAAGTCATGCCGACAAGGTTAAAGAGAAGGTCGACATAGTAAGGAACTGCCGCAAGATAGTATTCGCCGACACCGATCCTGAATTGCGCCGCCAGCTCGAGCAGCTGCAGGGTACCGAGCTATATGCAGTGTCCGTGCCCTCGCCGGGCGACAGATATCCGTCGATATTCCATGCCCTGGCCGACACGGTGTGCGGCCTCACGGATATGCCCCACGAGAGTTCACAGCTGCTTATGATGCAGGAGCTCGTGGATATGCGCCGCCGCATCAGCGCCGCCGGAAACGGCAACAATATAATCCGCGACCTCTTCACGCCCGACTACCGGTCGCTGTGCGATGCCCTCATGTTTTTCAGGCGACACAGCAACCGTGGCCGTCACAAAGTACTCATTACGGGCGACCTGCTCACTACCGACAAGTCGGACAATGCATGTCTCGGCCTGTATATGAGGGTCATAGGCGAGGCCCGACAGTATGGTGTAGACGAGATAGTATTTACCGGCTATGATGCCTCCCGGATAGCGCCTCTGTTGCCTGATTCGCCGGGAGTGGTATTCGCCGACAACGCGCTCATAACATCCATCGAAGCCGGCGAGGCATGGCACGACAGCGACATCCTCGTCTTCGGCGAAGGGTCGGTAAGCCCTTACCTCAATGCTCTCGAGAGCGCCGACCACGACACGGTGCTCGAGGTAGATCTTGACGCCCTTATCCACAACTACAACCACTACCGCCACCTTGTGAAACCCGGCACAGGCATTATAGCCATGGTAAAGGCGTCGGGCTACGGTGTAGGAGCCGTGGAGACAGGCAAGACCCTCCAGGACCAGGGCGCGGCATATCTCGCCGTGGCCGTGGCCGACGAAGGCATAGCCCTGCGCGATGCCGGCGTGACAATGCCGATAATGGTACTCAATCCTATTACCAACAGGCACCGCTCGCTCTTCACACACCGCCTCGAGCCGACGGTATTCTCGTTAGGCGAGCTGAACACATTGCGCGGCGAAGCCGCCGGGACAGGCGTAAAGAATTACCCCATACATATCAAGATCGACACCGGCATGCACCGCGTCGGCTTTATAGAAGACGATATAGCGGCACTCGCATCAGTGCTCAAAAGCCAGGACGAGCTTCACGTGGTGTCTGTGTTTACCCACCTCGCCACCGCCGACTGCCTCGACATGGACGACTATACCGCCCGGCAGATCGATACTTTTGCCCGTGCGGCCTCGCGCCTCGAGGAGCTTATCGGCTATCGGATAAAGCGCCACTATCTCAACACCGCCGGCATGATGCGCTTTGCCACCGGCGGCGACTACGATATGGCACGTCTCGGCATAGGGCTCTACGGCATATTACCCTACTCCGGGCCCGAAAGCGAGCGGCTGCAGCCTGTAGCGGCTCTGCGCACACGCATAATATCGCTGAAGCACTGGCCGGCCGACACACCCGTAGGCTACGGCTGCAAGGGCATGACATGCCGCGACAGCATAATCGCCACCATCCCTATAGGCTATGCCGACGGCATCAACCGCCACCTCGGACGCGGCAAGGCCGGATTCATTGTGAACGGCGTGTACTGCCCGACAATAGGCAATATCTGTATGGATCAGTGTATGATCGACGTTACCGACGTGCGCGGTGTCAAGGTAGGCGATCAGGTAGAGGTATTCGGCCTCCGGCAAACGGTAGAACGCCTGGCCGACGCGCTCGACACCATACCCTACGAAATACTCACTTCTGTCGGTCCGCGAGTAAAACGCACCTACCTCAAGCGCTGAAAGATACTCACGCTCGGCAAAGCAAAATTTATTTTGCTTTGCGCTCGACTTATCCGTATCTTTGCACTACAAAAACAAAAGAACAGACAAATGACAGCAGACAAGCAAGTGCTCGTGACGGGAGCCGACGGTTTCATCGGCTCACACCTCACGGAAGCTCTTCTTAACAAAGGATATAAAGTACGTGCTCTCGCTCTATACAACAGTTTCAACAACTGGGGCTGGCTCGAGGACATAGCACCGCGCGAAGGCCTCGAGATTGTATGCGGCGATGTGCGCGATCCCGACTTCTGCCGTGAACTCTGCAGAGGCATCGACACGGTCTATCACTTAGCGGCCCTCATAGCCATACCGTACAGCTATATGGCCCCCGACAGCTACGTCGACACCAACATAAAAGGGACCCTCAACATGTGCCAGGCTGCGCGCGATGCCTCCTGCCGACGTATTGTCGTGACATCGACAAGCGAAGTCTACGGCACGGCGCAATATGTGCCTATCGACGAAAAGCATCCGCGCCAGCCGCAGTCGCCCTACTCGGCCACAAAAATCGGCGCCGACGCTATAGCCCAGAGCTTCTACAACGCTTTCGATCTGCCTGTCGTTACCGCCCGACCGTTCAACACCTACGGTCCTCGCCAGAGCGCCCGCGCCATAATACCGACCATCATTACCCAGATAGCAGCCGGAAGAGACAAGATACATCTCGGCGACCTCAGCCCCACGCGCGATTTCAATTTCGTAGCCGATACAGCCGAAGGATTCATCGCCTTGGGCGAGACTCCCGGCATAGAAGGCCGCGACATCAACATCGCCACCGGGCGCGAAGTGTCTATGGCACAGACTCTCGCGACCATCGCACGGCTCATGGGCCGCGAGGTGGAGGAAGTAACAGATGCCGAACGTCTGCGCCCGGCAAAGAGCGAGGTCAACCGCCTCCTGGGCGACAACACACTTATAACAAGTCTTACCGACTGGCGGCCGCGTCACACACTCGAAGAAGGCCTCGAAAAGACCATCGAATGGTTTGTGAAGCCCGAAAACCTTGCCAAATACAAAGTCGATATCTATAACCGATGAACACATTCAGACAAAAAGGACGAGTCAGCCTTCTGTTTCTCGGAGGAGCCAAGCGAGTGGCGATGGCGCGTATGTTCAAGGACGCCGCACGCCGCCGCGGCCTCGAGTGCAGCATCACAGGCTATGAGCTGAGCTCACGTTCGGCACTGTCGTGCGAGGGCAAAATTACCGAAGGTCTCCGCTGGGACGACCCCGGACTTCTCGCCGATCTCGGACGAGTGTCCGATGAAAACGGCATCGACATCGTACTTCCCTTTGTCGACAGCGCTGTAAGCGTAGCCGCCGACTTCGCGGCCTCAGAGTATGCCGGCGGCAGTGTCTTCGCCCCGGTAAGCGAAAGGCGACGGACTGAATGTATGTTCGACAAGATCACAGCCGCCGACCTTTTCGAGCGTCTCGGCCTGCCCATACCACCCACATGGAAACACGGGGCACCATGCGGCCACCTTATCGCCAAACCGCGCTTCGGCTCGGCGTCGAAAGGCCTCGAGAAGATCGACAATCTGCACGACCTCTATCAGATAATAGGCCGCGGCGACGACAAATACCTGATACAGCAGCGCTTCGACAAGCGCGAAGAAATAACGGCCGACTGCTACGTGGGCATGCACACAGGAAAGATAGCCGCCATAAGTCCGCGACGCCGCGGCGAAGTATCGGGCGGCGAAGTAGTGCGCACCATAACCATCTCCGACCCAGAGGCAGAGGCGCTCATACGGCGTACGCTTGTAGCCACCGGCCTCAGAGGAGCCGTGACGGTGCAGCTCCTTCGCGATCTCGACACCGGCCATCTCATGATCATGGAGATCAATCCCCGACTCGGCGGCGGCGCTGTCGCATCGGTACACGCTGGGGTAGATCTGCCCGATCTCATCATCGCCGACGCGCTCGGCCAGGACCTGCCCGAGCTACATGCAATACCCGGCGTAGAGACTGTGAGATACCTCGAGGACGTCGTATTTTATCCTGAAGAGAAATGAACCAAGACAAAGTGATAATCATAGCCGAGGCCGGAGTCAACCACAACGGCGATCTCGACATGGCGCGTCAGATGGTGCGTGAAGCCCGACGCGCAGGCGCCGACTATGTCAAGTTTCAGACCGCCGTGCCCGAGCTGGTAATATCGACATTCGCTCCTAAAGCCGAATACCAGAAGGAAACGACAGGCAGCGATCAGAGCCAGCTCGAGATGTGCAAGGCTATCCACCTGCCGCTGAGCGACTACGCCGGGCTTGCCGAGCTTTGCCGGGCCGAAGGCATAGGCTTTATGTCCACGCCCTTCGACCTCGTATCGATCGACTGCCTCGCCGCCATAGGCATGGACTACTGGAAGATACCCTCGGGCGAGATTACCAATCTGCCCTATCTGCGCAAGATAGGCGCTCTCGGCGGCAAGATAATCATGTCGACAGGCATGGCCACGCTGGCCGAGGTGGAAACCGCCGTGGAGATACTCGAACACGCCGGCACGCCACGCAGCCACATATGGCTGCTGCACTGCACCACACAGTACCCGGCACCCTATGAATCGGTAAATCTCCGGGCCATGGACGCGCTCGCCTCGCTTGGATGCGCCGGCGTGGGCTACAGCGACCATACAATAGGCACAGAAGTAGCCGTCGCCGCCGTTGCACGTGGAGCAAGAATAATAGAAAAACATTTTACACTCGACAGGAATCTGCCCGGACCGGACCACAGAGCCAGCCTCGAGCCCGACGATCTTGCCGCTCTTGTGTCGGCAGTCCGCCATACGGAGTCGGCTCTCGGGTCAGGCATCAAGGACGTTGCCGAGGCCGAGAGACCCAACATCGACATAGCCCGCAAAAGCATAGTAGCGGCACGAGCCATCAGGGCCGGAGAAATATTCACGGAGGAGAACCTGCTGTGCAAACGCCCCGGCAACGGCATATCGCCCATGCGCTGGGACGAAGTCATAGGCCTTGCCGCCACGCGCGATTTCGCCCCCGACGAACTGATAACACTTTAAACCAACCACATATTACCACATCTTTGTAATGAAAAAAGTATTAGCCGCATTTCTGATCCTGTCGAGCGCCACATCGATCAGCGCAGCCGAAAATGCACGCTGGCTGCGTGATGCCGCAATATCTCCCGACGGATCGGCAATAGCATTTTCCTACAAAGGCGACATCTTCACAGTGCCTGTCGCCGGCGGTGCAGCTAAGCAGATAACCACGCACAGCGCCTACGACGGCGTGCCCGTATGGACACCCGACAGCCGTAGGATAGTATTTGTCAGCAACCGCGAGGACTCCGACGATATCTTCATCACCGACGCCACCGGCGGCACTCCCCGACGCATTACCACCAACAGCGGCGGCGAGAAGCCACTGACCTTCATCAACGACTCCACCCTGCTCTTCAATGCCGCAGGGCTCGTAGGCAAGGATACATCGAGGCCTCCCTTCCTGACTCAGATATATTCGGTCAACGTAGACCGAAGCAATCCGCGGCCGCATCTCTTCCTGTCGCTGCCCGTGGTAAGCGCCAACGCCAACAATCAGGGCAAGCTGCTCTATCAGGACCGCAAGGGCGTGGAGGACGTGTTGCGCAAGCATGAGCGCTCGGCCGTCACAGCCGACGTGTGGCTCTACGACAATGGCACATACACACAGCTTACCGACTTCAACGGCGCCGACCAGTCACCCGTATGGGGCAACGGCGACACTTACTATTTTGTAAGCGAGGCCGACGGCACACTCAACGTATATCAGGGCTCAATAGGCTCCAAGGGAGCCAAACAGCTGACAAATTTTACTCAGCACCCCGTACGTTCGCTCACGTCGGCACAGAACGGCACACTGGCCTTTACATGGGACGGCGACATCTACACCCTCCGCCCCGGAGCACAGCCGACCAAACTCACAGTAAGTGTCAATACCGACAATTACGACTCCGATCTGGTAAAAAGATATGTCAACAGCGGCGCTTCATCGATAGCCGTATCGCCCGAAGGCAAGGAAGTGGCCTTCACACTCCGAGGCGACATCTATGTTACCTCCACCGAGTACAACACGACCAAACGCATTACCGACACACCGTCGCAGGAACGCAACATGTCGTTCTCGCCCGACGGCCGCAGCATAGTCTTCGACAGCGATGTCGACGGCCACTGGCAGCTGTTCATCGCCAAGATCAAGGACGACAACGAGAAAGAATTTGCCTACGCCGGCGATATCATAACAGAGCCTCTCTACTCCTGCTCGACCTCGGCACAGCAGCCGGTGTTCTCGCCCGACGGCAAGAAAGTGGCCTTCCTCGAGAACCGCACGGAGCTTAAGGTGATCGACGTAGACAGCAAGAAAGTGACAACGGCCCTCGACGGCAAGTACAATTATTCATATACCGACGGCGACGTGCCCTTCACATGGAATCCCGACAGCCAGTGGCTCCTGGTAAGCACCATAGGCGAAGGCGGATGGAACAACAGGGACATAGCACTTGTCAAGGCCGACGGCAGCGAGTATGTCGATCTTACCGAAAGCGGCCACTCCGACGGCAATCCGCAGTGGGTGCTCGACGGCAAGGCCATCGCATACTCCACATCGAAGTACGGCATGAAATCGCAGGGCTCCTGGGGCAATCAGGAGGATGTGATGCTGATGGTGCTCGACCCGGAGACATGGGAGAAGTTCAACTTTACCGAAGAGGAGGAAGTACTCAACGAAAAGGCTGAAAAGGAAAAGAAAGAAGCCGAAGAAAAGGCCAAGGACGACAAAGACAAGAAGAAGGATAAGAAAAAAGACAAGAAAGACGACAAGGCTGCGAAGGAGGAGAGCAAGGCGACAGAATTTGACCTCGCCAACCGCCGCTACCGTACCGTCCGCCTTACCGACCGCTCGTCGAGCATGGGCGACTTCTTCCTTTCGCCCAAGGGCGACAAGCTCTACTACGTCGCCGGAGCCACCACAGGCGGCTATGACATCGTGGTAAAGGAAATCAAGAAAGGCAACACCTACGTGCTGCTCAAAGGTGTAGGCGGAGCCCTCGTGCCCGACAAGAAAGGCGAGAACCTCTTTACCATTACCAACGGCATCAAGAAGATCAGCCTGTCGGACTCACAGATCAAGGACGTCAACTTCGACGCTCCTTATGACCGCCGGCCCTCGCTCGAGCGCGCCTATATCTTCGACCACATGGCAAAGCAGGTTGAGGACAAGTTCTACGACGAGAAGCTCCACGGCGTGGACTGGAAATATTATGTAGACCACTACCGCGAGTTCCTGCCCTATATCAACAACAACCGCGACTTCGCCACCCTCCTGAGCGAAATCCTGGGCGAGCTCAACGCCTCGCACACCGGCGGCCGCTACTACGGCTACGGCCCGGCACTGTCGACAGCTTCACTCGGAGCATATTACGACGAGAACTACACCGACGAAGGCCTCAGGATAGCTGAGATATTCCCTCGCGGACCTCTTTCGGGCAAGGCAGCCGACATCAAGGCCGGCGATATCATCCTGTCGATCGACGGCGAGAAGATATTGCCCGAAACCGACTATTATCCCCTGCTCGAAGGCAAGAGCGGCAAGAAGGTAAAGCTCGAGATCCGCAAGCCCGACGGCTCTTTAGTACGCCGCACGGTAAAAGCCACCGGCGCAGGCTCGGAATCGGAAATGGCTTATCAGCGCTGGGTAGAACGCAACGAGCACATAGCCGACAGCCTGTCGAACGGACGCATAGGCTATGTACATGTCCGCGGCATGAACGGCGACAGCTATCAGACAGTCTACGACCGTATACTCGGCAAATACCGCAACTGCGACGCCATCGTGGTGGACACACGCCATAACGGAGGCGGCTGGCTCCACAACGACCTGGCCATACTGCTTGGCGGCCACAAGTATGTGACCTTCGCACCGCGCGGCCAGGAGATAGGCATCGAGCCCTTCGCTCAATGGACCAAGCCCTCGGCGATGCTCGTCAACGAAAGCAACTACAGCGACGCGCACGGATCGCCCTTCGTATACCAGACACTTGGCATAGGCGAGGTTATCGGCACCCCCGTACCCGGCACCATGACCGCCGTATGGTGGGAGACACAGATCGACCCGACGATCATATTCGGCATACCTCAGGTAACAAGTGTTGCCAACGACGGCACTGTGCTCGAGAATCATCAGCTCACACCCGACATCATCATCTACAATAAACCGGCAGATGTGGAGAAGGGAATAGACGCTCAGCTCGAAGGCGCCGTACGCCATCTGATGGAGAAGACCAAGAAATAAACCGACACAAAACGACATCGGCCGGACAGCCCTGAGACCTGCTCAGAGCTGTCCGGCTAACATTTTTTTGCATTTTTGAGGATTTATAGCTAATTTTGCTAAAAATTTGAGGGGCAACCATATTCCAAGCCCCGTTAAGTAGGTACAATTCAAATCTTTATGTCATTCAGTCCAGCAACGGGCAGTGAAATCGCAGGCCGCGCCATGCGAAAGGCCGTAGATTTCCACCCCAAACTCTTCAGTGCACTGCGCCACTACACGGCGGCAAGACTCAAGACCGACATCATCGCAGGTATCGTCGTCGGTATCGTAGCACTTCCTCTTGCAATCGCATTCGGTATAGCCTCCGGCGTCAGCCCGACAATAGGCCTTGTGACAGCCATCATCGGCGGATTCATGGTGTCGTTCTTCGGCGGCAACTCCGTGCAGATCGGCGGCCCTACAGGCGCGTTCATCATCATAGTGTACAACATAATCGCGCAGTTCGGCCTTCACGGTCTCGCCGTAGCCACTTTCATGGCCGGTGTGATACTTGTGCTCTTGGGTCTCTTCCGTCTCGGCACAGTAATCAAGTTCATCCCCTACCCTATCGTAGTAGGCTTTACCGCCGGTATCGCGCTGACTATCTTCTCCACACAGGTCAACGACTTCCTTGGTCTCGGCCTGCGTGACATACCGGGCCAGTTCATACCCAAATGGGGTCTTTACTTCCAGTCGCTGTCCGGCATATCGCTGACAACGCTCGCGACGGCCCTCGTGTCGCTGTTTATCATCATACTCACGCCTAAGGTATCGAAACGCCTTCCCGGCGCCCTGATAGCGATAATAGTCGTCACGGCGGCGTCCTACTTCATGAAGATGGCCTTCGACTGGTACGACATAGAGACCATCGGCGACCGCTTCGGCACAATGGCCACCGACATACCCACGCCTCACGGCTTCAAACTCAACATGTCCACCATCAACATGCTGTTGCCGTCGGCCTTTACCATAGCAGTGTTAGGAGCCATCGAGAGCCTTCTGTCGGCCACCGTGGCCGACGGTGTTACCGGCTCGCATACCAACAGCAACACCGAGCTCATCGGCCAGGGCATAGCCAATATCACAGTTCCGTTCTTCGGCGGCATACCCGTGACAGGCGCTATCGCCCGCACCATGACAAACATTACCAACGGCGGCCGTACCCCCGTGGCCGGCATCGTTCACGCCCTGGTGCTTCTGCTGATATTCCTCTTCGCCATGCCGCTGATCAACTATGTGCCCATGGCTACCCTCGCCGCAGTGCTTATGGTAGTGGCCTATAACATGAGCGGCTGGCGCACTGTAGTATCGGTCTTCCACTCGCCCAAGAGCGACATATCGGTACTTCTTGTCACATTCATACTCACGGTAATATTCGACCTTACAATCGCGATAGAGATAGGCCTGCTGCTTGCTGTAGTGCTCTTCCTGCGCCGCGTGACCGAGAATACCGAGATAAAAGTATACTCCGAGCAGCTTGACGTGGCCGAGGGTACGGATCTTAGCCAGCACGAAGTGCTCGACGTCGCCAAGGGCGTGAGCGTCTACGAAATCGACGGCCCGTTCTTCTTCGGCGTAGCTACCAAATTCGACGAGATGATGCGCTCGGCACTCGCCGACAAGCCTATCGTACGAATCATACGCATGCGTAAGGTATCGTTTATCGACGCTACCGGCCTGCACAACCTCGAGGTGCTCATACGCTCGTCGCAGAAAGAAGGCATACAGATTGTGCTTTCGGGCGTGAAAGAGAACGTACGCCAGTCGCTCGAGCACGCAGGCATCGACGGCCTGATAGGCTCCGAATATATCTGCGACCACATAACCAAGGCTGTAAAAGTGGCCAATCAGATAGCTCTGAAGAAATAAGCGGCAAGCATCCGCAAAAAGAATCGGGCAGATGATCTGTTGAATGATCGTCTGCCCGATTTAAGTTTTTGCAGTCTTTTCAGCCGCGGAGCCTGAAGGCCGCCGCATAAGCTCGCATCTGCCTCAGCATGGCCACGAGGCCGTTGCTGCGTGTAGGCGAAAGATGCTCGGCCAGGCCGATATCGTTGATAAAATGGAGGTCGGCCTCAAGGATCTCGTCGGGAGTATGACCCGACAGCACATCGACAAGCATAGATATAATGCCTTTCACTATGATGGCGTCGGAATCGGCGCGATACACTACCTTGCCGTCGGCATCCAGCTCTGCATCGAGCCACACGCGGCTCTGGCAGCCTTCGATGAGCCGGTCGGGAGTCTTAAGATTCTCTGGCAATGCCGGGAGACTGTTGCCCATGTCGATTATACAGGCATAGCGGTCCATCCAGTCGTCGATACCGTCGAACTCGTCGATAAGTTCTCTCTCCTTTTCTTCTATTGTCATTCGTATTGTTTCTCTTTATAAATTACATTGAGGACAGTCTCTCCGACAGCCTTGAGGCTGTTGCGGTCGATATTCTCAAGATTGTCACTGTTTGTATGCCATGTGGGAGCAAATGACTGAGTCTGCTCGTTGAGGTTTTCGATGATGTTTGTAGTCGGTATGCCGGCACGGGTAATGAAAATATGATCATCGGTAACGGCAGCTCCGACCCTGCGGACAAAGACATCGCTATATCCCAGATTGCTTGCCTCCGACCACACCTTAATCGTGGGTGTACGGGCGTCGAGCTGTGAATAATACTCGTAGTGGAAACGGGCGTTGCGTCCACCCACCATATCGAGCAGAATGCCGTAGACAGGCATATTGCCAGGACGGTACGGGGGCATGCCCGACTTGATCCAGTACTGAGTGCCCAGACACCATGTGCTTTCGCTCTGGTCGAAGGTGCTGTTGTCGCCGTAGTCCTCGGCATCGGCAAACATGATATCAATGCCTATGTTCGGCTCGCGAAGCGCCATGTTACGGGCGATCTCAAGCAGGACAGCGACACCCGAAGCGCCGTCATTGGCACCGTCGACGGGAAGCATACGGGCCTCGGCGTCGGTCTCCTCGTCGCTCCACGGACGAGTGTCCCAATGCGCTACAAGAAGCACACGCCGGGCTGCATTGGTGTTCCATCCGGCAATGATATTGGTAATGGGCAGGACGTCGCCGTTGAAAGCGGTAACGGTCGCATCCTGTATTATCATCGAGTCGGGATTATACGACCTGAGTTTATCGATGAGATAATTACGGCAAGCTTTGTGAGCGGCTGAACCCGGCACACGGGGGCCGAAATCTACCTGCTGTTTTATAAAGTTATAGGCACTGTCGGCATTGAACTGGCCTAAGATCAGTTCGGTGGGGTCGGTGGCCTCTTCAATTGTCCGGGTAGTCTTGGATTTAGTGCAAGCAAAAGACAGGGTGCAGACCAACATTGCCCCGACTATTATGACGGTCCATTTTTTCATAGCTACGATATTTGCAAGGCAAAGTTACAAAAAAGCTACAATAATAAAAAGTTTTTGAGACATTATTTTATAAGGCACTGAAACAAAGCCGACTGCAGATAAATCCGCAGCCGGAAAGAGCTTATATTAAATCCGTCGGCTTAAGCCTCGGGGATCATAGGCGTATTGTCTGTCTCCTCCTCATCGTCGGGCTTGCGGTTACGTGCCAGCAACACGCTAAGCTCGAAGAGCAGATATATAGGTACGAATACCACAGCGAGGGTAAACGGATCGCCTGTCGGGGTAATGAGTGCCGACAGGACAAGTAATCCGACAACGGCCTGACGGCGATAGCTGCGCAGGAAGTCGGCTGTTACCAGGCCGAGGCGCGAAAGCACCCACACCACGAAGGGCAGCTCGAACACGAGGCCCATAATGAATATGAGCATCAGGAAGTTGTCGATATACGAGTTAAGTGAAATCATATTGGTAATCTCCGAGCTCAGGTCGTACTGCGCGAGGAAGCGGAATGTAAAGGGGAATACGACGAAATAACCGAGTACGCAGCCCATGTAGAACATAGGCACGCCGAAGGCGAGAAGTACCACCACGCTTCGACGCTCGTTTTCATACAGCGCCGGGCGTATAAAATACCACAGTTCGGTAATCAGATAGGGGAATATGAGGAGAAAGGCGAGACAGAACGACGTACTGATATGAGTGGTAAACTGCGAAGCAAGTTTCACGTTGATGATATCGACAGAGAAGTCGCTGCTGAAGTCGGGGAAGAAAGTACCGTCGCCGCCCAGCCCGTTGAGCCAGCGGTATAGGATAAAGTCGCTTGTCGTAGGTGCCAGTATGACGTTATTGAACAGATAGGGCATCACGCAGAAGCAAGCGATAGCGAGGACGAGGTACACTAACACGACGCGCATCAGCACCCAGCGCAGGGCTTCGAGGTGCGACCAAAACGTCATTTCTGTATCTTGTGTTGACATAGGTTGGGGAGATTATGGCAGGGTGCCGGCGCGTAACCGACGCCCTGCCTTGTAAGTTTATTTGCCGTCGCTATTACTCTGCTGCGACAGGATATTTGGCATTAACAAAAGGTGCGTTGATGAGATAATCGGCGCTTTCTTTAGCTCCTTTCTCTGCACCGTCGGTAAACTCTTCGATCTCTACGAAGAAGTTCTCCATACCGGCTTTGTCGGCATTCTTGAAGATAGCGTCGAAGCCTACCATACCGCTCTGACCGATTTCGCGGCGGTCCTTGATATGAAGGAGGTGGAAGCGGCCGGGATACTTGTTGAAGAGATCAACGGGAGCTGCATGGCCCATCATGGTCCAGTACACATCCATCTCAAAGAATACCTTGTCGGGATCGGTGTTTTCGATCATGTAGTTGAGCATGGTCTGACCTTCTACCTGCTGGAACTCGTGTGAATGGTTGTGGTAACCGAACTTGAGACCCATCTCGGCAGCGCGACGGCCTACTTCGTTGTAGGATTCGCAGATAGTCTTGAGTGTAGAAAGGCTGTCGGGAACATTCGACCAGGGCACAACGACATATTCGATACCGGCGGCCTTGTGGTCGGCAAGTGTCTTGTCCCACCATTTGTAGAAGTCCTCGGTGTTGCCCGATGCAATTTCCTCAGGAGAGAGTGTGCGGCCGGTGTGCGACGACAGAGCCTTGATGCCGGCGGCATCGGCAGCGGCTTTGAACTCTTCGGGGGTAAGGCCGTAGAATGTGCCGTTGTTGTTGTCGTAATTTGCAGCCTCTACCTGAGTGTAACCCATCTTGGCCAGGGTGTCGAGGAGTGCCGGCAGGTTGTTTTCATAAGCCTGGCCGGGCTCGAGGAGCTGACGCATGGAGTAAAGCTGTATGCCTACATCTTTCTTCTCGGGAGCACTGCTGATGTTGCACGAAGCCAGCGACATGAGGGCGATGGCGCCGAGTGCTAATACTTTGACTGATTTAAACATGACTGATTAAGAAAAATAGCGGGATTTAAAACACGTCGTTTTTAAATCCCGCCAGAAGTTCTGTTTGATTAATTACTCACCGAGGGGTTTGATGCGGATGTTGCGATACCAAACATCGTTACCATGATCCTGGAGACCGATATAACCTTCGTGGTTTTCACCGCCGAGGTTATTGAGGAGCTCGAAAGCGAGGGGCCATTTCTCTTCGCTGAACTTGCTGTTCTGGAGGAGTTCGGTCCACTGGGGAGTCCAGAGGTGGTATTCAACCACGTTCTCGCCGTTCTGAGAGTGAACAACAGTACCCTGATATACGAGGATCTTAGCCTTGTTCCATTCGCCTGCGGGATTCTGGTTCTGGGGTTTGGCAGGGATCATGTCGTAGAGAGAAGCAGACTGACGGTTGCCGTCAACACCGAGCTTGGCGTCGGGGTGGTTGGCATTGTCGAGTACCTGATACTCGGGAGCCGAGATGTAGATGGGCTCGAGCTGATCTTCGCCCTTGTCGTTCTTAGTAGCTACTTCCTGAGCAAGATAGAAGATACCGGAGTTGCCACCCTTAGAAACCTTCCATTCGAGTTCGAGTTCGAAGTCTTTGAATTTCTTAGCGAAGATAAGGTCGCCGCCGTCGCCAGTCTGGGCTTCGCCGCCGCCTGCACCGTTGAACTTGATGGCGCCATCTTCAACAACCCAGCGACCGGGAACGGTGTCACGGCCATAGCCGCGCCAGCCATTGAGGGTCTTGCCGTCGAAGAGTACATAGTAGCCTTCTGCGTCCTGAGGAAGCGATGTGATATCGATCTGCTCGTTCTCGAGGACGGTGTAGGCGGGTGTTGCTACAGAGTCAGCTGCCTCAGCTGCTTCTGCGTCAGCAGCCTTTTTCTGGCCGCAAGATGCTAACAATGCCACTGCAAGAGGTGCAATTAAAAGAAGTTTTTTCATTTTAGTATTGGTTTGTTTTATGTTATGCAGGCATATCGGGAAGTTTCCAGCCGGGACGATAGGTGTGGTTGATCAGCTCGGCAGCAAATTCCTGTGCATTTACGGGATCTGTCCAGGTCTTGTCGAAAGTGGGGTGACCGTTGTGGATCTTGAAGCCGTCTTTTACGACAGTGCGGATAGTCTCGTCGGGACCGATGTTTGTAAACTTCATGTTGTTGCCATCCCATTCGAGGGTTTTGTTGAGGGCCTGGAGACGTACTGCGAGTACACCCATAGCGATCATTTCGTTGAAAGGACCGGCCTCCTGGAATGTCGATGTAAGCTGACGGCGGCTCGATTTGTCTTCCTTGCAAGCGCCGACCCAGTCCATTTCGTGGCTGGTTTTGACACGACGGGCAACCTTGGGAGCGTTGGGCACGCGGCCGGAGAGGAGCCAGGGATCATTGCCGTAGCAACCGCAGATAAGGGTATCTTTGGTGCCGTGGAAGATGGTAAGACCACCGCCTGACTGCATGAGCTGACGACCCTGGGGGAAGCCTTCGGGACGGTCGGGCATCATGCCGCCGTCGTACCAGTGGATTTCAACCTCGGGCATAGCGATCTTCGGCATGTTCTCACGGGCCGGGAAGATCATCTTAACGTGCTGAGCCTGGGGAGCGCAAGCGTTGAGAAGGAGTGTCGACGAGCCTTCAACTTTGGTAGGATAGCCAAGCTTGAGGGCTTTGAAGGGCTGATGGAGGATGTGGCAGGCCATATCGCCGAGGGCACCTGTACCGTAGTCCCACCAACCGCGCCAGTTCCAGGGCTCGTAGAGTGAGCTATAGGGGTTTACTTTTGCAGGACCCGAGAAGAGATCCCAGTCAAGAGTCTTGGGCACTTTGTCGACCTTTTCGGGAGCGTTGAGACCCTGGGGCCAGATAGGACGGTCGGTAGCGCATTCTACTTTGTATACTTCACCGATTTCGCCGTTCCAGATCCAGTCGCAAACGGTCTGTGTGCCGTCGCCGGAAGCACCCTGGTTACCCATCTGAGTGGGAACGCCGGTAGAATCGGCAAGGCGGGTAAGGAGACGCGACTCGTATACCGAGTGTGTAAGAGGTTTCTGGCAGTATACGCCTTTGCCCATTGTCATGGCATCGGCTGTAACGATAGCGTGAGTATGGTCGGGAGTAGCGACGATAACGGCATCGATTTCGTTGCCCATTTCGTCGAACATCTTGCGATAGTCCCAGTAGCGTTTAGCTTTGGGGAACTCGTCGAACACGCCCTTTGCATAAGCCCAGTTTACGTCGCAGAGACCTACGATGTTTTCTGTGCCTTTTACTGCGTTGATATTAGCATGACCCATGCCGCCGATACCTACGGCTGCAATGTTGAGTTTGTCGCTGGGAGCGACATGTCCGAAGCTCTTGCCTAATACCGTGTTGGGAACGATAGAGAGACCCAAAGCGGCTGTGGCACCTGTCTTCAGAAACTGACGTCTTGAAATTCCTGACATAAGTTCGTGGTTTAGATGATTGGTGTATATTGGTTATTTTTTCTCAGTTTCTTGTCCGGCGTTCTCTATATCTTTTTCGATATTGTTGACACCTTCTTTGAATGAGCGGATTCCTTTGCCGATGCCGCGCATCAGTTCAGGGATTTTTTTGCCGCCGAAAAGCAGCAGGACAATGAGGGCTATGATGATGATCTCACCGCCGCCGAGATTGCCGAGAAATAGGAGATGATTAGTCATATATTTGAATATTAGGTGTTTAATGAGTGGTCTGTTTGCGCAGGAGACCATATCCGTCGGTCATGGTGGCACGACGCTGATGTATCTGCTCAAGCTCTTCGGCTGTGCCGCGAACGGGGAGGTCGTTCTGACGGGCGTTGTCGAGGCATTTCCATGCAAATTCCGAAGCCATCGCAGCCTCGCGGAATGTAGGCAGATGACGGCTGCGCACGCCGCTCTCAATAGAGTCGGCCATCAGCTCGATGAGCTTGTCGATGTTCTTGCCGCCATAGGGACGCTCGATGCGTTCGGTGCGTGTCACGCCGTGGATATCGACAACGGCAGTCTTGAAGTCGTGAGTCATGCGTGCGATACCTTTTGTACCGATAATCTCCATATAGGAGTTGTGTGTCTGCACGGCAGAGAGCTGTCCGTAGACATGACCCTGAGTGATATCAAAGGCCACACCGTTCTCGAATGTGCCGTGAGCCTCGAGCCACCACGGATCCTTGTAAGCCCAGAAGCGCACTGCCTGAGCGTGATAGGTCTTGAAGTCAGAGCCTACTATCGCGTGAGCGGCGTCGCAGTAGTGCATGCCGCAGTCGTGGAATGCCGGTCCCTCGGCCTCGTGGCCTTCGCCCGGCGACAGACCCGGTGTGTTGTGGCAGAGGCGCACCACGGCGATCTCGCCAAGCTCGCCCGAGTCGGCGACTTTTATAAGTTCCTGAAGATACCAGGAGTTACGCAGATAGAGGTTTACAGTAGCACGAATAGGCGCGTTTTCGACCAGTTCCACGGCTTTCCACTCGTTTTCGGGAGTGTCGCCGATAGGTTTCTCTGAAATGATGTGCTTGTTATAGGAAACGGCCTTCTCAATCTGCCTCAGACGGGTGTCGGCGAGAGCAGAAAGAACCACTACATCAACCTCGGGATCGGTAAGAACATCGTCTTCATCTACAACCAGTTCGGCCTCGGGGGCACGTTTGGCGATCTCTTCATGACGAGTGGTGTCAGGCTCACAGATCTTGGTTACCTGCCATCGATCGGATTTCAAAAATTCATTAAGGAAGAATCCGCCCATGCGACCCAAGCCTATTATTCCTACTTTTAGAATTTTCATTGGTATTATTGTACTTTGCCTATTATTCGTGATACTAAATTTTTTGGTATTGCAAAATTATCGCTTATTTCATTTTTATCTATGGCGTTTTTTTGTTATCTTTGTCGAAAATTCACGATAGCCATAAATATTATCCACGCATGAGGAAAATTGTCAACGAGAACACCTTCATTGACGACAACAGCACACTATCGTTCGGATGCGATAACGAATATAGTGGATACCAAGGATATGAGTACCATGTGCACCCCGAGATGGAGCTCATGGCGATGGACTGTGTCAACGGCAGCAGGATGATAAACGAACATATCGAACAGTTTGAGAATAACGATGTTATCTTCATCCCCGGAGGCATTCCCCACGGATGGAAAGTAGACGAGGTGGTGCCGCGCGGCGACAAAGTTTTTTTCAACAGCTGGACCCACTTCAAACGTGGGCTGATATCGCGTATGGGCAGCTCTTTTCCGGAGTTCAAGAACGTGGCCGATTTCTACCTAAATTTAAAACAAGCGCTCAAGATCACGGGGCCGGCGGCACAGAAAGTACTGCAACTCTTCCATAAGTTCCAGAACTTCTCGGAACCGCTAAAATTATGCCAGCTGCTCACTCTCCTTACCACAATTTACGACAATAAAGATTACGAACTGATAGGCAGCCCGGCGGTCAACGAGACCGACGACAGCCGCGCCCACAACCGCTTCTTCGCCATCAACCGTCTTGTTACCGAAAACTACTCGCGCCACATACCGCTGAGCGAGGCCGCCTCGGTGGTAGGCATGAATCCGACAGCGTTCTGCAACGCCTTCAAGGCGTCGACGGGCATGACTTTCGTGCGCTTCCTTACCCTCTACAGGCTCCAGGTGGCCGCGAGGCTCCTGCGGTCTACCGATCTGTATGTCAGCCAGGTGGCATATCATGTAGGCTTCAGCGACGCGCCCCATTTCACACGTGTATTCACTCGCGAGTTCAAGATGTCGCCCACCCAGTACCGCAACACCAAGCACGATTAGTTTCGTCATTCAGTTTTTTTCGCTAACTTTGAAGACACAAAGCCCGGCCGACGGCCGGCGGCACAGCACTCGCACATGATAAGCAAAGATATAATAAAGGAATGCCTCGAGATACTCGAGTTCAACTACGACGAGCTGGACAACGGCCTGCTCGCTGTCGGCTTCTTCGATGACGAAGGCGCTTTCGACTATCAGATAGTGACTTTTATCGAAGTGGACAACGAGCGCATGGTGTCGTTCAGCTCACGGGCTCCGGGCTATCATCCCGATGGCGACCTGCTCGAAATGGCCAACCGCCACAACTGCCGCTGCCACACACCATGCTGCCACATCGACAGCGACGGCGAGATAGTGATGGACAGATGCTTTGTGATCGACTCGGAAGTCTCGCCGCAATACATACTCGAGAATGTAGTGAGCCCGTCGATCCACATACCCATCGGGGCATTTATGAATTTCGAGCTTAGCGACAGCGAGCTCGAGGCCCGTATAAACAGCAGTGAGAATGAATAATGAACAAATACGCGGCATTCTCGACCGCATGGGCATACCTTCGCGACTTATCGACGGCAGCCTCCTGATATGTCTCGACGCCGACGGCGATTTCGCCCACGATGTGATGGTGTGGGTGCTCGTCGAAAAAGACATCAGGCTCTCGTTTATCGGGACCGCCCCTGCCTACCGGCCCTCCGGCGATCTGCTCACGCTGGCAAACCGCAGCAACAGCCGCCGCAACTTCCCCACCGCCGTAGTGCGCGACGGCGAAGTAAAAATGGAATACTCCTTTCTCATCACAGAGGAAGTGTCCGACCAATATATAACCGACTGCATCAGCAACACGATAACAGGCATATGGTCGGCCTTCGTAGATTTCGAAAAAGATACAGACAATCAATAACCCCATACCGACATGACAATAGACAAGAACCTTATCCGCAGCTATCTCGACGAACTCAACATATCGACACGCATCGACGACGACGGCGACATGGTAATCGTACAGAGTGCCGACGACGATTTCGGCCATGATGTGGTAATCTTCGTGATGGTCAACAACAACCGGCTCAGCTATGTCGCCGGTGCTCCCGGCTACGCTCCCGACGCCGATCCATTCTTCCTTGCCAACCGCCACAACTGCCGCCGCAATATGCCTACAGCAGTCGTACGCGACGGCAATATACGCATGGAGTGCTCTTTCCTGCTCGACGAGGAAGTATCGAAAGAGTACATCGTAGAGAACTGCATAAAGATGGTTCTCGGCTCTATCTGGCAGGCTTACGTAGGTCTCGAAAAAGAAGAATGACCCGACATCCCGGACTCGCGGCTGCAAACCAAAGCCGCGAGCCCGGAGATTCGAGCCTATATCATGTGCTGCTGGCGATAGTCGCCCGGCTTCATTCCCTCCGATCTTACAAAAGCGCGGTGGAAACTCGAATGGCTCGCGAAGCCGCAGCGTTCGGCGATCTCGGAGATAGACGTGTCGGGCGACTCTGCAAGAAGGCGTTTGGCCTCTTCCATACGCAGACGGCTGACCATGTCGCTGAAGCTCTCGCCGAGGCCTTCATTGAATATACGGGAAAGATATGTGCGGTTGAGCGGCACCACAGCCGATACATCGATGAGTTTGAAGGAGCGGTCGAGATAAGGGCGCTCGTTTTCGAGCCATGTCCTTATCACTGAAGCATAGCGCGGAATACGGGTCCTGAAGCCTTCGTCGTCGGCTGATTCCATTTTCTTTTTCCGCCTTACGCAGCAACATCTCAACACACATATACCGATGATCGCACAGACAGCAAGGGCTGCCACAATGACAGCCTGCGCAGTATCGCTTATCATCAGTATTTTCAGAGCCATAATAAGATATGAGTGAAACCAAGAAGTTATAAAACACTTAGCAACTGCAAAGGTACACCTTTTATCCCTATTTACAAATATTTATAAAAATCGGGCGCGACTAAAAAAAAAAAAAAACAAAATTTCTGTTAATTGCCTGCTGTAGCCTTATAAATGCTTACACTTTGCAAGCAGACCCTCCATCCGCCTACCGCCGCCCCGATTCTTCGCTTGCATAAAAATATTCAAAAAAATTTGCCTCCTTTCAAGGGCCGGGCGACCTATTCTTGTGCAGATTGAGAAATTTATGTAATTTTGCCTCACAACTAACAACATAATAATATGAAAAATCTGAAAAGTCTCATTCTCATCCTGACCCTGGCCGTCGCCGTACCGGCAAGCGCCCAATTCCGCTGGGGTCCGCGCTTCGGCGCCGAGATCAACTCAATGCGCCTCGACAAATCGATATTCAACAACGACAACCGTGCCGGATTCACGGGTGGTCTGACCTGTGAGTTTACCGTTCCTGTCGTTGGCATCGGATTCGACCTCTCGCTCATGTACGTACACCGCGTCAGCGACAGCGAATCGATCAACAACAACCCCGACAACCAGGGCCTCGTGTCGAGCTCCCGTTTCAAGAACCGCGACTATATCGAGATACCCCTCAACTTCAAATATAAGATAGGCCTGCCGATCGTAGGCAAGATCATCAGCCCCTACCTCTTTACCGGCCCGAGCTTCTCGATGCTTACCTCCAAACGCGCCATCACAGCCGCCTACCGCAACAAGACTTTCGACGTAGCCTGGAATTTCGGTCTCGGCGTGCAGCTCTTCAACCACCTTCAGGTTGCGGCTTCCTATGGCATCGGTCTCAACAAGACAGTGGAATTTGTCGGCATATCCGACAACACCAATCCCATCGAGGGCAAAAACAATTACTGGACCGTGACAGCGGCATGGCTTTTCTGACACAACGCAGCTAACCTGATAACTTTTAGCTTAAATACATACTCTACATGAGACTCATAATCGAAAAAGACTACACCGACGTTTCACTCTGGGCCGCAAACTATGTGGCAGCGCAGATCAATGCGTTCAAGCCCACCGCTGATCGCCCCTTCGTGCTCGGCTGCCCCACCGGCAGCTCGCCATTAGGCATGTACCGCCACCTCATCGAGCTTAACAAGCAAGGCAAGGTATCGTTTGCCAACGTGGTAACATTCAACATGGACGAATACGTAGGTCTGCCGCAGGAACACCCCGAGAGCTACCACTCGTTTATGTGGAACAACTTCTTCAGCCACATCGACATCAAACCCGAGAACGTGAACATACTCAACGGCAACGCCGCCGACCTCGCCGCCGAGTGCCGCCGCTTCGAAGAAAAGATCGCCTCCTACGGCGGCATCGAACTCTTCATGGGCGGTGTAGGCCCCGACGGGCACATCGCGTTCAACGAGCCGGGCTCGTCGCTTACCTCGCGTACACGAGTAAAGACTCTTACCCAGGACACCATCATAGCCAACTCGCGCTTCTTCGAAGGCAACACCGACCTCGTGCCCAAAACTGCGCTCACTGTAGGTGTAGGCACCGTGATGGACGCCCGTTCGGTCATGCTCATCGTCAACGGCCACAACAAGGCCCGTGCCCTCCACCACGGTGTAGAAGGCGGTGTGAGTCAGATGTGGACGATATCAGCCCTGCAGATGCACCCCAAGGCGCTCATCATCGCCGACGAGGACGCTTGCGCGGAGCTCAAAGTATCGACATACCGCTACTTCAAAGATATCGAAAGCGCCAACCTCGATCCTGAAACCCAATTATAATATCCACAAAAAATGATCAGACTCAACGTATTCCTCGCTGTCGCCGACAACAAAGCGAAAGAAACCGTAAAGAAGTTAGGAGCCGAACTCGTGGCCGCATCGCGCAAGGATAAAGGCTGCGTGGCCTACGACATGTTCGAATCGACCACCATACCGGCCAACCTTATGATCTGCGAGACATGGGCAAGCGAAGAAGACCTCGCAGCCCACATGGCCGCACCCCACTTCACGAGCCTCGTGCCTCAGATCGAACAGATCGCTCCCATGAAACTCGAGAAATTCACTTTCTGATACCACACGTGTACCAAACAAAAGCGCCGGCTCATCGTCGGCGCTTTTGTTTTATCTCAGATTCTCCCTCACTCTTTCGAGGAAGGACTTCATTGCACCCGTGTCGCGGCGCTCGACTATATCCTGCAGCTCGGCGAGCTTGCTCCGTATGCTCTCGAGCTGCGCCGGAGTGTTGGGATTGAACAGAATCTCGCTCAGCAGGAAATCGTCCTCGCTCATAAGGCCGTCGGCGATTGCCTTGTGGCGCTTGAAAGTCGTGCCGGGTGCCGACTGGTGCTTCATGCACGCCCCGAAGACGAGCGACGAGGCGAAGGGCACCGACAGTGAGTAGGCTATCGTCTTGTCGTGTTCGTCGAAGGTATATTCCTCTATATGCAGCCCAAGGCTGCTGTATATATCCTTGAAGAACACCTTGCCCAGATGATCGCCCTCGCTTATTATAATGGCGTTCTCGTTGGCCAGATTGCTCAGCGAGGCGAAGGTGGGGCCGAACATCGGATGCGTCGATACGAAAGGATGGCCGCATGTGGCATAAAACTCGGGCAGGCCTGTCTTGACCGAAGAAATGTCGCTCAGTATACACCCCTCGGGCACATGCGGCAGGACCGAGCGGAAGGCGTCGAGGGTATATTTTACCGTGGCGGCGTTGATTACCATATCGGGGGCGAAAGCGTCCACCTCGTCGAGCGAACCGAAACGACGGCAGTTGTAGGTAAACAGCAGCCGGCGCGGATCGGTGTCGATCATGGCCACATCGTGTTTGTCGGAAAGAATATCGCAGAAAAACGAGCCCATCTTGCCGGCTCCTATAATAAGTATCTTCATAGTCACTGTTTGCCGTTGAATATTTCTATCTGCTGCCGTACCGATTCCTCGTGTATCGCCGAGAGGACAATGCGCATGAAGTCGCCGTCCATACCCATATCCTCGGCGGCACGCACACGGTTCTGCATTATTTCGTCGTGGCGGCCGATCTGCACCACAGGCATGCTGTGCTCTTTCTTGTACTTGCCTATCTCGCGCGACACAGCCATACGCTTGTTGAGCACCTCGAGGAGTTCGTTGTCGAGGCTGTCGATCTGACGCCGGAGAAGGGCAAGGCTCTCGGTTGTGACCACACTCTCGCGGAGCACGAGGGTATTGAGTATGACGTCAAGCACTTCGGGGGTAATCTGCTGCGCCTTGTCGCTCCACGCGCAGTCGGGGTCGCAATGGCTCTCTATTATCAGGCCGTCGAAGCCCATGTCGAGAGCCTGCTGCGACAGCGGCGCTATGAGCTCGCGCTTGCCGCCGATGTGGCTCGGATCGCATATCATGGTCAGATTCGGATAGCGGCGGCGCAACTCGATGGGTATGTGCCACTGCGGCATATTGCGGTAGATATGCTTGCCGTAGGCGCTGAAACCTCGGTGTATGGCACCCAGACGGTGTATGCCGGCATTATAGACGCGCTGCAGCGCGCCTATCCACAACTCGAGGTCGGGATTGACGGGATTCTTTACCAGGACAGGAATATCGCAGCCCGAGCTGCTCAGCGCATCGGCGATCTCCTGCACTGCAAAAGGATTAGCCGACGTGCGCGAGCCTATCCAAAGAATATCCACACCGGCCTCGAGGGCGACCTCCACATGCTGGCGGTTGGCCACCTCGGTGGCAGTGAGCATGCCTGTCTCCTCCTTTACCTTGGCAAGCCAGGGAAAACCTACGCTGCCCACGCCTTCGAAACCGCCCGGCTTGGTCCGAGGTTTCCATATGCCTGCGCGGAAGATTTTGACACCGTTGCGTGCGAGCTGACGGGCCGTATTGAGCACCTGCTCCTCGCTTTCGGCGCTGCACGGGCCGGCGATCACAAGTGGATGTTCGTTGAGTTCCGACGGGAAAAGCGACTGTATATCTTTCATAACTTTCTTCTTTAGTATGTTTCTTTAATACGTTCCAGAGCCTCCGATAGTTTTTCTTCGTTGGCACAAAGAGAGATGCGGATGTAGCGCTCGCCGTTGACGCCGAAGATAAAACCGGGCGTCACAAAGACCCGTGAGCCGTAGAGTATCCTGTCGGCCATTTCCTCCGACGACGCTTCGCTGTCGGGTATGCGCCCCCACAGGAACATGCCGGTGCTGCCCTCGGCCACCTTGCAGCCTAAGATGTCCATTATCTTCATGGCTATGTCGCGGCGGCGCGCATACACCTCGTTGAGCCCGGCATACCATTCGTTGGGAGCGTCGAGGGCCCGGGCGGCGGCAAGCATGACCGGCCTGAACTGGCCCGAGTCGATATTGCTCTTCACTTTGAGCACCCATTGTATGAAATCGGGATTGGAAGCCAGCATCGCCACGCGCCAGCCTGCCATATTATGGCTCTTGCTGAGCGAGTTCATCTCTATCGCCACTTCTTTTGCGCCCGGTATCTGCAGCAGACTCAGCGGTTTGCCGTTGAGAATAAAGCTGTAGGGGTTGTCGTGGGCGATGACGATACCGTGCCGACGGCCGAAATCGACGAGCTTTTCGAATAGCTCTAATGTAGCCGGCGCACCGGTGGGCATGTGAGGATAGTTAACCCACATGAGCTTTATCCTGTCGAGCGGCTGTCGCTCGAGAGCCTCGAAGTCGGGCTGCCAGCCGTTTTCGGCCGTGAGATCATAATTGAATATCTCGGCGCCCACGAGACGGCTTACCGAAGTGTAGGTAGGATAGCCTGGGTCGGGCACCAGCACGCCGTCGCCGGGATTGAGGAAGGCCATCGACACGTGGAGTATGCCCTCTTTCGAGCCTATGAGCGGCTGTATCTCGCTGCCGGCGTCGAGCTCCACTCCATAATGGCGGCTGTAGAAACGTGCCATCGCCTGCCTTAGCTCCGGTATGCCTACATATGGCTGATAGCCGTGCGAGCCGGGCTGTCGCGCGTTTTCACACAAAGTATCTATCACATCGGCGGCCGGCATGCGGTCGGGCGACCCAATGCCGAGCGATATTATGTCGCGTCCCTCGGCATTGAGTCGTGCGACCTCGCGCAGCTTGCGCGAAAAATAATATTCCTGCACCGACTGTACCCTGTCGGCCGGTCTTATCTCTTTCATAGCTAAATCTCGTTCTGGCAGGCGGTGTATTCGCCTAATATTCTTAAATCGTTTGTCAGAGGCCGCACGGCATCGACAGCCTGACGGTAGCGGTAATAGCAGTCGAAGGCGAGGTCGATGTAGAAACGGTACTCCCACTCGCGCCCCATGATAGGCATCGACTGTATCTTGGTAAGATTGATATCGTAGAACGACAATATGGTAAGCACCTTCGACAATGCGCCTTGTGTGTGCGGCAAAGTAAAGACTATCGATGATTTGTCGATATCTTTCTCGCAGGGCTTTTCCTCTGCGGCGGTCAGAGGATCGGCGAGGATGAGGAAACGGGTAAAATTACGCTTGTTGGTCTCTATTGCCCTATCGAGTATTTCAAGGCCATATAGTCGCGCGGCATACTCTCCGCATATGGCGGCGTGTCCCACAAGCTTTTTCTCCGCTATCTCACGTGCGCTGCCTGCGGTATCGAATTTCTCCACCATTCTTAGGTTGGGATGCCGCAGAAGGTATTGCTCGCATTGCATCAGCGCCATGGGATGGGAGTTTACCTCGCACAGACTGTCGATAGTCTGCCCCGGAAGCGCCGCAAGCGTATGCGATATATGCATCTTGTACTCGCCCACAATCTGCATCGACGAGGCTCGCAGCAACTCGTGGTTTTGAAGCAGAGAGCCGGCGATGGTATTCTCTATAGCCATGATGCCGAGCAGAGAAGCGTCGCGCGACAACTCGTCGAACATAAGGCCGAAACTGTCGCACGGCAAAGTCTCTATCTCACGGCCGGCAAAATACGCATGCGCGGCAGCGTCGTGATAGCATCCGGCCACACCCTGTATGGCCACCCGTCGATGCGATGTCGATTGTTTGTCTGTCATTTTATTAAAAAAATTATCCCGTCGGACTCATAGGAGCGGCGGGATTATATTATCGATATAGACTGACTGTCGTTATGCGCATACAACTCTCCGCTCCCATTTTCCGGCAAAATAGAAGTAAGAAAAATAATATGCGTAAAATCGTTTCGTCATACAATTATTCATTTGACGTGGCAAATATAAGCTAATATTTTTGATCCCACAACATTTTGTCAAAATAATTTTTCGATATCGCACGGAAAGTTCTACAGCCAGAGTATAGGGGCTCAATGATTTGTTTGCGATGATGTGCGAAGGACAACGGGGCCGAGGAGGCCGGTGGAGCGCAGGGGAGCCTTCGGGTCGGGGCGTTTGATTGCCCATGTCTTACGCTCGCTTTCGGGCAATGAGGCATCATAAGCCAGGCGGTTAAACCATGAACTTGTCACTTCCACCGTGAGTTCATTGCGTCCATCGCATACATAATCGGTAATATCCGCGCTGAACGGCGGCGTCCAGAGAGTACGTACAGTCTCTCCATTGATCTTTACCACAGCCACCATGTCGACATCGCCGAGATCAAGAGTGTAGTTCACACCCTGAGCCTTATCCGGCAAGTCAAAAGATGTAGTATAGACCGCAGTACCCGAGAAGGCCTTGCCTTCG
>JAGAUV010000017.1 GCA_017620635.1 Muribaculaceae bacterium | reverse complement strand
GCAATCTGTGCTTCAGGCGAGCCAGTGTCAGTCTTACCCTTACCGTATTTCTCGAAGATCTCTGCTTTTTCTTCAGAACTTAAGTGCATTCTTGGGAAATTTAGATAGTTAATAAAGCGTGATTACGGTATGCTTTGCGCATATCGGCTGCAAAGGTACAAATAATTTGCGAATCTGCAAAATTTTTCTTTGCAGCCGATTATAAGCATGTTATCGCAGGGGATGATAGTCGCGCGAGTAGCGGAGCATCTGCTCGGGGTATTCTTCGGTATAGTCGAGTGTGACGTCGACGATTTTACCGTCGGCATCGCGCACGGCGGTGTAGACGGGATTGACGAATCCTTTGTAGGGAGCGATGTCGAGTGTGGCGTAGCGGTCGAGCACTTCCTTGTGGAGCTTGGGATCTACTTTTACGCCGTATTTCTCTACGAGCTCGCATGCTGCGGCATAGTCGCCGGTAGAGCGTATGCGCTGTACCTCAGCGAGGAGCTGGCCGAAGAGGTCGCGCAGTGCGTCGTAATCGTTGATCTGTACGTAGGTCTTGCCGTCTTTCTCCACGAGCTCTATCACGTTGGCGTCCTTGCCGTGCTCGTAGGCCCATTCGGCTATGATCTTGCGGTTGCGCATGTGTGCTTCTTCCACATCCTTGCCGGGCTCTATGCGCATGAGCTGAGTCATGAGGCCGTTGAGGATATATTTGTAGTACTCGGCCTTGTATGCGTCGGGATTATCGAGCAGACCGATCTCGAGCATTTTTGGATCGGCGAGATAGTAGAGCGCGAAGAGGTCGGCACGGGCTTCCTCTATGGTCGAGCCGTGTTCCTTGAGGCCGTCGGGATCAACACCGGGCAGGAGCTTGCCGGAGCCGTGGCCGAGGCACTCGTGGAGGTCGGTGTGTAGGTTGTCGGTAATGAAGAGGTAGTTGTCGAGGAGCTCTGATGTAGGCTGGTCGATCACAAACTCTTCGTTGAAACCGTTGCCGTGGCTTGCGGCGTCGTAGGCCTGAGTGATATTCTCGATAGTAACAGACTTAGAGCCGTGGGCCGCACGGATCCAGTTGGCGTTGGGAAGGTTGATGCCGATGGGGGTTGCCGGGTAAGCGTCGCCGGCAAGAATGGCGGCGGTAATAACCTTGGCCGACACACCTTTCACTTTCTCTTTCTTGAATGTGGAATCGACGGGCGAGTTGTCCTCAAACCACTGGGCGTTGCCCGAGAGCAGCTCGGTGCGCTCGCTGGCCTTGATGTTCTTGAAGTTGACAATCGATTCCCACGAACCTGTCATGCCGAGCGGATCGCCGTAGCTCTCGATGAAGCCGTTGATGAAATCGACCTGCGAAGCGGTGTCCTCGGCCCATTCGATCGAGTATTTGTCGAATGTGGCGAGGTCGCCTGTCGTGTAGTAGTCGATCAGCGAGCGTATGGTCTTACGCTGGGCATCGTTTTCGGCGTAAGCGGCCGCGCTGTCGAGGTTGGCGACGATGTGCTCTATCGCCTCGCTGTAGAGACCGCCGAGCTTATAGGTCTCTTCGACGATCTTGCCGTCGACTTTCTTGATACGTGTGTTGAGACCGTAGGAGATGGGGGTGGCGTCGTTGGGTTTCTTGATCTTTTCGAAATAAGCTTCTACCTCGGCCTGTGTAAGACCTTTGTCGTAGAAGTTGCAAGCCGACGAAGCCACGAGGTCGGCGCCTGCTGCCTGGTTGACGCGCTTGGCATCGACAGAGGGATTGAATATGATCTCTACGAGCTCTTCGGCATTTGCCGGTGCTGTGCCTTCGGGCAGTTTTGCCAGCCTGTCGGCAAGGAACTCGCGGCTGAAAGCCGGTGTGAACTTGTCGGTGGAGTAGTGGTGGTGTATGCCGTTACCGAACCATACCTGTTTGAGATATGTCTCGAAGGCTTTATAGTCGGCGTCGTTCTTGTCGCCGTCGTAGTTGGTGTACACAGCTTCGAGCATGTCGCGGATGGGGAGGTTCTGTGCATAGTTCTGGTCGAAGAGTATGTCGCGACCCCACAGAGCGGCTTCCTGAAGGTAGTATACGAGTATTTTCTGGTTGAGGCTCAGACTGTCGAAGTCGGGCACCTTGTAGCGTAGCACCTCAATGTCGGCAAATCGATCGACGGTGTAGTCGAAGTCGTCGGCCGGCGCTTTCTGGGCGGCCTTGTCGCACGACGGAGCCATCACGAGTGTAGTCATTGCTGCTGCGATAAGTAGTTTTTTCATTATATCTAAGTTTATTATTTGTCGATCCATTCAGAGGGGTCGCGCCGCGAAGGAGCGTAGTCCACGACCGTCGGCTGCTTGCAGTAGCCGCAGAAGGGCACGGGCTTGTCGCGCAGGCGTCTGATCTGCTTAATATCGTTCACCTTGTCGATGTCGAGACTGTCGCCTTCGACGTGGCTGAAAGTGTTGCCGGCCACTTTGTTGAGGTGCCCTATGCATGCGCTTATGGAGCATGGGTAGATACGGTCGCCGACAATCGACACGCATCCCCGGTTGTAGCATTTGAAATGCGATATGTATTTGTTCTGCTGCTTGTGCGGATCAAGGCCGAAGCGGAAGAACTCGCCCTTGTTGCCACGGTCGCCGAATACTCTGTACTTCACGCCTTTGCCGGCGCAAAGGCGCTCCACCTCGTCGTAGTCAAACTTTATAGGATAGCGAGTGATCGCTATCTCAATATCGTAGAGCCTTGCGGCATCCCAGAACTCGTCGGACATCCGCGGCAGGGAAAGGCCGTTTGTGAAGATGAATATTGCGGTGTGCGGAAAATGCCGGCGCATGACAGCCATAGCCTCCACGATGTGAGGGTAGAGCAGCGTCTCTCCGCCGATGAGATATACCGAGCCAAGTTTCGAGCCGCCGTCGCTTATGCGCCCGAGTCGGGCGGCATTGCGCTCCAGCCTGTCGAGAGGCTCGAATTCCTTGGCTGCAAGGGGGCTGTAGTGTGTGCATCCGCGGCAGTTGAGATTGCAATAGTCGGTTACGACAAATTCGAGCCTTAGAGGCATGGCTTTGTTCAGTCTTGCCGTCTTTATGGCGTTTGATATTTTATGTAACAGACTCTTCATCTTGTCGCGTAGGCTTATTTTACCAGCTCTCTGGTGTCACGTGCGATGGTAAGCTCCTCGTCGGTGGGTATTACGCATACCTTTACGCGAGATGCTGCCGATGAAATGACAGTCTCGGTGCCACGGGTGGCGGCGTTGATGTCCTTGTCGATCTCTACGCCCATGAAGCCGAGCGATGCGCATACGTCGGCGCGGACAGAGGCCTGGTTCTCGCCTACACCGCCCGTAAACACGATGATGTCGACACCGCCCATCTCGGCCGCGTAAGCGCCGATGTATTTGGTAATGCGGAGCATGTACATATCGAGAGCGAGACGGGCGCGTTCGTTGCCGGCAGCTATAGCTGCGTCGATCTCGCGCATGTCGCTGCTCACGCCGCTCACGCCGAGTACGCCGCTCTCCTTGTTGATGATCTTCTGGAGCTCGTCGGCTGTGAGGCCGTGCTTTGTCATGAGGAATGTAAGAGCACCCGGATCGACATCGCCCACGCGAGTACCCATCATGAGGCCCTCGACGGGAGTCAGACCCATAGAGGTGTCGATGCATTTGCCGCCTACGACAGCGGCCATTGAGGCGCCGTTGCCGATGTGGCATGTGATGATGCGCTGGTCGGCGATATTCACACCAAGAAATTCGCATACACGGCCGCTGACATAGCGGTGGCTTGTGCCGTGGAAACCATAGCGGCGCACGCCGTCTTCCTGATAGAATTTATAGGGCAGGGCGTACATATAAGCCTTTGCCGGCATGGTCTGGTGGAAGGCAGTGTCGAACACGGCTACCTGAGGAACGTCGGGCATGAGTTCGTCGATGGCCTCGATGCCTGTCATGTTGGCAGGGTTGTGGAGGGGTGCTATGTCGTAGCATTCGCGTATCTTGGCCTTCACGGCATCGTCGATGAGCACGCTCTCGCTGAATTTCTCGCCGCCGTGTACCACGCGGTGGCCTACAGCCTCGATTTCGTCGTATGACTTGATGCAGCCGTCGGTGGGGTCGGTAAGCTTGGCAAGAATGGCCTTGATAGCGGCGAGGTGGTCGATGTGGCCGAGCTGATCGATGGCCTTGCTGCCGTCCTCGCGTTTGTATTTCAGGAATCCGTCGGGGAGGCCGATCTTTTCTACGCCGCCCTCGGCGAGTGTTTCGTCTTTAGACCCTTCGAGGTCTATTAGCTTGTATTTTACCGAGCTGCTGCCCGAGTTGAGTACGAGTATTTTCATTTTTTAAGTCCGATGGCTTGGTTACAGGTTATGATGATGGTTTTGTAGATGTCTTCGGGGAAGCATCCTCGGCTAAGGTCGTTGACCGGAGCGGCAAGGCCTTGCAGCACGGGACCTACGGCCTGTACGCCGCCGAGGCGCTGCACGAGCTTGTAGGCGATGTTGCCGACCTCGAGGTTGGGGAATATGAGCACGTTGGCGCGTCCGCTCAGGGGGCTGTTGGGAGCCTTGGCTGTAGCTACGGAGGGCACGATGGCTGCATCGGCCTGCAGTTCGCCGTCGAGTATGAGCGACGGGTCGAGCTGTCGTGCCTTGTCGGTGGCTTCTATCACTTTGTCGACCTGTTCGCTCTTTGCCGAACCCTTGGTAGAGAACGACAGCAGGGCCACGCGAGGCTCTATGCCGGCGATGTCGCGCGCTGTCTTGGCCGAAGCCACGGCGATCTGGGCGAGCTCGTCGGCTTTGGGGTTGGGCACTACGGCGCAGTCGGCGAAGATGAGAATGTCGTTTGTCCCGAATTTCGATCCTTTGGGGAGGAGCATCACAAACGCGCCGGACACTACGTTTATGCCGGGCATTGTCTTGATTACCTGGAAGGCGGCGCGGAGCACATTGCCTGTGGTGTTCATCGCACCGGCCACCTGGCCGTCGGCATCGCTGTTCTTTACCAGCAGACAGCCCAGATAGAGCGGATTGGCTGTGGTAAGACGGGCTTCTTCCATTGTTATGCCTTTTGATTTGCGCAGCTCGTAGAAGAGGGGTGCATATTTGTCGATAACTTTCTCGTCGGCCGGATCCACTATTGTCGCTTCAGAGATGTGGGTAAGGCGCAGCTCCTTGGCCATGTTGCTGATATCGCCGGGGTTTCCGATGAGTATGATGTCGGCAAGGCCTTCGGCCAGGATGCGGTCGGCGGCGGTAAGCGTACGGGGTTCGAGGCCCTCGGGGAGCACAATGCGCTGCTTGTCGGCAAGTGCATTGGCTGTAAGTTTTTCGAATAGGTCCATTATACGTTAAGTTAGTTGACGGCTCGGCGTCGCGGTCGGGCTCGATAGTTTTTTCTGCTGCAAAGTTAGTCATTATGGCCGGAATAAGGAAAATCTTTTGGCTGAAATGTAGCAGAAAATTATCTGAATCAAAACAATATCGCCGGCGGAGTGTTTGGAATATATAATTAAACAAATACAAACACTCCCGATTATGTCTCATTCAAGAAGCAAAAAGAACAGCCGTACCCCGGTGTGGGTAGCTATCGGAGCTATATTCCTTATTATCCTCCTGATCATCTGGCTTACCTTCGCCGACCTTACCGGCAATACCGATGTGGCCGCATATCTTGCGCCTTATATAGTCAACAGTCCGATAAGTTAAAATTTATATGATATGGGATCTCTAATGACAGTCAGCAGCGAGACTACAGGACTTCTTGTGTGGCTCGTGTGGATATTGATCGGCGTGTTCTGCGCTCTGTGCGCGTCGCGCTTTACCGGCGGGCGCCGCTCGCTTTGGTTCGATATGATAATAGCGGTTGTTGCCGCAGCCCTCGGTGGCTATTTGTCGACGCAGTGTCTTGGCGAAACACCTATGCAGATGTTCCTCATCTCCATTCTGGCCGCGATATTCTCGGCCGGTATCATGATGTGGGTGGTGGGGGCGCTTGTGTCACACTTCCGCAAATAGAGTGCGGAAGGCGTCGGATACCTTTGCCACTTCGTGAAGCCGTATCGTCAGTTTTGACGTGTCGAAACCTTTCAGATTGCCCTCGGGTATGAGCATATCGGTCATGCCGAGTTTCTGCGCCTCGTTGACACGCTGTTCGATGCGTGTGACGGGGCGTATTTCGCCTGTGAGGCCTACCTCGCCGGCCATGCACCAGCCGCGCGGTATCGCCATGTCGACGTTGCTCGACAGTATGGCGGCTATCACGGCAAGGTCGAGCGCCGGGTCGTTGACCTTGATGCCGCCGGCAATGTTGAGGAACACGTCCTTGGCTCCGAGCTTGAAGCCTACGCGCTTCTCGAGCACGGCGAGCAGCATGTTCACGCGCTTGCTGTCGAAGCCCGTGACCGAGCGCTGCGGTGTGCCGTATGCCGCCGAACTTACCAGTGCCTGTATCTCGATAAGGAAGGGCCGTATGCCCTCGAGAGTCACGCCTACAGCCACGCCGCTGAGCTCTTCGCCGCTGTGGCTCACAAGCATTTCCGACGGATTCGTGACCTCGCGCAGCCCTCGCTGTACCATTTCGTAGATACCCGTTTCCGACGTGTTGCCGAAGCGGTTCTTGATCGCTCGCAGCAGGCGGTACATATATTGGCGGTCGCCTTCGAACTGCAGCACCGCATCCACTATGTGTTCGAGCACCTTGGGTCCGGCCAGAGCACCTTCTTTATTGATATGTCCTATCAGCAGCACGGGTACACCCGACTCCTTGGCGAATTTGAGCAGGTATGCCGCGCATTCGCGTACCTGCCCCACACTGCCTGCCGACGAGTCGAGGGTCTCGGTGGCGATAGTCTGTATGGAGTCGACCACGAGTATTTCGGGCTCTACCTCTTCGATATGCCTGAATATGTTTTCGAGCGATGTCTCGCACACGATGTATACATTGTCGCTGCCGCGGCCTATGCGGTCGGCGCGCAGCTTGAGCTGGGTGGCGCTCTCCTCGCCCGATACGTAGAGGATGCGGCGGTTGCGTATAGACAGCAGATTCTGGAGCACGAGTGTCGATTTGCCTATGCCCGGCTCGCCGCCGAGAAGCACTATCGAGCCTTTTACCAGGCCTCCGCCGAGCACGCGGTTGAGCTCTTCGGACGGCATGTGTATGCGAGGTTCGTCTACGGTCTCGATGTCGTTGACTGTGCGCGGTGTGGCACGGCCTTTGGCCGAGAGCGGCACGGCCGACGGTGTTGCCGGGCCAACTTTTTCTTCGACCATGGTGTTCCAGGCACCGCATGCCGGACATTTGCCGGCCCATTTGGGCGAATCGGCTCCACAGGCGGTGCAGAACCACATCGTTTTCATCTGTTTCTTTGCCATAGCTCAGTTCTTCATCCTGCTGCGGAATTGCGAGAGCGTTATTGCTGTCGCCATGCCCACGTTGAGACTCTCCACATGTGTGCTGCCGGCCGGGTAAGGCGGTATGTACAGGCGCCGGTCTACAAATTTTTCCACCTCGGCCGATATGCCCTGGCCTTCATTGCCCATCACTATCACGCCGCTCTCCGACAGAGGCTCGCGATATATGTTCTCGCCGTCGAGAAAGGTGCCGTAGACGGGGCCGCTGAAGCCGTCGAGATAGCGGCAAAGCTCGGTATAGTACACCTTCACGTGGGCTAAGGCGCCCATGGCGGCCTGCACGGCCTTGGGATTGAAGCAGTCTACAGTATCGGGCGACGCTATCACGGTGTCCACTCCCATCCAGTCGCAGCAGCGCAGTATGGTGCCCATGTTGCCGGGGTCCTGTATGCGGTCGAGGGCTACGACGAGGCCCTTGTGTCCGGGCACGGGCGTGTCCTCGGGTATGTCGAAATAAGCTATTACCGGCGGTGTGGCCTGCAGGCGTGTGAGTTGCCTGAGCATGGCCGGTGTGGCCTCTACCGTCTCGTCGGCCTGCACTTCGTTTTCAGCCAGCCATTCCGATCGGGCGAAAATATACCGGGCGTGAAAAGCCTTGAGCAGTTCGCCTACGCATTTGCCGCCCTCGGCCACAAAAAGCCCCGTGCGGCGGCGCCCCTTGGCTTCGTCGAGCGAGCCTAATTCTTTGATCAATCTGTTGGTCAGCTGAAACATATGGGTCAGAATTTATAACCGGCGCGTTCTACCATCGCTTTGTCGCTCGCTATGGTCGAACCGGTAGTGGTAAGCAGATCGCCTGTGATGCCTCCGTTGAGGCCTACGCGCAGACATTCCTGAAGACATTCGCTCGACAGTCGGGCGCGTCCGCCGGCAAAGCGCAGCTCGATGGTGGGATGGGCGAAGCGGAATAGCGCCACAGTGCGTATTATCTCGTCCTCGCTGATAAGCGGCGTGTGCTCGAGCGGAGTGCCGGGGATAGGGCTCAGTATGTTGATAGGTATCGACACAGGGTCGGCTTCGCGCAGCTTGATGGCAAGCTCCATGCGCTGCCGGCGTGTCTCGCCCATGCCTATGATGCCGCCTGAGCATATCTTGAAGCCTACTTCGCGAGCGGCGGCGATTGTGGCGAGCTTGTCGTCCTGGGTATGTGTGGTGCAGAGATGGCCGAAGTACGATGGCGCTGTCTCGAGGTTGCAGTGGTAGCGCCGTGCGCCGCTGGCATACAGCCGCTCGAGTTCTTCGCGATTGAGCAGACCGAGCGAGGCACAGGTCTCTATGCCGGTGCTCTCTTTTACCTCTTTGAGAATGGAGCACACCGTGTCGAGCGCGCGTCCTTTGACTGAGCGGCCGCTTGCGACGAGCGAAAAACGTTTCACGCCGCCGGCTTTATTGTGACGTGCCTGCTCGAGCGCTTCCTCACGGTCTACGATATCGTAGGTGTTGCAGCCGGTGTGGAAACGTCCCGACTGGGCGCACCATTTGCAGTCTTCGGAGCAGTGACCCGAACGGGCATTGACGATTGAGCACGAATCAAAATCGCGGCTCAGACGGCCTGTAAGCTCGGCCGCCTTGTCGCAGAGAGCTTTCACTCCCTCTGCACTTTCTATATCGGTAAGGCTATAAAGAGTCTCGCTGTCAAGTTGTATGCCTTTCGAAACAGCATCGAACGCTCTTTCTACAAGGCCCAGTTCTTCATCCTTTGTCATAGCGAAAAATATTTACTGCAAAGTTAATCAATGCTCCCGACAAATGCAACAGGTGCAAAAATCATTGTTTCCGTAGTGCATACATTGTAAAATATGCAACCAAACGCTTCGGTGCGTTGTTCGTATCTTTGATAAGATAGATGTATTGAGGACTGATATCTTAGATACTCACAATATACTCACGCTCGGCAAACCAAAATAAATTTTGCTTTGCTCTCGACTTATTCGTATCTTTGACTTGTTGTCTTAGATACTCACGCTCGGCAAACCAAAATAAATTTTGCTTTGCTCTCGACTTATTCGTATCTTTGCACGGAAATTTCTTCCGTCGCAACGTAAAACTTGCATGATATGACAGACTTAACTCTACATAAAGACACACCGATCGAACAGTTCGACGACATACGACCCTATGATGATCATCAGTTCCGCGAAAAAATCTCGGCTCTTGTCAAAGAGCCCGGTTTTGAGCATGCCGTGCGATATGTGATGCCTGATGTCGATTATAATGATTTTGTGGCTAAGCTGATTACGGTAGAGACCCAGATGGATTTCCAGATCAAAGTGATGGGTCCGTTCCTCGAGCTGCTCGTCGCCAAGACAACCTCAGGCCTGAGCATGGACGGCTTCGAGACCTATGCCGTGGGCACTCCGCATGTGTTTATTACCAACCACCGCGATATCGTGCTCGATGCTTCCTTCCTCAACCTCTGCTTTATCCGCCACAAGCTGCCGCTCACTCAGGTGGCCATAGGTAATAATCTGCTTATCTTCGAGTGGATTACCGATCTTGTCAAACTCAACCGCAGCTTTATCGTCAAACGCGATACCGGCATAAAGGAGGCTCTTGCCGCCGCTCGCCATCTGTCGGCATACATACACCACACCATCACTCAGAGCAAGGAATCGGTGTGGATAGCGCAGCGACAGGGCCGTGCCAAGGATTCGAACGATATGACCCAGGAGAGCGTGGTCAAGATGCTCTCGCTCGCCGGCGGCAAGGATGCAAAGGGCAATCTGAAGCAGCTCAACATTATGCCGGTGTCGATCAGCTATGAATACGATCCCAACGACTATCTGAAGGTGCGCGAGTTCCTGATGCGCCGCCGCGACCCGGACTTCAAGAAGAGCCAGCACGACGACCTTCTGAGCATGGAGACCGGTCTGCTCACATACAAGGGACATGTGCACTTCCACATGGGCGAGTGCATAAACGATGTGCTTGCCGCCGATGCCGCCACCGACCGCAACGAGGTGGTGCACAAGGCATGCGAGATTCTCGACAGGTCGATACACTGTGGATATAAGATATATCCCTGCAACTATATCGCCTACGACGAGGTAAACGGAGACAAGGCATATGCCTCACACTACAGCATCGACGATGTCGCCGCTTTCGACGCTTATATCGACCGCCAGCTGGCAAAGGTCAATGTGCCCGATATTACCGACGACGAGCGTGTGTTCATGCGTGAGACCATGCTGATGATGTACGCCAATCCTCTCAAGAACCAACTGGCCGCAAAAGACTGCCTCACTTGTAAATGAGACTACCGCTGCTGCTGATATTGCCTATACTGATACTCGATGCCCTCGTCGACTGGTATATATGCCGGGCTGTATGGCGTCGGTGCAGAAGTCATGCCGGCATATGGCGGCGCACAGCCCTGTGGTCGTCGATAGGTCTTGCCGCTTTCCTTATCGTCATTATCCTGTGGCCCAAGAAATCGGGCTCGGATGCCGACCTGGCAGGCCTTATGTGGGGGCTATATGTGTATTTCTCCATCTACATAGCCAAGTACTTCTTTGTGATATTCGACCTTGTCGCCAAGCTGCCGCAGCTCTTCGGGGGCAAGAGGATAAAGGTCTTGACGTGGACAGGCCTCGTGTTGTCCGTGCTGTCGTTCGCCACGATGTGGTGGGGCGCGTTGGTCAACCGCTGGCAGATCGATGTGACGGAACTTGAATTTGTCGACGAGCGTGTGCCCGAGAGCTTCGACGGCTACAGGATAGTGCAGCTGTCGGATATCCATACCGGCACTTTCGGCCGTGACACCGCATTCATGTCGGATGTGGTGGAGCGCGTCAACAGTCTCGACCCCGATCTGGTGCTTTTTACCGGCGATCTTGTCAACCGCCGCAGCGACGAGCTCGAGCCTTTCGTGTCGACTCTGTCGCGCATCAAGGCGCCCGTATACTCAGTGCTCGGCAACCATGACTATGGCGACTATTATCACTGGCCCGACGCTGCCGCCAAGGAGGCCAACCACCGCAAGCTCCTCGATCTGCAGCGCGATATGCACTGGCAACTGCTCAACAACGACAGCCGTATGCTGCACCGTGGCAACGACTCGATAGCGCTGATAGGCGTCGAGAACATCGGCGATCCTCCTTTCCCTGTCTACGGCGACCTCGACGCGGCCTATCCCGGCGACCTTGCCGATCCTGTATTCAAGGTGCTGATGAGCCATAATCCTGCTCATTGGGTCAACGATATCGAAGATGCGCCCGACAAAAACATACCGCTCACACTTGCCGGACACACTCATGCCATGCAGATAGAGCTGTTGGGAATGTCGCCGACTTCGCTGCGATATCCTACATGGAGCGGAATGTATGGCGACGAAGGAGCCAACAGGATGTATGTCAACATTGGCCTTGGCGAAGTAGGCATACCGGCCCGTATTGGCGCAACTCCCGAAATAACTCTAATCACTCTACGCCGTGGCAACCGATAATGTATTGGCACACAAAGTCGCCGGGCGCGTCAATCTGCCCGAGTTCGGCGTCCGGGCTGTAATCGAGCTTCTCGACGACGGCGCGACAGTGCCTTTCATAAGCCGCTACCGCAAGGACCGCACAGGCGCTCTTACCGAGGTTGATGTCCGGGCCATCGAAAGTGCTCTTGCCGCCGTGCGCGCTCTCGAGGACCGCAAGGACTTTGTGCGCAAGGCCATCTCCGATGCCGGTGCTATGACCGACGAACTTCTCCTGCGCATCGATGAAGCGGATACCATGACGGCGGTAGAGGATATATACGCCCCATATAAGCCTAAACGCCGCACCCGTGCCACCGCCGCGCGCGAAAAAGGCCTCGAACCTTTGGCCCGAATCATAATGGCAGGTAAAGGCGATCCTCGCCACTCGGCCCGGCGCTTCGTGAAGCCCGGCGATGTGGCCGACGAGGACGAGGCTCTGCAGGGAGCACGCGATATAATGGCCGAATGGGCTTCCGAGTCGACACGTCTGCGCAATGCGGTAAGGCGCGCTCTCCGGCGCAAGGCTTCATTGAAATGCTCGCCCGTGAAAGGCGAGGAGGACGCTCTTGCCGACTCTCCCTTTGCCGGCTATGCCAGTTTTACGACTCCTCTCCATCGTTGCTCCTCGCACCAGTATCTGGCCGTGCGCCGTGCCGAAAGCCAGGGCTTGCTGAGAGTAAAATATGTATTCCCTGCCGGCGACGATACCGTCGGCGAGGTAGTGAAGCTCTTTGTCCCGGCTAAGGCGAACGAAGAATGTGCCGCCATCATATCCGAGGCCGCGGAGGATGCTTATAAACGTCTGCTCTTGCCCGGCGCGGAGACCGACATATCGGCCGAGCTTAAAGAGAAATCGGATACCGTGGCTATCGATATTTTTGCCGACACCCTGCGTCAGCTCCTGCTTGCTCCGCCTTTGCTTGGCAAGCGTGTGCTGGCCTTCGACCCCGGTTTCCGTTCTGGTTGTAAGGTGGCGGCCCTCGACGCGCAGGGTAATCTGCTTTACGACTGCGTGATATATCCGCATCCGCCTCAACGGGCCGAGGAAGAGTCGGCGGCGACAGTGGCTGTGATTATACGCCGCTGCAAGCCCGACGTGGTAGCCATAGGCAATGGCACCGCATCGCGCGAGACAGAGGCTTTCATCAGGCGCAATAAGCTCTTCGACCCGGCCAAGGTGTTTATCGTGAGCGAGAGCGGAGCGTCGGTATATTCCGCCAGTGAGCTTGCCGCAAAAGAGTTGCCGGGTAAGGACATTACCGTCAGAGGCACCGTGTCGATAGGCCGAAGGCTTATCGATCCGCTGGCCGAGCTTATAAAGATCGATCCCAAGTCGATAGGCGTAGGGCAGTATCAGCACGATGTAGACCAGAGTCGCCTGAAGGACGCCCTCGACTATACCGTGCTCAGTTGCGTCAATGCCGTCGGTGTCAATCTCAACACCGCTTCCGAGCGTCTGCTGAGCTATGTGTCGGGTATCGGTCCGCAGTTGGCTGCTAATATAGTTGCATACCGTACCGCCAACGGCGATTTCGCCAGCCGCAACGAGCTTAAGAAGGTAAAGCGCCTGGGCGAAAAAGCCTTCGAGCAGTCGGCCGGTTTCCTGCGTATCACAGGCGGCCGCAATCCGCTCGACAATACGGGCATACACCCCGAGAGCTACGGCGTGGTAGAAGCTATGGCGCGGCATCTGGGCGTAAAAGTGACGGACTTGCCCGGCAATGGGCCTTTGCTCGACCGCTTCGATATCGCCGGGCTCGTGAGTCAGGGCATTGGCGGCAAAGAAACCATAGCCGATATCATAGCTGAGCTGCGCAAGCCGGGGCGCGATCCGCGTACCGAAACCGATACGGCCGCATTTGTGCCCTCGGTCTCCGATATAAGCGAGCTTGCCGCCGGGATGGAAGTCGACGGCATAGTAGAGAATATTACGGCCTTCGGTGCTTTCGTGCATCTCGGAATCAAGGATAAGGGCCTGATACACATATCACAGCTTTCCGACCGCCGGGTGGCCAGCGTGGGTGAGGTGCTGAAGATCGGACAGCTTGTCCGTGCCCGTGTGCTCGACGTCGATCTTAAGCGCCACCGCATATCCCTAAGTCTCAGGAAATGAGTGTCAGCCGTGCTATAATATGCCTTGGCGCCAATACGCCCGATGCCGCCGAACGCCTTGAGGACGCTTTCGCCATGCTCGGAAGTGTCGGCTCGGTGCTAAGGTCGACACGGCCATATCCCACGGCGCCCGAATATGCCGGCGAAGACAAGCCGTATCTCAACCAGATAGTAGAGCTCGCGACCGCACTTTCATTCGACGGACTTACGGAAGCGACGAAAAAATACCAGACCGAAATACGCGCACTCAACACCATGCCCGGCCTTGTCAACATCGACGTCGACATAGTGGTGTGGAACGGCGAGGTGGTCCGCCCGGCCGATGCCGCCGCGGCTTATTACCGTCAAGGCATCGCTATGCTGTGACTTTTTTTAATCCTTCACGTGCAATAAAGCCGCAGTTAGGGCGTTATTGTTATTGATGAAGTACCTTAAATTATTACTGACAGCGATACTTGTGGCCGTGGCTATATCTCCGGTCTGGGGCCGTTCGTTCAACGACAAGCTCCAGAACCGCCCCTATGCCGATCTGCGGCGCTGGCATTTAGGCTTCTCAATAGGTGCTTACACGAGCGATCTGCTCTTTACCCACAACGGTTTCATTACCGACGACGGCGAGCAATGGCGCATCGACCAGTCCGACTATCAGCCCGGTTTCTGTGTCAACGGTCTTTTCGACTTGCGACTCAACAATTATTTCTCGCTGCGTGTGTCGCCCGGCATGTACTTCGGCAGCCGCAACGTGACCATGCGCGAGCTCAACACCGGCGCCGAGGAGCGTCAGAATATAAAATCTACCTTTGTAGTACTTCCTGTCGACATCAAATTCGCGGCACAGCGCTACCGCAACGCGCGTCCGTATGTGGTGGGCGGTGTGATGCCGGCTTTCGACGTGATTAAGAAACGCAGCGACATCCTGCAGCTCAACACGACCGACCTGTATCTTACCGTCGGCTTCGGATGCGATTTCTATCTACCTTATTTCAAGCTCATTCCCGAGCTCAAATTCTGTTTCGGATTAAGCGATGTGCTCGTACACGACCGTCCCGACCTCGTCGACGACCCGATAAAATATAAATTCACGCAATCAATCGCAAAAGCGACATCGAAGATGATTGTGCTTACATTTTACTTCGAATGACACGCTTAAAGCTTATTATAATATCACTTTTCGCCTGTGCGGCTCTGCAGATGTCGGCTCAGACCGAAGCCAACATATCGCAGTACTATGTGGCGCCGACGCTCTTCAACCCGGCAGCGACCGGGCAGACCGACTTCGTGCGCATACGTGGCGGCGCGCGCATGCAGTGGGTGGGCATCGACAATGCGCCCCGTACATTCCTTGGAGCCGCCGACATGCCCTTCAAGATAGGCAGCAAGCGCATTGGCGTGGGTGCCGTTGTAGGGCAGGAAAGCATCGGCCTGTATTCGAGTCTCGACCTTGGCCTGCAGGCGTCCTACAAGCTGCGTAAATGGGGTGGCCTGTTCAGCGTAGGCTTGCAGTTAGGCTTCCGCGATCAGAGCTTCAAAGGCTCGGAAGTATATTTGCCCGACAACGATGACTATCATCAGGGTTCCGACGACGCCATACCGACATCCGATATCCACGGCACCGCATTCGACGGCGCGTTGGGCCTGTGGTACGAGCATCCTAAATTCTATGCCAGCCTGTCGTGCACTCATCTCATGTCGCCCAAAATAACGATGAATGCCGAGAACTCGGCCGGAGGATCCGAGACCTCGGGTGAGCGCAGCTACCAGTTTCAGGCCCGGCGGACGCTTTATTTTACTGCCGGGAGCAATATTCCCGTAAAAAATACGTTATTTGAAATAATGCCGTCAATATTGGTAAAGAGCGACTTTACCTTTACGACCGGCGAAATCATGGCCCGTGCCCGCTACCGCAAGTTCCTGAGCTTCGGCGTGGGATACCGCTGGGACGATGCCGTGATAGCCACGGTGGCTGCCGAGATTAAGAATTTCTATATCGGCTACAGTTTCGACTATGCCACCTCGGCCATACGCAGCGCTTCGTCGGGCAGCCACGAAGTTTTTGTCGGCTACAGCATGAAGCTCGACATGGGCGACAAAAACCGCAACAAGCACAAGAGTGTGCGGATAATGTAACGAACAAATCATTCACGGAGCTACGGCTCCTCCTTGCAAGAATATATGAAAAAGACAAGCAACATATTGATGTCACTGGCTCTCGTGGCCGTACTCGCATCGTGTGCCACCGGCGGTTCGCGCAGCTCGGCAGGCGGCGAGGTAACCGGCGTCGGAGGTGTGTCGTGGGCTGAGCCTACTCCCTACGGCATGGTGCTGGTCGACCGTGGCTCGATGAAAGTCGGTGTCGCCGAAGCCGATTCCCTGTGGAATCTGCAGGCTAACGCTCGCGGCATAAGCGTAGACGGTTTCTGGATGGACGAGACCGAGATCACAAACGCAAAATACAAGCAGTTTGTATTCTGGGTGCGCGACAGTATTATCCGTGAACGTCTTGCCGACCCTGCTTACGGCGGCAATGAAGACTACAAAATAGAGGAAGACCGTGAGGGCAATCCCGTGACGCCTCATCTCAACTGGGCCAAGGCTATACCATGGCGTAACCCGAACGAGGACGAGCAGAGGGCTATCGAGAGCATGTACCGAACCAATCCCATAACCGGTGTGCGCGAGCTCGACCCGGCACAGCTTACCTATCGCTACGAGATATACAACCACACCGAGGCCGCGCGCCGTCGCAATAGACTCGATCCGGCTACTCGCGACTATAACACCGATCGTCGCAATGTGCAGCGTGTCGAACCGACGATATCGAAGGATACCGCATGGATCGACGAGGAAGGCATGATAAGGCGTGAGACTATCAGCCGACAGCTTACCGGTCCTTACGACTTTGTCAACACATATATTGTGAATGTTTATCCCGACACCACGGCATGGGTCAACGACTTCGAGAACGCCTACAATGAGCCTTACGTGCGCATGTACTTCGCCCATGGCGGATATAACGACTATCCTGTGGTGGGTGTGAGCTGGGAGCAGGCAAATGCTTTCGCCAACTGGCGTACCGACTTCCTGCGCCGCTCGCTCGGCAGGGAAGGGGTGTACATAGAGCCCTACCGTCTGCCTACCGAGGCCGAATGGGAGTTTGCCGCACGTGCCGGTATCGACGAGAACAAATACCCCTGGGACGGCGACATACCCATGAGCGAGGACAAAGGATGCTTCTATGCCAACTTCAAGCCGGCCGAGGGTAACTATGTGCGCGACGGCCATGTGATCACATCGCGTGTCGGCACTTATGCCCCTAATGACTTCGGCATCTATGATATGGCCGGCAACGTGAGCGAATGGACCTCGACGGCGTTTACAGAAAGCGTCGGCCGACTGACAAGTGATCTGAACCCCGAGTATCGCTACGATGCCGCTGTAGAAGATCCCTACAAGATGAAACGCAAGATCATACGTGGCGGTTCGTGGAAGGATGTGGCTCACAATGTACGTTCCGATCTCCGCATGTGGGAGTACCAGAACGAGCAGCGCTCGTACATAGGATTTCGCTGCGTCCGCTCTCAGATAGGTTTCGCCAAAGGGCAGAAACAGAATAAAAAATAATACTACTGCAATGGGAAAAGTAAAACAATATAAGGGCGTTATAAGCACCTTTATCAGCAGTGAGGAAGGGCAGCGCTTCTTCAACTTTGCCTACTCTATAGGTGCCGCCATCGTGATCTGGGGCGCCCTCTTCAAGATTCTGCACTTGCCGGGCGGCAACGCTCTGCTGTCGATAGGCATGGGTACAGAGGTACTTATGTTCATACTTACCGCTTTCGACCGTCCGCCCAAGGAATACAAATGGGAGGATGTCTTTCCGGCACTCAGGGGCGAGGAAGATGCTCAGGTACGCGGCGGCATGTCCGGTGTCGGCGCAGTCGGCGCAGGTAGTGTCGGCGGCGAGGTGTCCGGTGTGCAGGGTATAGGCGATGCCGCCTCGGCCCGACAGTACACCGATCAGATGTCGGCTCTTGCCGCCGAGATGCAGTTGCTGCACGACAATACGGTAGCGCTCAACAAGGTGTCGGCTACCCTTCTCGAAAGCTATCGCGCCATTACGGAAAACTCCGACGGCATCAACCAGGCTTCGACGGGTTATGTGGAGCAGATGAAGGCTCTTCATCAGAACCTCGGTGGCCTCAACACCATCTACGAGCTCCAGCTTCGCGGTGTATCGTCGCAGATCGATGCCATCGACCGCGTAAACCGTGGTATAAAGGATATCCGCGACATGTACGAAAAGAGTGCCAACCAGAGCGCGCGCTACTGCGAGGAGACCGAGAAGATGGCTCGTTACATGCAGCAGCTCAACAGCATATACGAGCGTATGATACAGGCCATGACGGTAAATATGTACCACCCGGCGGCTATGCCCGACCTCGGTGGTATAGATATCAGCGCTGAAACTCACAACGCGACTGTCAAGGCTGCAGCCGAACAAACCAAGAATGTCTAACACCCAAGCCAAGATATAATGGGAGCAAACAACAACAGGCTTTCTCCCCGTCAGAAGATGATCAACCTGATGTACATCGTGCTGACGGCCATGCTCGCGCTTAATGTGTCGAGCGACGTGCTCGATGGCTTTACACAGGTGCACGAGGGCCTCAATCGCTCCAACAGCAACTACGATCAGCGCAACACTGCGGTATACGGCGAACTCAACGCCCTGGCCGACAAGAACCCCGGCAAGGCTACCGCGTGGCTCGAGAAAGCAAAGGATGTGCGCGAACGGACAAGAGACCTCTACAGCTATGTCGACACTCTCAAACGCGCTATTGTGCTTGAGGCCGACGGCGACGAGGGCGATGTGAACGATATACAGAACCGCGACGACCTCGAGTCGGCCGCTCTTGTGATGCTCAATCCCGGCAATCCGCGTGGCACACTCCTGCGTGGCCGTGTCGATGATTTCTGCAATTTTGTCACTGCCTTCATCCCCGACTCCGCAAAAAGGGCTACTATAGCCGAGGCCCTTTCTACAGCCTCGGTAACACGCAAGGGCACGCTCGCTCCACAGTCGTGGGAAGAGGCCAAGTTTGACCAGCAGCCCGTCGTGGCAGCCGTGACCATTCTGGCCAAGCTGCAGAGCGACATACTCTATGCCGAGGGCGAGGCGCTGAGCTCTTTGCTGAGCCAGGTCGATGCCGGCGATGTGCGTGTCAACGAGCTGTCGGCATATGTGCTGCCCCAGTCGCGCCTCGTGATGCGCGGCAGCAAATATTCGGCAAACATAGTGCTTGCTGCTGTCGATACCACACAGCGCCCTCAGGTGTATATCGGCGATAAACCGCTCGACAATGACCGCGGACTGTATGAGGTGTCGACGGGCGCTACAGGCGATTTTGTCTACAAAGGCTGGCTCGAGGTGCCTAACCCCGACGGCACGGTAACCCGTCGCGACTTTAGCTCGTCGTACACGGTAATAGAGCCTATGGCTACAGTTTCGGCCACGATGATGAACGTGCTTTATGCCGGCATCGACAACCCGATAAGCATTTCGGTGCCTGGTGTGGCGATGGGCGATATATCGGCAAGCATGACCAACGGAAGCCTGACACGCAATGGTGACCGCTGGGTGGCTCGTCCTGCTCAGGTGGGCAGCGACGCGACAGTGACTGTGACCGCCAATATGGACGGTCGTCCGATTCAGATGGCGCAGACAAAATTCCGTGTGCGCAAGCTGCCTGATCCTACACCCTTCATCGCGTTCAAGGACGCTAACGGCAATACCGACCACTACCGTGGCGGCAAACCGTTCAAGAAGGCCTTGCTGCTGGCCTCCCCGGGCCTCGAGGCGGCTATCGACGACGGTCTGCTTGACACGCCGTTTACTGTGGAGAGTTTCGAGACGGTATTCTTCGATTCGTCGGGCAACGCCATGCCCGAAGTCAGCAACGGCGCCGAGTTCTCGCAGCGGCAGAAGCAGCAGTTCCAGCGTCTCGGCCGTGGCAAGCGTTTCTATATATCGCGTATACGCGCCAAGGGCCCTGACGGTCTCACTCGCGACCTGTCGCCAATGGAGGTAATCATCAACTGAGTCCCGGCGTTGACCGAATGAACTTGTTATAAGATAGAAAAATACAATAACGATGCATAAGATATTTAAAATAGCCCTTGCGGCGCTCGCTCTTATTACAGTGAGTCCCGATCTTGTAGCCCAGGAGCAGAGCACCGGCAGTGTGGTGCGGCGTGGCGGTCGCGACCGTAAGGCCGACAACAGCCAGAGCGGCCCCAAGGTAACGGAGCGCATGCAGTCTTTCTATAGCGACACCGACAACTCGCTCAGTGAGGCCGACCGTCAGTGGATGCGTGTGATATACCGTTCGCTTGATCTCGACAAAGACAAGAATGCGGCTCTCTACTATCCCGAAGAGTCTATCGAGGGACAGGAGAATTTGTTCCGCATCATCATGCGCCTGCTGGCCGACAACACAATAGCGGCATACGAGTATCTCGACGGCCGCGAGATTTTTACCGACCAGTATCGCATCAAGACTCGCGACGTGCTCGACAAATTCTATATCCCGTATACCGAAGCCAAGGGCTCGACGGAGAAGAATCCGCGTTTTACGATCGATCCCAGCGACGTGCCTACCAACGAGGTGCTGTCGTATTATCTTGTGGAACGATGGGAGTATGATACACGTCACAACCGCCTGCGTCCTGTAGTGGAAGCTATCTGCCCGGTATTGCATCGTGCCGGCGATTTTGGCGGCGACGCGCTCAAGTATCCTATGTTCTGGATCAAATTCTCCGACCTGCGTCCTTATCTGGCCTCGCAGTCGATATTTGTCGATGATGACAATAACCTGCCGACATGCACATACGATGACTTCTTCACTCTTACCATGTACGACGGCGACATATACAAGACCCGTAACCTCAAGAACAAGTCGATGGTGCAGCAGTACCCCGATTCTGTAGACCTCAAACGCGCCCAGGACAGCATACAGAGCCGTCTCGACAATTTCGAGAAGAAATTGTGGGTGCCGAGTCGCGAGGAGGTTTTGGCCGCGAGAGAGGCCGCCGAGGCTGCAAATGCCGCCGCCGACTCGACCAATGTGGAGAAAGCTACGGAGAAGACTTCCAACACAAGGGCTACCCGTCGGTCGGCAAAGCGTTCGGCTAAAGCCGACAAGCCAAAGAAGGTAAAGGAACGCAAGCCAAAGGAGATCAAATCATCGTCCGGAGCAACCCGGTCGGTAAGGAGAACCCGGTGACAGTATACGATACTATGAAAAACTACTTTATTTCTGAAATCAGGATTGCTGTGGCTCTGCTCTTGCAGGCTTCAGCAATTCTTTCTTATGCGGCCGACAGGATTGAAGTATCAGACAACGGCCGTTTCTTGCAGTATGCCGATGGCCGTCCGTTCTTTTATCTCGGCGACACGGCATGGGAATTGTTTCATAAATTGTCGCGCGAGGAAGCCGAGCATTATCTTTCGGACCGCGCTGAAAAGGGATTCACTGTCGTGCAGGCCGTAGCGCTTGCCGAGCTTGACGGTGTGTCGACCCCCAACGCCTACGGTCATCTGCCGCTGACCGACATGGATCCGTCGCGTCCCTTGCTCGGCCCCGGCGAGGACGACGATTATTGGGACCATATCGACTATATCGTCGACCGGGCGAACAAGAAGGGTATATGCGTAGGTTTACTGCCCACATGGGGCCGATACTGGCACGACGGCAAGCCTATATTCAATGCTGACAATGCCGAACGCTATGGCCGTTTTCTTGGCGAACGGTACAAGGACGCCGACCTTATCTGGATTCTCGGCGGCGATAGAAACCCTGAGAACGATGCGCAGAAGGATGTTATTCGAGCGATGGCGCGTGGACTGAGGGAGGGCGACGGCGGCAGACATCTTATAACATATCATCCGACAGGATGGTGTGGTTCCGCACAGTTCTTCCATGGCGAGGACTGGCTCGACTTCAATATGCGTCAGAATGGCCATGAGGTAGAGTTTATGAGCTATTCCAAGACCGCTGAAGATTATAATCGCGAGCCGGTAAAGCCGGTGTTCGACGGCGAGCCGCTCTACGAGGATCATCCGGTGGCTTTCCAGGCTGACCGCAGAGGGCATTCTGTATCGTCCGACGTGCGGCGTGCCATGTACTGGAACCTCTTCAGCGGCGCTTTCGGACATACTTACGGACATCATTCCATATGGCAGATGTACGATCCGGACAAGTCGGGAGGTCTAAACAACCCTCTCATGTCGTGGCGTGAGGCTCTTGACCGGCCCGGTTCGTCGCAGATGATACATGGACGCCGGCTTATCGAATCTCGACCCTTCTTCACTCGTGTTCCGGCCACCGACTATGTGATCAAGCCCGGCAGTGTAGCCACGTCGATGCCCGGCAGCGGACGCTACCGCTTCGTTGCCACGGGAGATATCGACCGCACATATGCTATGATATATGCTCCCGTTGGCCGTGAATTTACGGTAAACAAGGATGCCGTGCGTGCCGCCAAGGTGCGTGCATGGTGGTATGATCCGCGGACGGGCAAGGCGAAATGTATAGGTGTCTACGACAACGCCGAGCGCACGTTTGTCTCTCCCGATCCCGGCGAGATGACCGACTGGATACTTGTCCTCGACGACGCCTCAAAAAAATATCCCGCCCCCGGCAAGCGCTTTAAGAACTATAAATAGCGTCAGGGAAAATTTTTGCACCCTAAGATTGGGTTATACGGAAAAAAACATTAATTTTGCAGCAACAAACAACATAGAATATTAATTCCAACTAAAACTTACAACTATGGCATATGTAATTACCGACAGCTGCGTAGCATGCGGCACATGTCTGCCCGAGTGCCCCGTAGGCGCTATCTCTGAAGGCGAAATCTACCACATCGATCCCGATACATGCATCGATTGCGGTACTTGCGCCAGCGTTTGCCCCAACGAGGCTATCATCCCCGGCGAATAAGTAGCAGCTTATAAAACGTATAACCGACACTGCAAGCCCCCGGCTCCGCAGTGTCGGTTTACTTTATAGCTCTATTGGCTCAGACCCCGTAGGATGCCTCTTCTTCAAACAGATATCCTTGTATACCGGCCTGGCGATAATCGGAGGGATAGGGAATCACTCGTGTAGGTCTCTGTCCGTCGGTTTTGTCAAAGGCACATTGGAGAGAGTTGGCGATATGCCACATCATGACGGGCGGTACAGCATTGCCGATGGCTTTGTACTGTCGGCCGGCCGATACTAAGTCAAGAACGAAGGAGTCTGGAAAACTCTGAATACGGGCGGCTTCGCGGCAGGAAAAGCGTCGGTATCTGCCGCCTACCATCAGTACCGGGTCTGTTGAGTTGAGACTCACTTTGGCAAGGTGTGCGCTGATAGTGTTGCAAGGCTGTGTAAGATCTTGGGCTCGGCCTTTATTCATTTTTTCTCGTACGGCCAACATCCCGGCTACAGCTTTTTCGCTGAAAAACAAAGCTTCGTTAAGATCCTCGTTCTTGTCTATCACATCTCCGAGCACGCTTGCTTTCGGGATGAAGTGGGAGAATGCAAAATTATCTTTGTCGGCTTCGTCCCTGAAGCCTATGATTATGACACGCTCCCTCTTTTGTGGTACACCAAATTTAGAGGCGTTGACAAGGAAATACTGGACATAGTAACCGGCTTCGGAAAACTCTTTTAGAATCATCGGAAAAGCCTGTTTGTTGTTTGCCGACAACAGACCCTTTACGTTTTCCGCGATAAATGCCCTCGGCTGTTTCTCTTTAAGAAGCTTTACCATCTCGAAAAACAACATGCCACGTTCGTCCTTGTAGCCGAGGCGTGGCGGATTCTGAGCGGAGATTGAGAATGATTGACAGGGGAAGCCGCCAATAAGAATATCGAAATCCGGCATATGGGATGGTTCGATGTCGCGGACATCTTTTATCTCGCATTTATGGTCGAAGTTCGCATTGTATATTTTTGTGCAATATGCGTCGTTGTCGACTGCATAGACTATGTCGAATGCAGTTCTGGGATAATTGCAATCCAGAAAAGAGAATCCTCCGATAATGCCGAGATCCATACCTCCGCACCCACAGAAAAGAGATGCAACCTTTAATCTTGCCATACCAGTAGTTCTTCGGGTTGAAATTTCTCAGGATCAAAAGACACTTCCACCCCATTGCGGGCTATAATGTCGATCGCATCGCTTTTATATAATCCAACAGGATTACGCAAAACGTATAGAGTCTTGTCTGCCGCGCTCAGCATAAGACGATACACATAATAATGTTCTCGATTTGTTTCCGCGACAGCCCATTCGTTGGTCGACATGTGGAAGCTGTACAGGTTAATCTTCTGCCGGCTTATTGTGGTCTTGACTTCGATATAACGGTGGTGGTTCGTTCCGTCCCCTTCCAGACTGTCGATGTCGAAGCCCGGATGATAGGCCGGGCTGTCAACAATAGTGATGAGGTGTAAGAAGGCCTGATAGCCGGCAAGTTTCAACCGCTGCTTTTCGTGAGAATATATAATCGTTTCTCCAATATTGCCTATTTCTTTGGTCGTTGTCGTGTCGTTTCCGATTATCTCGGCAATCCGGTCGTCAATAATAATTTTTATGTCGCCGGTTTCTAATACCGAGCGAATATCGGTCTTGAACTTATCGGGGTCTACGATATTATTGACATAGGAGAACCAATCAGCTTCAATCGGGACAAGCATGTTTGGTCTTAGCTCACTGAGATTGTAGAACGGTTCGTAACCATCGAAGTAAGAATTGTCGGCAATGAAAGTATTGATGTCGTTGAGGGCATTAGGCTTTAGAACGAAATAAGAATCCAGCCTACGTTCAAGTAGCGAGGCTATTTCCATGTAATCCATAATGTCGCCGGCATACCTCACTACATCTCCTTTTGACCTTGGCAAGCCCTTTGAGTTTTGGTTGCGAGGATCATCCTTGTCGTAATAGTGTACCTTGTTCTTTCTGTTCTTAAGAATTATTTCAGCTACTTCACTTGGCGTACGTCTGCCGCTTGTTACTTGTAGGTCATTGAGAATGCAGTAAGTTGCTTCTTCATCGGAGATACTCATATCTTTGTCGGAACCGGAAGCGGCAAGTATCTCGTTTCCGGCCATGAGCACTTTCAATATAAATTGAGCAGGCTTGAATCTGACGCCATGGTTGATAAGTTCAATATTGTCTGCCGGTTTTATATGTCCGCCCGGAAATTGAAACGAGATCATAAGGAACTTGAAGAATTGTGTCAGATCCTGGTTCTCGTTCAAGAAGAACGACAATCTCGTTGTCTCAGTCCGATCGATACTTTTGTTTTCATTATAGAACGCGCATAGTGCTGATATCTCTGTCCTCCAGTTGTCTATAGTCTTTTGCGTCAGACCGATATTGCCGGGGAACAGGCGTATTGCCTTGTTTATCTGTTCGGCATATGCGTGACATGTCGTAGGCTCTATCTTGCAGCATTCATTGGCCATGTATAAAAGCACATTTTCGATGTTGCTTTTGAAACGTGGACGTACAAAATGAATGCGAAGATAGTCTTCGTCCGGAATACGATAGAACTTTTTCATAATTGATCGAAGAGAGATCTGGCAATGGCTTCGGCCATGAGTGGCGGAACGGCATTGCCTATCTGTTTAAGCTGGCTTGTTCTGCTGCAGGTAAATAAGAAGTCGTCGGGGAATGACTGTATTCTCGCACTTTCTCTTGCCGTAGGGATGCGGTTGTATGAATAGTGAAAATGATGTCTGTGGCCGGTATCGATTGTGAAACTCGGTTTACCGCTGTTGAGCCGGGTCCATGCAATATGGACTTTGCGAGTATCCTGTAGTTCTACCGGCAGATCTTTGTAATTGCCACCGTCAGGAACAAGCGATATTATGTCTATCGTTTTCTGATTGTGTACAGTTGCCTGATGATTGTAGAGGCAATCTGAATTGCTGCGCATCAGTGTCTGATAGTCGGACCGGGCTGGAGTGGGGTATTCTCCTCCGTCTTCTATCGAGTACTCCGGCAAGTCGGAAATCGCTTCTGACGCAGTAACTTTCTCAGACACGTATGGTAATGGGAAACGGAAGTGATGACCATTGTTGAACCCGACGAAAAAAGCTCTTCTGCGGTTTTGCGGGACGCCGTACTCTGATGCTGTAAGGACTTGGTATTCTATAGTATAGCCTAAGTCTGAGAAGTCTTTGACAATAGAATCCCGTACAACACCTCCGCCTATAGAAAGAATATTAGGCACATTTTCCATTACAAATGCCCTGGGCCTGAAGTATGATACGAAATGCACGAAATTCTTGTAAAGGTTATTGCGAATGTCGTCAGTTAACCTTTTCCCGGCCACAGAAAACCCCTGACATGGAGGTCCGCCAATGATTACACTGATAGGTTTGCCATCAAGATATGGTAAGGTGTCAGAGGGCGATAAAACAGATAGATCGGCAAGCAAGGCTCTGCTGTCTTTATGGTTGCATCGGAATGTGTTTATAGCGTCCTTCCATATGTCTATTCCAAGAAGAATGTCGAATCCTGCTCTTTCAAACCCGAGAGAGAATCCGCCACAGCCGCAGAAAAGATCTATCACATTATATTTATTGGCCATATCCGATCTTGTTGTCATTGCAAAGGTACAAATTTTTTTCGGGTTCTGAAAAGCAACAAAGGCGCCGGTGGGGCGCCTTTGTCGTATGATGGGGTCGGGATTGTTTATTTTGTTGCTTCGGCGGCTACGCCTTCGGGATCGAGGACTACTACACGGTAGTTGTCCTGTTTGATTACCTGGCGCATGAAGTCTTCTACATCTTTTGTAGTGATGCTCTTGAGAACGGCTTCTTTGCCGAGGAACACGTTCACACCGTTGAGTTTTGTGGCAGCCATAGAGCCGGCCCATTCGGTGTTGCTCTTGAGGTCTTCGTCGTTGGTCTTGATCATGTATTCGATCACGGGTTTGAGCTCGTCTTCGCTCACTTTATCGCCGAGCGCGTAGAAGATGTCCTTGATCGTGGCGAGTGTTTCGTCTTTCATTTCCATCTTGTTGGTGGGGAATGCGGTCTGGAACGCTACGTTGAGCTCGCCTGTACGTGACATGTCGGCCTGAGCGCTGATGGAGTATACTGCGCCCATTTCCTCGCGAACCTTGTTGAGAAGACGTTTCGAAGCGATCTGTCCGGCTATGCTTGCGATCAGTTTATTCTTCTGGGTGTAGGGCATATTGGCGAACATGCCGATGAAGATAAATGTCTGAGGAGTCTGCATCGAAGCAGTGAAGGTATCGGTCTTTGATCCTTTTGCGATTTCGAAGTCGGGATTGAGAGTGATCTTGTCGCTCGCTGTCTTGGCGTTAGCCGGGAGTGTTGCGAGATACTGGAGCATGAGGGGCTCGAAGGTAGCCTCGTCGATGTTGCCGACAAAGTAGAATGTATAGTCGGCGGCGTTGCTGAGCATCTTGCGTACCATATCGACGATAGCCTGACGGTCGGCAGCTTTCACATCGTCGACAGTGATCATCTGCTTGGAGGGAGCTTTGTAGAGGCTCTTCATGAGGTCACGAGAGAAGATGACCTGAGGCACATTCTCCTGGTTGGCAAGCTGTGCTGCGATACCGTCGCGTGTAGCGGCAAATTCGTCTTCCTTAAGACCGAAACCGGTAAAGTAGCTGTAGATAAGCTCCATCAGAGTGGGCAGATCCTTGGGGGTGGTAGATCCTTCCATGCCGCGTGTGTAATCGTCGAAGCTGAAGTCGACCGCAGCCTGCTTGCCCTGCAGATATTTCGAGAGGTCGCTGTTGCTGTAGTCGTTGAGGCTGAGCTTGCTCATCGCAACAGGAGCATATTTGATAGAAGCAGCCATGCTCTGGTCGAGGGTGCTGCCGGCATTTCCTTTTGCCATAGCCTCGAAGATGATTTCGTTGGACTTGAACTCGGTGGGACGGACAACAACCTTGACGCCATTCGAGAGAGTGTACTCTTTGGCTTTCCATTCGTTGAGGTCTTTTACCGATTTGATCTTGCCGGCGGCAGGGAGTTTTGCGATCAGGGGATCTTCGCGCATCTCATCCTTGTAGGGCTCGAGTTCTTCGGCATTGACAGTCTCTATCGCTTTCTCGAACTGCTCTTCTGTGGGCGTTGTAAAGCCTTCTTTCTCGGGAATGAGAGCCACGAGCACGCGGTTGTCCTCGGTCACGATGGCCGGGAGAAGCTGGTTGATGTTGTCGAGGGGGAAGACAGCAGCAAGCTGGTCGTATACCTGTTTTTCAAATTCAATGCCGGGGGCAGGAATGTTGTCGAGGAACAGGTTGACATACTCGTCGACATAAGAACCGTTCTCAACGTCGTTACGGCCTTCGTAGAGGCGCTCTAGACGCGAGAGGAACTCAGATTTAGCACGTTCGTACTCGCCGACGGTAAATCCTCCGCGCACGGCACGAAGCAGCTCGCGGTAAGCCTGGGTAAAGGCCGGGACAACATCGCCGCCTTTGGGATCAACGTCGAGGGTAAGCGCCGGCATGGTCTTGGAGATGAAGAAGTTGCCCATATAGATGCGAGCTTTTGCAAACTCGGCATCGGGAGTAGAGGCTATCTCCGACAGGCGGTTGTTCATCATCATGGAAATCATCACTTTGGGATAGTTTACCATGAAGTAGTAGTTGGTGTTGCGTATCTCGCGCGGAAGTTCGAGGTTGAGGCTCTTGAACATGAGGGATACGTTGGCTGCACGTACCTCGGGATCAGCGCCGATGGCATAGATTGTGCCGGGAGTCTCTTCTACGCTCACATATTCGCGCGGAGCAGGATTCTCGGGCATCTTTATGCTGCCGAATATCTCCTTGATCTTGTTCTCGATATAGTTGACGTCGATGTCGCCGACTACGATGATACCCTGCAGGTCGGGACGGTACCATTTGTGGTAGTAGTCGATCAGAGCCTGAGGCGGAAAGTTGTCGACAACGTCCATTGTGCCGATAGGCAGACGCTCGCCGTATTTGTTGTCGGGATAGATTACGGGGAGAAGTTTCTCATAAAGACGCATCTCGCCTACCATCGACTGCGACCATTCGTTGTGTATGACCGGACGCTCGGCATCTATTTCTTTGGGGTCGAGGGTAAGGTCGCATGCCCAGTCGTGAAGGATGAGCAGACATGAGTCCTGCACGGCTTTTGAAGCGACAGGAACGTTTGATATGTTGTATACGGTCTCGTCGATCGAGGTGTAGGCGTTGAGGTTGACGCCGAATTTCACGCCCTTGCTTTCAAGCCAGTTTATGATACCCTTGTCGGGGAAGTTGTTTGTGCCGTTGAAGCACATGTGCTCAAGGAAGTGAGCCAGACCGCGCTGGTTGTCTTCTTCAAGTATAGAACCGACTTTCTGAGCGATATAGAAATCGGCCTGTCCTTTGGGCATCTCGTTGTGACGGATATAATAGGTAAGACCGTTTTCGAGCACACCTGTTACGAGTGCCGAGTCCTGGGGCAGCGGCTGAGGTGCCGTCTGAGCCTTGGCTGTCAGTGATATACCGGCAAACACTGCCAGTGCCATCACACAGCGCATAATCATTTTCTTCATAGCGATGAATATGTTGTATTTGTTGTTGTCATGTACATATATGACGCAAAAACTCCCGAATCTTTACAGCCTGGGAGTTAAAATGTGTTAATTACTTTTTAACCGCATCTTTGAAGGGGTCGAGAGCTACCGTCGGGGCACCGTTGTCGAAGCATCCGAGCTGATAGCCTCCGTTGTATCCCGAGGGAGCCTGAGGCTCCCAGTAGAATATGCCTTCCACATCGGTATTCATCATCTTTGCGATGAGTTTCTTGCAGTCTTCCGCCTGATCCCAAGGCATGCCGATCTCGCATATCATTATGGGTTTGCCGTATTTGGCCTTTAGGTGTTCTATGTTCTCGATACATTTGTCGGAAACAGCCTCCCAGCCTTCCTGAGCCCAGAACGGATACAATGACATACCTATCATGTCGTATCGTCCGCCGTTGTCGCGCAAGATGTCGAACATGCGGTCGTAGCGCCATTGGTCGTGGCCTGAATCGAGGTGCACTATCACTTTAGCCTTCGGGAAGACCTTCTTTACAGCGTCATATCCGGCGTTTATCAGAGCTGTGAGTTCTTTCGGATTGTCGACGTGTCCTACAGGGTGCATCATGCCGGGAGTTATCTCATTGCCGATCTGTACCCACTCGGGAGTCACTCCGGCATCCTTGAGAGCGCGAAGCGTTTCGTCGACGTGGCTTGCGACAGCTTTCTTCAGGCCTTCGAGGTCGAGACCTTCCCATGCCTTGGGCATGATCTGGTTGCCGGGATCGGCCCATGTGTCGGACAGGTGGAAGTCTATCATAGTCCGCAGACCGAGCTTCTCGGCCCTCGATGCCTTGGCCACTACATCTTTTATGCCGTTCCATCCGTCTTTGGGGTCGACCCATACACGGAGGCGAATGGAGTTGACGCCGCAGTCGTCGCGCAGGAGCTTCATGCATTCCTTTTCTTTGCGGTCGGGCCCCGGGGTATAGAATTTGAGACCTTCGGCTTCCATCTGACTAAGCCAACCGACGTCGGCTCCACGGGCGAAACCGGTCTCTTTCGCCGGTTCTGACGGAGTATTGTCGGGAGTCTCGGGGGTGTTGTGGTGGCTCTCTTCTCCGCATGCGAACAATGCCGAAGCGGTCAATAGAGCGATAAGGGGAATAAGTTTTGTAAGTTTCATCGGTATATCAACGTGAAAGAGGATAGTTTGTTGTGCAAATGTACAAAAATGGGCGAGACATGCGGCTTTGTTTAATAAAAAATAGTAACTTTGCGAGACAAAATGGGACGTATCTTATCAATCGATTTCGGTCGTCGTCGTTGCGGCATCGCTGTGACCGACCCGTTGCG
>JAGAUV010000002.1 GCA_017620635.1 Muribaculaceae bacterium | reverse complement strand
GCGGATGATTTCGGGATGCTTGTCGGGTACGGTAAGCCCCAGATGCAGTGAATCTACAAGGTGCATCATCGCCGACTCTCGCGTCATGGTCATGTAGAGCGAGCGCTGGCGCTGCTTCTCTGTCTTCATCACTTCTATCTGGCTCTTGATGTTCGATATGGTGTTGTCGCTCGTGAGGCAGTCGAAGCGCATGGCGATCATAAGCACACAGGCGAGCAGTATGAAGCATGTGGCGAAGAGGTGCCGCCGGAAAAAGCGGCTCGACACTCCGTCGCCCTGTATTACAACGCGGATGAAGTACCAGATCTTGTCTAATGCTGTCAGAAATATATTGCTCATGGTCGTATCAGGAGTTTTGTGGCAGTTTTACTCCTGCGCGAAGCTTGGCGCTGCGGCTGCGGGGATTGCGGTTTATCTCTTCCTCTCCCGGCACGACGGGTTTGCTGCCCAATGGCTTGACGGGCGTATGCGAGCGGCCGAAGAGGTCTTTTTCCTCGTGGCCGTCGGTGCGGCCCGTGCGCATGAAGTTCTTTACCATGCGGTCCTCGAGGCTGTGATAGGTTATTATGGCAAGCCGTCCGCCCGGCCGCAGTGCCTCTACGGTCTGGTCGAGGAAGCTCTCGAGAGCCTCCATCTCGCCGTTGACAGCTATGCGCAGCGCCTGGAACACCTGGGCGAGCTCTTTCTTCTCCTTGGAGCGGTTGATCAGCGGCGACACTACCTCGACAAGCCGTCCGGTGGTGTCGACCGGCGATGTCGCGCGTGCGCGTACGAGAGCGTCGGCTATGCGTCGTGCCTGCGACAGCTCGCCGTAGATCTTGAAGAGACGTGTCAGCTCTTCGGCCTCGGCCTCGGCGACGATATCGGCGGCGCTGCGTTGCGCTTTGCCGTTCATGCGCATGTCGAGCGGCCCGTCGGCACGGAAGGAGAAGCCGCGCCCGGCATCGTCGAAATGATGGCTCGACACGCCGAGGTCGGCGAGGATGCCGTCCACGCGCCCCAGCACTCCGTAATAGTCGAGCCAGTTCGACATGAAGCGGAAGTTGCTGTGTATGGGTGTGAAGCGCGGATCGCTGAACGCTCGCCCTATGGCGTCGGAATCCTGGTCGAATGAGTAGAGATGTCCCTTCTCGCCAAGACGCTCCACAATGGCACGGCTGTGACCGCCGCCGCCGAGGGTAGCGTCCACGTAGATGCCGTCGGGACGGATGTCGAGGGCCGACAGGCTTTCGGGCAATAAGGCCGGTATGTGGTAAACTTCTTGATCCATAATCTGTTAATGGCCACAACGGCATGTCGGATATGCTGCTGTGGCTTTCGTCGTGTAAAATTACATCTTTTTGAGGCAATTTACAATTTTAAATTTAAAAAGTTATCAACAATTTTTAGTCTTTTTCGGACGCAAGTGCCTGCGGAGACAACTTATAGTACCGTTTTTCGCTCCCGTGTCACTGCTTTCTGCCGGTGCTTGCAGCTCCTCGGGAATTTACAATTGTAAATTTTGCAGCTTGCGCGCTTTTTTGTATTTTTGTCAGTTGAAACGAAAATGACAGATATAATGGCAGGAGTAAGACCCAAAAAAGCCCTCGGGCAGCATTTCCTTACCGACATGAGCATTGCCGACCGCATCGCCGCCACCCTCGACGATTACCGTGGCCTGCCCGTGCTCGAGATCGGTCCCGGTACGGGGGTGCTCACTCAGTTTCTCCTTGAGCGACACGCGCCGGCCGACCTCACTCTTGCCGAGATCGACTCCGAATCGGTGGCATGGCTCAAAGCACATCTCCCCGAGCCGCAGCCGCGTATTATCGAGGGCGATTTCCTGCAGATGTCTGATGCCGACATATTCCCCGGCGACGGAAAATTCTGCATCATAGGCAATTACCCCTACAATATATCTTCGCAGATATTCTTCAAGGTGCTCGACTGGCGCGACCGTGTGGTATGCTGCTCGGGCATGTTGCAGCGCGAGGTGGCGCAGAGGCTCGCGGCACCTCCCGGCACTAAGGACCGCGGAATATTGAGTGTGCTCCTTCAGGCATGGTACGATGTCGAGTATCTCTTTACCGTCTCCGAGCACGTGTTCAATCCGCCGCCAAAGGTCAAGTCGGGCGTCATACGCATGCGCCGCAACGGCGTGACAGACCTCGGCGTCGACGCTGCCCTCTTCCGTACGGTCGTAAAGACTACCTTCGGCATGAGAAGGAAGACCCTGCGCAACTCCGTGAAATCGCTCCTCCCTCCCGGCGCCGCTCCCGACTGGCCCGAGCTGAATCTCAGGCCCGAGCAGCTTTCGGTGCAGCAGTTTATCGATCTGACAAAAAGAATAGAGCAACTCCGTAAGTCATGAAAGAATTTACACAGGACGATATCGAACGTATCATTGGCATAATAGCGGCCGACGACAAAGAGGCGGCACGTGCCGAGCTTGCCGACCTGCACCCGGCCGACATCGCCGAGCTGTTCCAGCAGCTCGATTCCGAGCAGGCTGAATATCTGTTCAAACTTGTCGATGAGGACACGGCGGCCGACGTACTTATGGAGCTCGACGAGGACGAGCGTCTGAAGATAATCGAGGACATGCCGGCCGAGGAGATCGCTAAACAGATCGACCACCTCGACACCGACGATGCCGTCGACCTTATCCAGCAGCTCGACGAAGAGGAGCGCGACGAGATCATCTCGCACATCGACGACGTGGAGCAGGCCGGAGATATCATCGACCTTCTCAAGTACGACGAGGACACTGCCGGCGGCCTCATGGGCACCGAGATGATTGTCGTCAACGAAAACTGGTCGATGCCCGAATGCATCAAGCAGATGAGGCTGCAGGCCGAGGATATGGACGAGATATACTATGTCTATGTCGTCGACGACGACTATCGCCTCCAGGGTACCCTGCCTCTCAAGATGATGCTCACACACCCCTCGGTGTCGAAGATAAAACATGTCATGGAGGCCGACCCCGTCAGCGTTAAAGCCGATACGCCCATCGACGAGGTGGCTCTCGACTTCGAGAAATACGACCTTGTGGCAATGCCCGTGGTCGACTCGATAGGCCGACTGGTAGGCCGCATAACCGTCGACGACGTGATGGACCAGGTGCGCGAATCGAGCGAACGCGACTATCAGCTGGCATCAGGTCTTACCGGCGACGTCGACGCCGACGATACCGTAATAGCGCAGACCAAAGCGCGTATCCCCTGGCTCCTCATAGGCATTGCCTCGGGAATCCTCGCTTCTGTCATCCTCGGCGCTTTCGAGTCGCAGCTGCAGGCTGTCACGGCTCTGGCACTGTTCATCCCTATTATCGGCGGCACAGGCGGTAACGTCGGCGTTCAGGCCTCGGCTATCGTCGTTCAGGGTCTGGCAAACGGCAGCCTCGAGGTCAAGGAGTTCTCAAAGCAACTCGGCAAGGAGACTCTCATAGGCCTCCTCAACGCCACCATTATCACGGCCGTGGTGCTCGTCTACAATCTCATTGTCATGCCCGGCGAAATGGCTGTCACTCTGTCGGTTGCGGTTTCGCTCTTCGTCGTCGTTATGTTCGCCTCGATACTGGGCACGATCATTCCGCTTTCTCTCGAGAAGCTGCACATCAACCCGGCCCTTGCCACCGGCCCCTTCATCCAGATTATGAACGACCTCTTCGGCATCATCATCTATGTGCAGGTGGCTACCTTCTTCCTCCGCTACATGACAGACTACGCCCTGTAGACGACAAACGGACCTCCCGGTGCCGGAAAGTCCGCTGTAGTGTTTCTGTCGTCAGAGATTCGTGGATTCTCAGATCAGAGATTCGTGGATTCTCAGATATGCTCGCGTAGTTTCTGCTCGAGCACGTCGGCCTGCTGTAGTCCGACTGTGCGCCACACTGCCTCGCCCTTCTTGAACAGGATGAGTGTAGGCACTGAGCGGACGTTGTATTCCGCTGCGACGGGGCCGTTCTGGTCGATATCGATCTTGATGATGTTGGCGGCGTCGCCTATGCGTTTCTTTACCTCTTCGAGAATGGGGCCCTGCATACGGCACGGGCCGCACCATGTGGCGAAGAAGTCGACAAGCGTAGGCTTGTCCTCGCTGATGATTTTATTGAAATCGCTCATTGACTTATGTTTTATGTTGTTATTATCTTCCAAATACTATAACACATCTGCCCTGTGCTTTGTTTACAGGGCGATGAGCTGTTTGCGCTCGCAGCGGAGCACGCGTCCGGGGAATGTTCGGGTAAAGGCATGGTTGTGCGTAGCCACCACCACTGCCGTGCCCTGCGAGGCGATCTCGTGGAGGTGCGCCATGATCTGAGTGCTCGTGTCGGGGTCGAGGTTGCCCGTGGGTTCGTCGGCGAGGATGAGGCCGGGCTTGTTGAGCAGGGCGCGGGCTATGACTATGCGCTGCTGCTCGCCGCCCGACAGCTGATGCGGCATCTTGAATGCCTTGGTCTGCATGCCTACCTGACGGAGCACTTCGTCGATGCGCGTCTCGCGCTCGTACTTGTCGCGCCAGCCTGTGGCGCTGAGCACGAAGTCGAGGTTGGCCCATGCCGTGCGGTCGGTAAGAAGCTGGAAGTCCTGGAACACTATGCCTATCTTGCGTCGGAGATAGGGTATGTCGCGCCGGTCGAGATGTGTCAGGTCGTAGTCGAGGGCATAGGCTGTGCCTGTGCGCACTGGCACCTCGCCGTAGACGGTCTTGAGCAGCGAGGTCTTGCCCGAGCCTACGCGGCCTAACAGATACACCAGCTCGCCGGCCTTTACCTGCCAGTCTACGTTCTTGAGCGTCACATGCTCGTCGCGCAGCACCTCTACGCCCTTATAGTCGATAAGCACCTCTGCCATGGCCGTATTTATGCTCGTGATACCTTGCCGAAGTTTTCTTTAAGGGTATCGATCACATTGATTATATAGTCGCCGGTGCGCTCGAGGTCGCTGATGATGTCCATATAGTAGATGCCGGCCTGGTACTCGTAGTGCTTGTTGTTGATGTTCTCCACGTTGCTGCTGCGCAAGGTGTTGCGGTAGTTGTTGATCTCCCGTTCCTTGTTATAGCTGTCGTTCAGCGACTTCTCGCTCACGTTTTCTATGTGCTGCAGCTGGGCGATCATCATGGTCATGGCGTCCTTGACATATACATACATCGAGTCGATGTTGCTGTAGATTTCGTCGGTAAATGTCGCTCCGCTCTGTATCTTGCGGTTGAGTATCTTGCCTATGCCGAGGCAGCTGTCGGCTATGCTCTCGATCTCGCTGATGATGCCGAGCATGGCGGCGATGCGCAGCTTGCCCTCGTTCGACAGGCGGCCTTCGGCGCATCGGTTGAGGTAGTTGGCTATCTCCAGCTCCATGCGGTCGCTGATATCCTCGTATTTCTCCACTCGCGACAGCAGTGTGTTGTACTCCTCGCTCTTCTCCTTGGTGTGTATGAGGTCCTGAGCCATATGTATCATGCGGCCCACGCGCTCGCCGTACACGGCTATCTCCTTCTCGGCCTGGGCTATGTTGAGCTCGGAAGCCGAAAGCATACCGCCCGAGATGAACTTGAGTGCAAATTCCTCGTCGTCGCGGTTCTTGGCCGGTACAACCCATTCTACTATCTTGACGTAGACATTGGTAAGCCAGATCATTACCACCACATTGACGATATTGAAGGTGGTGTGGAATATCGAAAGGCCGAACGACACGCTCATCTGCATCCGCGCTATCGATTTTATGGCGTCGTGGCCGGCCGGCAGGGAGTTGTCGAAGAGGTGGTTGTAGATTTCGGGCGACGTGGCCTCGAGATTGGTCACATATTTGTAGAGTGCGTTGGGGTCGCCCTGGCCTATGGACTCGGTAAGCCATGCGTTGAAGTCGGCAAACGGGATGAACACGCACAGGCACCAGATTGTGCCGAGAAGGTTGAAGAGCAGGTGCCCCATCGAGGCGCGCTTGGCGGCCACATTACCGCTCAGTGAGGCGAGGATAGGGGTTATGGTCGTGCCTATGTTGCTGCCGAGGACCACTGCGCAGGCGAGGTCGAAGGTTATCCAGCCTTTGCTGCACATGATAAGCACGATGGCGAAGGTGGCCGCCGACGACTGGATGATGGCTGTGAGAAGAAGTCCGACAAGACAGAAGATCAGCACTGAGCTGAAGCCCATCGAGGCGTAGCCGCGCAGTGCGGCGAAGATTTCGGGGTTGCTCTGGAGGTCAGGCACATAGGCGCTGATCATGTCCAGGCCCATGAAGAGGAAGGAGAAGCCGATAAGGAACTCGCCGATGTTCTTGGCCTTGCTGCTGTTCGACAGCAGGAGCACCACGGCGAAGCCTATGAGCGGCAGCACAAAGGCCGAGATGCTCACTTTGAAGCCGAAGAGCGCTATGATCCACGCTGTGAACGTAGTGCCGACGTTGGCGCCGAAGATAACGGCCATCGACTGGGCAAGCGACATGAGGCCGGCGTTGACAAAGCTGACTACCATTACCGTCGAGGCGGATGAACTCTGGATCAATGCTGTGATGACGCAGCCCGTAAGGAGACCGGCGAAGCGGTTGCGGGTCATGGCTGACAGGATGTTGCGGAGGCGGTCGCCTGCGGCTTTCTGCAGTCCTTCGCTCATTACTTTCATGCCGTAGAGGAAGAGACCTACCGCGCCAAGAAGGCATAAAAAATCGAGGATACTATAGTCCATTCGTGTCGGGGAATAGTGTGTTGGCTAATTAACTGCAAAATTACACAAAAAAGTAAGTTTTGCAAAAAATAAAAGTCGGAGGCACGCGGCCTCCGGCTTTTATTTTGATTTCATCTTGAATCCGATGTAAATGCCTTCGTAGGAATTGAGAAGTGTCGACAGGGTGTTGAGGCTCTTGATATTGAGCTTCGACGAGATGGTGGTAAGCACCTGTATCAGACGGGTGGCGTCGAATGTGAGGTTGAGTGTGTCGGCCGATTTGCTCGCATTGGCCTTGACCTTGCCGAGTGTCTTGTTGCCTATGGCGTTGAAGCTGAACACAAGGCCTTCGCCGCTCTCGTCTTTCTCTACGGTGCCTTTGAGTATGAGCAGGCCGAGCTTGAGGCTGAAACTGTGGTCTTCCGACACGGTAAGTGTGGTCTTGGTAAAGCCCAGTTTCTGGTAGTAGGGCGCAAGCTTGGTCTCTACTGCCGCGGCGGCTCCGGCGCCGCCGATGTTCTTGAGCACATTGTCGCTCTCGAATGATACTGCCGGCGAATCGTAGAGCCATGTGCCTTTGAGGTCATCGACTGTGAATTTGGTGCTCGAGGTGGCTTTGTTTATCAGACCCCCGATAAGGTCTTTGGGGTCAAAGGCTTGGACCGACAATGCTATTACAAGTGTCAGCAGGCTGAATATCAGTCTTCTCATTGTGGTAATGCTGTTGTTATATCTATTTCGTGCATGTCGGCGTCGGTATCGTTCGCTATCTCAGTGTCGATTTCCTGCCACTGCGAGTTGTTCGATTTGAACTCGGGCACCATGTGCTTCATCTCTACTATGATGTTGTGCGATGTCACACCGTCGACGGCCTTGCGCAGACGCTCGAGGTGTTCTACCACATCGCTGTAGTCGTAGATGCGCACACGCGCTATCATTATCTTCTTGTGGTGTGTGGCCAGCGTGTTCTCTTTTTCGTTGAGGAGCTCTTCGTAGAGTTTCTCGCCGGGGCGAAGGCCGGTCTCGATTATCTTGATGTCCTCGCCGGGACGCAGACCCGACAGTGATATCATCCTCTCGGCAAGATCCCAGATCTTGACGGGCTGACCCATGTCGAAGATGAATATCTCGCCGCCGTGACCCATACAGCCGGCTTCGAGTACAAGCGAGCAGGCCTCGGGGATGGTCATGAAGTAGCGGATGATGTTGCGGTGTGTCACTGTGATAGGGCCGCCCTGTTCGATCTGACGGCGGAAGATTGGTATCACAGAGCCGTTGCTGCCCAGCACGTTGCCGAATCGGGTGGTAATGAACTGTGTCGTCGGGCCGTCGGTATTGTTGCGGTTGTGATAATAGAGCGACTGCACGTAGATCTCGGCGATACGTTTCGACGCGCCCATCACATTGGTCGGGTTGACGGCCTTGTCGGTCGACACCATCACGAATTTCTCTACGCCGTATTGTACCGACAGATCGGCTATGTTCTTGGTGCCGAAGATATTGGTCATGACAGCCTCGATGGGGTTGCGCTCCATCATGGGCACATGCTTGTAGGCGGCGGCATGGAACACGTAGCGTGGATGATATTTCTGGAATGCTCGCTCCATACGGGCGCGGTTGGCCACGTCGCCTATGAACAGGTGTATCTTGATCTTGGGGAAGTTCTGCTCCATCTCGAGCTGCATCTCGTGCATGGGCGTCTCGGCCTGGTCGAGAAGCACTATCTCGCCGGCCTGCATCTTGGCTATCTGACGCACGATCTCGCTGCCTATTGAGCCGGCGGCGCCTGTGATCATTACCACCTGGCCGTGGATGTGCTTGCGTATGTCGGGGTCGTCGGTCTTGATGGGGTCGCGGCCGAGAAGGTCCTCTACCTGTATGTTGTGAACATGGGCCGACAGGGCAGGCATCGATTTGCTGTTGACGTCGAACTCTTCTATCTGGTTGAGCATCAGTAGATGTATGCCGTTCTTGAGGAAGATGTCGGCTGTGCCCGAACGCATGAGGTCAAGCTGCGTCGACAGGAAGAGCAGGGTATCGCACTTGTAGCGCTCGAACACCTCGGATACGGTGTTGGGGTTGAACGCGACAACGGGGATGCCGTTGACCGACTTGTCGGACTCGCGAGGGGCCAGGCTCAGCAGTGCAACCGGGTCGAAGCGGCCGTCGAACTCGCTCTTGAGTGCCGTGGCGAGGTAGAATGAGTTGATTGCCGAACCGAGGACGATAACGCGCTTGCGGTCGCGGACCACGCCCTTTACTACAAGATAGAATTTCTTGATTGCCAGGCGTGTGAGGAGCATAAGGGCAAAGGCAGTGAGGCCGATTGTCACTATGTTCCAGATGTTGAAGTAGGCTACTCCGGTAAAGAAATATGTCAGCAGCGAGATGAACATCAGGATGAACGACGCGCTGGCTATCAGTACTACAAGGCGATAGGTGTCTTCGAATACCGAAAGGCGGATGATATAGCGGCTTGTGCGGAGTGCAAGTACAAGCACAGCATAGACTGCGAACTCAAAGATGGCGCGTGCCAGAGGGGTCTGGATGAATGAATCTCCTATCTCTTTGTGTAGTCCGAATGCGAGTGTAAGTGCGCAGCTCAGAGCGATCAGTATCAGATCTGTAAGATAAACCATCCACGTGGGGGTTGGCTTCTCTATGAACAGCTGGATAAGTCGCGACTGGGCCAATATCTCTAATACCTTCTTTTTCATCAATATAAGTTATATGTCTTGAAAAGTGCGATAATGGTTGTTCTTTGTATAATACGTCTGCAAAGTTACCTAAAAAATGTTACAGATGCAAATAAAGCATTCTTCTTATCTGAAAAATTTATGCCCGGCGCCCTCATCTGATGCCATACGCCTGCCTCGCTTATGGCATTTTGCCACAACGGCCTCGAAACTAAATTACAATATTTCTCGTTATATACTATATAACAACTTGCTGCTGACATGAAACGCATTATTCCTTTTCTCATTCTTCTTGCCGCAATAGTCCCCTTGCGCTCGGCGGCTCAGTACTATCAGATTGCCAACCAGTTGCAGCAGGTCATAACACCGGCCCTCTCCGGCTCGCTCAACTATAAGGGTTTTGTCGAGATGTCCGGCCTCGCCGGCCTCGGACACAACAGAGCCAACGTGATCGATTTCTCCACCACCCAGGGCTTTCAGTACTCATCATGGTTCTTTATGGGCGTGGGTCTTGGGGTCGATGTCGTCATGGCTCAGCAGCCCGAAGGGTGGACGCCCGATCCCGACTACGGCTACATGAGTCGCAGCAACGCTCAGACTAAAGTCATGATACCAGTATTCTCCGATTTCCGCTTCAACATAGGCGACCGCGCCACCACATCCTTCTTTATCGACATTAAGCTCGGCGCGGCATGGCTCATGGGAAGCGACTATCTGCGTATGGCCGACGGATTCCTGTCGAACAGCACCCAGTTCTACATGCGGCCCACAGTAGGTCTGCGCATACCCGTATCACGTGAGCGCCCCGACAATGCCGTGAATGTAGGCCTTACATATCAGCTCATTACCTCGAACAACAACTACTACTGGTCGTCCCGGTCCCTGTCGCTCAACAACCTCGGCCTCTCCGTCGCATACGAGTGGTAGCGCTCAGCATATGATATAAAAACGGCCCTCCCGTTCCCCGGAAGAGCCGCTTTGTTTATGTCCCGATGTGCTACGGCACAAGAACCTTCTGGGTCTCGCCGTCGACACTTACCAGATATACTCCGGCTGAAACCTCCGGAGAGGGTAGCATGCAGCCGGATATATTGTATACTTTGACACTCTTGTAAGAGCCCTCGACTATGATACGGCCCGGCTCGGCATATACTTTGTACGAAGGCTTGTTGGCGTCGACATTATCTATGCCGGCGCTGACGCTCGTCTTAACGCCCCAGTGGAATGTGCCTATGTTGGCGCAGCCGTTGTTGATGCCCGGCAGGTCGTAGCTCGAGTAGCGGCCGTCCCAATTGTAATAGCCTGCATTATAGTCGCCGGCAGGGTCGTGGCACACAAATGAGCCGATAGCCTTGACAGTACCCGATCCGTCGATCTTTGCCTTCTGGTCGGCGCGGAACGCCAGCACCACGTGGCCGCCCGTGCCGCAGGCCAGACAGATGGCATAGGGCCGGTTGGCGCGGCATTCGCTCTTCATCGACGGTATGTTGGCGGTCTCTATCTTTGATTCGTCGGCGCCGTTGAGTATATGGAAATCGTCCATGGCATTGTTGGGCTGTCGGTCGCCGTACCACAGATACGCATGGCCGCCCTTGATGCCGTAGGTCATGCCCCAGTAGCCGCCGTCGTCGATTGATTCATTGAACACATGGCCTGTCTTGGGCGAGGTGTACTCGCGTCCGACATACCAGGCGTATTTTGTTACCTGTACGGCGCCGGCCGGTTTGCCCGGGTTGGAGATATAACGGTCCGGGTCGTCGGGCAGAAGTCCGTAATAGCCAAGAAGCATACACGACGATGTCGACGCGCAGCAGTTGTAGCCGTAGTTCACGTTGCCGCCCTCTATAGGCACCCACGGGGTGTCCCAGAGCTGGTTGATGTAGGGTATGTCGAGCAGACCGATACTGTTCTCGGTGTCGGAGGCGCGTGATGCGGCTTCCTTGGCATCCTCACTGCGTACACCGCCGTAGGATGCGGCGATTATGCCTATCTTCTCGTCGGCATTGGCCGTGAAGAGCTCGCGACGGGCTGCCGGCGCGCCCTTATAGTCGTGCGTCGGGTAGCTCAGTAGCTCCACCTTGCGCTCGCCGCCGGCATACGATATCACGATGTCCTTGCCGCTGACACTGGCCGATACAGGGATGGCTTCGTCGTCGGCCACTATATCCTTGCTTTCGAGTCCGCGGAAGTCGAGACGGCTTACCGAGGCGCTCTCTACCTTGAAATCGTTGGCGCGTTGCGACCGCGTTACCACAAGCTCCTTCGAATTGCTTTCCCACGCGAACGTGTTGACCTCGCCGAGCTCGTACACCTGGTAGTCGCCGAGATCTACAGTCGCCAGTTCGCCGTTGATGCGGTGAATGGCCAGCTTGTTGTTGTCGGGCGACCACACGGGCATATAGCCGTTGCTTACCGGCATAAGCTCCTCCGAGCCGTCGGAGAGGTCGAGCACATGGCAGTCGCCGTCCATGCTGTTGTAGGCCACCTTGCTGTTGTCGCTGCTGATATTGGCTATGTTGACATAAGTGCCGAGATCATAGGCCTTTTTGTCGTCGCCCCGTCTTATGTAGAGCGTATTGCCCACCGTATATGCTATGGTGCCGTCGGTGCCGAAAGCCACCTGGCCGCACTGCTCGCAATAGGGTTCGAGGAGGGTCACTTCGCCGATCTCCACATCGAGCAGGGCAGGAGCCTGAAGGCCGTCGGGGTCGATGCTCTTGAAGCCGAGCGACTTGCCGTCGGGGCTTACATTGACATAACGTCCTGCCCCTGGGCTGCTGACGAGTGTCTTGAGGCCGCCGGCGCTGATAAGCGATATCTCGTTGCCTCGGTTACTCATCGCCACCACTCCAGCCTTGGTGCTGAGTGTGTTAGTGATATATCCACGGGCATTGCTGTCGTAATAGTTGATCTCTGCTCCTGCGCAGAGACCGCTCAGCAGCAGGCCCAGACTTGTTGCCATTATTCTTGAATGGCTTCGAAGTAAGTAAAGTTTCTTCATGTGTTTCGATTAAGGTTGCCGCAAAGTTAACACTTAATTTTACAATTTCAAATCTAAATACGACAAATAATCAGTGGCTTCTTAAAGAAACCGGGCACGCGTCACAATCGACGCATGCCCGGCGGTGCCTTGTCTGTCCTGACAGTCTTACTTCTTCAGTATCTTGATAGCTTTATGGCAGTTGGTCGCCACCACATATACTCCGGCAGGGAGTGAAGAGAGGTCGACCTCGGCCACTCCGTCGACGGCATCCGCCGACATGGCCTTGGTGCCGTTGACAGTATAGAGTTCCACCCACTGCAGCTCGTCGGCGGCGACACTGAGTGTGTTGCCGTCAACACATACTGTGAAAGTATTTTCTTCTGCTGTGACGGACCCTACACCGCTGCTTGCCTCTTCGAAATCGAAGTGCTCCACAGTGCTGAATACATATGTGTTGGTCGCCTTGTCGGAGGTAACGATCAGATTGCCGTCGCCGAATGTTACCACAGGCTTGTCGTGCAATATGTATTTGTCGACTGTACCGTCGTTGAGGTGCAACTGAAGTACGGTCATGCCTTGCTGTGCCGAGGCTACGAGAGCCATGAGGGCAACGCAGAATGTTATGATGTATCTTTTCATTTTTTCTTTATGGTTTTAATTTGCATGATATCTCATAGTGCTACCTTTATGCTTTGTGCGGAATTTACACCTGTGATTCTCACGATTACTATTCCGCTGCCCCATGCCGTGGCATCGACGGTTTCGATCGGTTCCGTCAGTGTGAGCGTGGCAAGAAGCGCGCCCGAGCTTGAGTAGACCTCTGCTTTGCAGCCTTGCCCGGCGGCTATGACGAGATTGCCGCCTCTGTCGCTCCACACCTTTGCCCTGTCTGTCGCTTCGGCGCCGGGGAGAGTCACTCCGGACATATCGACCGCAGCGCGCACGCAGCCAAGCGAATTGAGATAGCCATTGCCATAGTAGTTGTTTGGCAGCGCCCCCATAAATTCGTCGCTTTGCGAGGTCGAGGCAAGAATCGAGCGAACATCCTGAGGTGTCAGGTCGGGCTTGGCCTGGAGCATCAGTGCCACAGTGCCGGCTACAAACGGTGCCGACATCGAGGTGCCCATCTGGTAAGAATAGTAGTAGCTCACACCGTCGGCATCGTGTGTCGCGGCGCAGGTGTAGAGCGACAGTTCCTGATCCAGATTGATATAGGCATGCTTGTTGATGGCCGATATCACGGGGAAACCCGGGGCAAGGACATCCGGAACAGTACGTCCGTCGGCTGTCGGTCCGCAACTCGAGAAGAACGAGCGCTTGTTCTGCTCGTATGGCAGGTCGAGGTTGTACATGTTCGATACCGCGCCGTCGATCCATTTGATACTGCTGCGGGCATCGTACGAGCCTACGGATATTATGTTCCTGGCTGTGCCGCCTATCTCGCCGGCTGTACCTTCGACTGTGCCGTCGGTCCAACCCGGCTTGCCGTTGGAGGCAAACTCGTTGCCCGAGTAATTCCACAGGTGCACCGTCTCTCCGGCTGCGCCGTCTACTATTACGCCAAGCACACGGCCTTCGGATATATCGCCCACTTCACATTCCACCATCACGTGCGGCTGCCCGTTGACCGGGCTTACCTCTCCGTCGATGTAGATGTTTGCGTCGACGCCGTCGTTCTTGATGGTAAAGACGTCGGTAATAAACCTTGCCTTGTCGTCCGAGGTGTCGTAGACAGGAGTCTGCGTCAGGATCTTGCCTTTGAGCGACTGGGCCACACAGAGGCTGACCTTAATCTGTGATCCTTCCGAACCCCATATGTCGAGGTAGTGAAGCCTGTTCTTGGAATCCTTGTTGAGAACAAGCATGCTCTTGAGCTGCGTGTCGCTTTCGGTAAAAGTCTCGGATGTATGCAGACGGCGGTTGCCCTCGTTGCCGACGGCGCCCACGATGATGCGTCCGGGTCCCACGGCCGAATCGATATACTTGTCGAGCGGCGAGGTGCCGTTGTGCGGTCCTAAGTGCTGGCCAAGACTCATATTGATCACGCAGGGCTTGCCTACGCTTTCCGCATAGTCGAAGATATATTTGATGGCGTCGGGAAGGGATGTGTCATCGTCGTTGAAGGCGACATACACAAGATCCGACTCCGGGGCCACGCCATAGTATTTCGACTTGAGGTCGGCGCCCGAGGCGATTCCCATGGTGTGTGTGCCGTGGTATTCGAACGGGCTGTCGTAGGTAAGGGCGAGGATGCTCTCGGCTGTCGTGTACTCCGACCCGTAACCGAAGCCTTCCGGAGCCTGGCCGCGGCTCGATTTCTGGTTCCAGACGCGTTTTATGCGCAGGCCGGTACCGTCGAGCTCGCGGAACGCCAGGTGCCCGAACTCTACGCCGATATCAATCACGCCTATAACCACGCCTTTGCCAGTGTAGGGCTGGGGCAGGCTGTTGTCGTAATTGGTATGCACATTGTCGATTCCACAGACTTTGCGGCTGTAGTCGTTGAGCAACTTAACCTCATTGCCGAGCGCTATATACCTGACGCCCTCGGTGTTGCCGGCTTCCCTGAGTACGGAGGCCGGTATCGCGGCCGTGGAAAATATGCCATGGTCTGCATGGAACTTGACCCCGAGGGTTTCAAGCTCCGACATGGCCGTCTTGTCGTCAAACATGACATAGGCATTGACGATAGTGTCGGGGAGAGCATCGCGGCTGATAGCCGGACTTGCCTCGCGTTTGCTTAAAAACATCTCGGCGTTAGGGGCAAGGCGTCGGGCGTCAGCGCCTGTGAAGATGGCGCCGATGCAAAATGCTATGAGATATTTTACAAATCGTTTGTTCATTTTGTAAGTACTCCGGAGTATGTGAATACAACTCTACGGTTACTGCTGTCTGTTACATCAACCTCAATGTTCACGTTGCCATCGTTGTTGTCGACGATTTTAACGCTGCCGGCTTTTGCCACGGGACGGAATTCGACGTTGGGGCCTGATACCTGGATGAAGCCGAGTACGCAGTTTACTGTAGCTGTGCTGTTGGGTACATCGATGCTTGTGCCGACGAGGCTGGGATCAACCTCGATGTAGAAGCGTTTGCCGTATTCGTCTACAAGGCTCTCGTTATCGACTGTCAGCGAGTATTTGGAAAGTCCGCTGTAAGTAGTGGTAAATGTGACGCCGCTCACAGTGCTGTAGTTTTCGCGTTCGCCGTCAGGGCTGTAATATGTCATTTCGTTCTTTACCACGGGAGCCGGTTCGAGACCTTCGCAGGCACCGGTGTATTCGATTACCACGCGCTCGGGAGAGCCGCCGTCCTCTGTGTAGGAGTTGCTGTAGCGGTATGTGACGTCAGCCACGAAAGTGATTGTGCCGTCGCCGTTGTCGGTAAGTGTAAAGCCGCCTACCTTGCCTACATTACGGTATTCGTCGTTGGGGCCGGAAACCTGGATATTGTCGTAGCAGAAGTTGCAGCTGTTCATGGCGGCGGTGCTGAATGTAACAGGCTGGTTTACGAGCTCGGGATTAAGCTCCACATAGATTTTGAGGTTGGCATCGTTAGCGAATGTCACTTTCCACTTGCCGTCGCCCTTTACAGTTTTGGTGG